>JBIKUS010000105.1:0-7204 GCA_044347425.1 Vampirovibrionales bacterium | reverse complement strand
ACCAAGACCTACTGGCTGAACGAGAGCTATCCCCCCGAAGTACGCCAAGCCCACAAAAGCGGAGCTTTACACTTACACGACTTGAACAGCCTCGCCGTCTATTGCGTTGGGTGGGATTTGATGGATCTGCTGAAAACGGGCTTCAGGGGCGTGAGCGGCAAAGTGGCCTGCACGCCAGCCAAACACCTTAGTAGTGCCTTGGGGCAGGTGGTCAACTTCTTCTACACCCTGCAAGGCGAAGCGGCGGGGGCGCAAGCCTTCTCTAACTTTGATACGCTGCTCGCCCCCTTTATTTATTACGACAAGCTAACCGAGGCCGAGGTGCGCCAAGCCCTGCAAGCCTTTATCTTTAACCTTAACGTCCCCACTCGGGTGGGCTTTCAGTCGCCGTTTACCAACCTGACCTTTGACCTGCGCCCCTCGCCCCTGTACCGAGACCAACCCGTGATTATAGGCGGTGTGCCTCAAGCTAAAACCTACGGCGAGTTTGCGGAGGAGATGGCCTTGTTTAACCGCCTTTTTTGCGAGGTGATGCAAGCAGGCGATGCCGACGGGCGGGTGTTTAGCTTCCCCATACCCACCTACAACATTACCGAAGACTTTGACTGGGACAACCCCAACGACGATGCCCTGTGGGCGATGACGGCCAAGTACGGTGTGCCGTATTTCGCCAACTTTATCGGCTCCGAGATGTCGCCCGAGGATGCCCGCTCCATGTGTTGTAGGTTACGGCTGGATAATCGCCAACTCTCTCGGCGGGGTGGGGGCTTGTTTGGAGCCAACGCCCTGACGGGGTCGGTAGGGGTCGTCACCCTTAACCTGCCCCGCTTGGGCTATTTGGCCAGTACTGAAGCTGACTTTATGGCACAACTCGCCGCCTTGATGGATACCGCCAAAACCAGCCTCGAGCTGAAACGCCACTTGCTTGAGGACATGACCGCCAAGGGCTTGTATCCTTATTCGGCGTTTTACCTTAAGGCCACCCACGAGCGGTTTGGCCAGTATTGGGCTAACCACTTTAGCACCGTGGGCTTGTTAGGCATGAACGAAGCCTGCCTCAACCTGTTGGGCGAGGGCATTGCCACCCCGGCTGGCCACGCCTTTGCCCTAAGGGTACTCACCTTTATGCGAGAACGCTTGGGCGAGTACCAAGAGGCCACGGGCAACCTGTACAACCTAGAAGCTACCCCAGGCGAAGGCACCAGCTACCGCTTTGCCAGTATCGACAAACGCCTTTACCCCGAGATACTTTGCGCCAATCAGGCCGAGGTGGGCAATCATGGGTCGTGGTTGGCGGGCTTAAGTAAGGGCGCGCCCGCACCGTTTTACTCTAACTCGTCGCAATTACCTGTGGATGCCACCACCGACCCGCTGGAGGCCTTGGCTCACCAAGAGGCGTTGCAGGCGTGTTATACGGGAGGCACGGTGTTTCATGCGTTTTTAGGCGAAAGCCCTACCGATATTGAGGCTGTAAAGGGCTTTGTGCGCAGTGTGTGTAACAGCTACCAAGTGCCGTACTTAACGCTCACGCCCACCTTTAGCATCTGCCCACAGCACGGGTATTTGGTAGGCGAACACACCCATTGCCCCACCTGTGGCGGTGCGACGGAGGTCTACTCTCGGGTGGTGGGCTACCTACGCCCCGTTGGCCAGTGGAACGATGCCAAACAAGCGGAGTATATCACTCGAACGCCCTACGCCATGGTGTAATGTTGCTCATTTAACTTAAGTTGACTGTTCCTGCTAAAGGGAGGCTCTTTGTGGCCTCCCTTACAAGAAGGGCAGAGGGGCTTGAAAAATTAAATAGTATATACTTTTGTAACACTGTGAGACACACCTCTGTGGTTGTCACGGGTACAGGCCGATACCCCTACCAGATATCACGATCGGGAAAGCCACCAGCCACATCTTATTAACAGAGAGACGCTATCACGGAGAGATTACCCCCAGCATGGCTTGCCCAAGCATTGCACAGCAATGCCCTGGCAGGTGCGAGAGAGTAGAGAGAGACCTTACGCCCATGACCATGACACCTTGGCCAGCCGCTGCTGAAGCAGAGACGCTGACCACCGACTGGCAACCCGCCACGGCCACAGCCCAAAGCGAACAGCTCCACCAAAAGCTGACCGATGCCCTGCCCAGCAGCGAAGTGGCTAACTTGCCCTTCTTACCAACGCCCCTTGCTAGTTTGGCCGAAACAGGCCTACCCATGACAGCGATAGAGGACATGGTAGGCAAATGGCTCCTAGCCCAAGGCGAGCTGACTTGCCGAGAGCTGGCACAGTTGATGGGGCTACCCTTTAACGTGCTAGAACCTCTCATGCTTGAGCTGAAAACTCGCCTGTTGCTTGCCCACAAACAAGCCATGCCCATGGGCGATTTTTTGTACGTGTTGACGGATGTTGGCCGAGAAAAAGCCTTGGTTGCCCGTAATGCCTGTGCCTACGTAGGGGCGTTACCCGTACCGCTAAGCTGTTACGTGGATGCCATTAAAGCCCAAACCCTACGCACCGAAAACCCTCAAGTACACGACTTGCAACAAGCCTTTAGCGACTTGGTGCTGAGCGAGGCCATGTTTAACGCCTTAGGCCCTGCCATTAACGCTGGCAAAGGTCTGTTTTTATACGGCGCCCCTGGCAACGGTAAAACCAGCATCGCCGAGCGTGTGTGCCGAGCCTACAAAGGGCTGGTGTTTATCCCCCAAGCCCTGTGGGTAGATGGCGAGATTATCCTACTGTACGACAGCGAAACCCACATCCGCTACGGCACTCGCCCCGAATATCACACCCTACGCCTGCCCTCCCGCTACGACAAACGCTGGGTAGCCATTGAACGCCCCGTGATTGTGGTGGGTGGCGAATTGACCATGGACGGGCTAGAGCTGGCGTATAATCCCACGCAAAAAGTAAGTGAGGCCTCGTTACAGCTGAAGGCTAACGGCGGCATTTTTATGATTGACGACTTTGGCCGCCAACGGGTCAACCCCGACGAATTGCTCAACCGCTGGATTGTACCGCTGGAAAAACGGGTGGACTACCTCACCTTGGCCAACGGCAAAAAAATACAAGTGCCGTTTGACGAGTTCATCATCTTCTCCACCAACCTTAACCCGAAGGACTTGGTAGACGAGGCTTTTTTACGACGCATACCCTATAAGCTGGAAGTCCCCGACCCTACGGAGGAGACCTTCAGGCGGTTGCTCAACATCATGGCTCGCAAAAACGGCATACAACCTGATGACGACCTGTTTACCTACCTGATTGAACACCATTACCAAGCCAAGCATCGCCCGTTTAGGGCCTGCCAAGCAAGGGACTTGTTAGACCAAGTGGTGAGCCTGTGCCGTTACAAAGGCGAGATGCCCATGCTGAGCCAGCCTTACCTTGACCAAGCGTGCGCCACCTATTTTGCCGCCGTTGGGGGCTAGTACATCGCCTCCTTGCATACGGGGTTTCACCTGTTAGAGTAGAGAAGTACTTAACTCCCTCACCTAACAGAGAGAAACCCCGCCATGATGCCTCCCGAAGCTGTTGAAGCCTTGCTCAAAGCCCACTTTCCCAACGCTCACGTTGAAGTGTTTGATAAGACAGGCGTGCAAGACCATTATATTGTGTTCGTCAGCGATGAGTCTTTCGCTTCGCTTAACGCCATGGCTCGGCACCGTGCGGTAAATGCTGCCCTTAGCCCCGCCATTGTCGATGGCCGCCTACACGCCGTTGAAATCAAAACCCAAGTACCCGTTGCCAGCTAAGGTTTACGTATACGTTAAGGTTATTGAGTTGACTCTGTCTGCTTGGTATACTGTTATAGTACTTTAGTTGTTAGTGCCTGTTGCCAAAGGAAGCCCCGCCATGTCGTCTACCGCTACCCCCACCCGTGAAGCCCTCGAAGCCGAAATTAAATCCGAAATCACGCAAAACAAAATTCTTATTTACGCCAAAGGCACCAAAACCAGCCCCCGCTGTGGTTTTACTATGGGAACCGTGCAGTTTTTCAACCAATTGGGCTACCCTTTTGAGCTGGTAGATGCCCTAGAGCAACCCGAAAAGCGTGCGCTGCTTAACGAGTTGTACGACTGGCAAACCCTGCCTAAAATCTTCATCAACGGCGAGTTTTACGGCGACCTCGACATTATTAACGAGATGATCGCCTCAGGCGAGTTTGATGAAGTCTTAGCCAAGGCCTTTCCTGACGGTAAACCCGCCTAACTCCCCTCTCTACGAAAGTTGCCCCATGCCTGATACTGCTCCTATGCCTCGTGCCTTTGTCATTGTGATTGATGCCCTTGGCATAGGTGCTATGCCCGACTACGCCAGCTACGACGATGCTCAAGGTGCCAACACCTTGGGCAACATTGACGCTAATGTGGCCAGCCTAAAACTACCTACGCTAGAGGCCATGGGCTTGGGGCATTTGCTCCCCTTACGGCATGTGTCGGCAAGCCAACCGCCTATGGCGCAAGTGGCTCGCCTAGCAGAACGCTCGGTGGGGAAAGACACCACCACAGGCCACTGGGAGATGATGGATGTGCTGCTTTCGGAGCCGTTCCCTACCTACCCTGAGGGTTTCCCCGCTCATTTGATAGAGGCGTTTTGCCAACAGACAGGCCTGTCGGGCGTGCTGGCCAACAAACCTGCCAGTGGCACCACCATCCTCACCGAATATGGCGAACAACATGAGCTTACGGGGCTACCCATCCTCTACACCAGTGCAGACAGTGTGTGGCAACTAGCCGCCCATGTTGAAGTCGTCCCCCTAGAGACGTTGTACCACTGGTGCCACGTAGCGAGAAAACTGCTGTGTGGCGAGCATGAAGTGTCGCGCGTGATTGCCCGCCCCTTTACAGGGAAGGCAGGGGCTTACCAACGCCTTGGCGCACAACGCCATGATTATGCCGTGCCTCCCCCGCCCGACACCACGCTGACCCGTTTGGTGCAAGGGGGCTGCCACACCCTTGGCATGGGCAAAATCGCCGATATCTTTTGCGCCCAAGGGCTAAGCCATAGCGTGCATACCAACAGTAATGCTCATGGGTTAGCCTTGCTTAAACAAGTGGCGCAAGGCGAGTTTGACTGGGCTGCCCACGCCTTGCCTGACCCCTCGCACCCTGTAGCCCCCACGGCTAAGGGACAGCTAGTGTTTATCAACTTGGTTGAAACGGATATGAATTACGGCCATCGCCGAGACGTGGCGGGTTACGCCCACGCCCTTGAGCAAGTGGACGCTGGGCTGGCCGAACTCCTCCCTCACCTCACCCCGCACGATGTGGTGATGATAACGGGCGACCACGGCTGCGACCCGACCGCCCCAGGTAGCGACCATACCCGAGAGTATGTGCCATGGTTGGTGTATCAACCCAGCGTAGCGGGTGGTGTGCTAGGCACGCTACAGGGCTTTAACCACGTCGGCCTCAAAGCCGAAGCTCATTTGCTTGGAGCTTAAGTCTCATCTTATAAACACCCTGTGTTTTGTGTAGAGTAGGGTGTCGCTATCGCTTAGCTCTTGAGACACCTACCCCATGCACCCTCTCTCGCCGCCACTTGCCAACCCCACACCGCTGACGGGGCTACCCTTGCTCAGTGGGCAGCGGTGGGTACTCGGCATTGCGGGGGGCATCGCCGCCTACAAAGCCGCCGACCTCATCCGCACCTTGCAAAAGCAGGGCGTGGCGCAAGTCACCCCCGTGCTTAGCGAGAACGCCCACCACTTTATTACCCCGCTGACCCTTGCGGCCTTGGCGCAAACCCCCGCCCTGCAAGACAACATGGAAGTCGACACCCTTGGCGTGCCGTGGCATATTACCCTTGCCCAGCAGCACGACGGGCTTGTAATTGCTCCCGCTACGGCCAACACGCTGGCCACCTTGGCAGCAGGCTTAGCTACTGATTTGCTCAGCACCACCGCTCTTACTTTTACCCACAAGCCCCTCGTCCTTGTGCCTACCATGAACCCCCGCATGTGGCAAAACCCAGTGGTGCAACACAACATCGCTCACCTTAAAGCCTTGTTGCCCAACTTAACCGTTGTACCCCCTGCCAGTGGCCTATTGGCCTGTGGCGAAGTGGGCGAAGGTCATTGGCCCACCACCGAGGCCATTGTGTTGGCACTTTATAAGGCCACGCACCCGCACCGCACAGCCTTGGCAGGCCAACACATCCTCGTTTCGGCAGGGGGTACACGTGAACCCCTCGACCCAGTTCGCTACCTCACCAACCACAGCTCGGGGCTAATGGGCGTTGCCCTTGCCGACGAAGCCCACGCTCTTGGCGCAACCGTCACGCTGGTGAGCGCACAACCCGTACTACCTAACAGGCCGTATACAGTCATCAGCGCGCCCACCGTGCAGGCCATGCTTACAGCCATGTTGGCCGAACAACCCCACCAGCACGCCATCCTCATGGCGGCCGCCGTGTCTGACTTTATGGCGGATGAAGTGGCAACCACCAAGCTCAAAAAGCCTCGCCAAGCCGACGAACGCTTTACCCTATCGCTTAAAAAAGCCCCCGATATTTTGGCCACTTTGTCTCATCATAAGCCTCAAGGGCAAGTCCTCCTAGGCTTCGCCGCCGAAACTCTGACCAATGAGGCCCAGCAAGAGGGTATTGCCCACGCCCAGGGTAAACTCACCCGTAAAGGGTTGGATTGGATTGCCCTGAACGATGTGGGCCGTGCCGATATTGGCTTTGCCACGCCCGATAATGAGATGCTCCTGCTGGGGGCGGGGGGGCAACAGGTGGCCTTGCCCAAAGCTCCTAAGCCCGTTATTGCTCGGCAGTTGCTAGCCACCGTGTTTGGCTTAAACTAGGGCTTATTAGCTTTACCTTGAGGTTTGCCCCATGCTCTCACCCACCCCACGCCTGTCTCACCTTGCCGTGTGTTGCCTCCCAGGCGACGGTATTGGCCCCGAAGTGCTTGCCCAAGGCATTGCCCTGCTGCAAGCCATGGCGCAACGCCTCAACATCACCCTTACCCTGACCCATGGCCTGATTGGTGGAGCCGCTGTGGATGCCACAGGCGACCCTCTTCCCCCCGAAAGCCTCGCCCTAGCCCAACAAGCCGATGCCGTCCTTCTTGGTGCCGTGGGTGGCCCCGCCTACGATGCGCTCCCTCGCCCGCAACGCCCCGAAATGGGACTGTTGGCCATACGCAAAGCCCTTGGCCTATACGCCAACCTTCGCCCTGTTGTCACCTTTGCCCAACTGGC
>JBIKUS010000104.1:0-7279 GCA_044347425.1 Vampirovibrionales bacterium | reverse complement strand
ACCCCAAGACCTCAGCGGTTTGCTCACCCCCGCCGTGCAAGAGGCCTTGCGTCCTGTGGTGGTGATGTCTCACCTTGCGCCCGCCGTGTGCCAACAAACCCTTAACCAAGCTTTGGCCACCTGCCCCGCTGATGCGCCGTTGGTGGTGTGGCAACAGGCCAGCCCTTCCGCTTGGGAGGCTTTGGCGCACAGTTGCCAAGGTTGGCCCGTGGCCTTGGCGTGGCTGGCCTTTGTGGTGACACAACCCACGTTACATACGGCTTGTGTGCAGGCCTTGCAAGCCCAAACGTCGCCCCAGTGGCAGGTGTTGGCACAGCTAAGCCTTGGCCAAGCCCTTGCGCCCTTGCAAGCCCTAAGGCAGGTGTCGCCCCAAGCCACGCTAGGGCAACTGTGGCAACTGGCCAGCCACTTTAGCCACACCCAAGGCGGGTTGTCTCTGCCTGTGCTGTTGCCCCAACTTGAGGCCAGCACCAATACCCCCGCTGAGGTACTGTTTGATGTGTCGAGAGCCTTATTCGCTTGGGGATGGCTCCGCCCTGCCACGCCTGCCTTGCCTTTGTTTGCTCGTGCTTCGGGCGAGGAAGCTCGCCCCGCTGAACCCCGTTATGCCTGCCACGGTGCCGCGGCTCTGGAGGCCTTGTTGCAACCCGCCTCGCCCCAAACTGCTGACATAGCTACCCTGCACCCATGGAGTGAAGCCCTCGCCCAGTGGCAGGCTTCGGCCGAAGCGCCCGAACTGACCCCTTGGGTGTGGCAACACGTGTTATTAGGCCGTACCCAGCTGGCGCAACGGCCTGAGGCCTTAGGCTGGCTGGTAGAACAACTGCACCAAGCCGTGGCCAGTTGCCAAGCCGACCAACCTTGTCCGCCCCAAGTACAAGCTGTGCTGGCCTGTTGGCAACGGTTACCTTGGGGTTACCAAGCACAAACCCTCACCCAATGGTGGGCAGAAGAAGCGCCGTTGGGTTGGCCTGTTTGGTTGCAGTTGCTCGCTTTACGCTGGTGGCAAGCCTTGCCTACTCCTCACTTTACCGCCGAGGCGTTTGGCTCTGCTGATGCGTGGCGTAGCCTACTCATTGCTGAGGCGACACGGGCGCAAACCCTCGCCGTGCTTCGTCGTTTTGGCTCGCACCTGTTGGAGGAAGCGACTTGGCCTTGGTTGGCCGAGGTGTTGCAAGCCGAATTGAGTCAGCAGGGTGAGGCTGCTCCTTTAGCTCACCAGTGGTTGGCGCATGTGGGTTGGCCAGCCGAGGCTACGGCCAGCGTGTTACGTTGGTGGCTTCAGGGCTTGGCGCAATGCGCCACCTACGACGCTGCTGCCCAGTGGTGCCACACCCTTAACAATCCCTTAGCCCAAGTACATTGGCATAACGAAGCCGCCCAAGGCGAACTGTTGAACCACTTGGCCGAGTGGTTAGCATTTGACCCCTCCTCTCCCCAAGCGGAGCAGGTGTGGACAGCCCCTTGCCAAACGCATCACCAGTTGGGGGTGGCGGCCTTGGCGGTGCGCTGTTGGCCGTATCGCACGGCGAGTAGTTGTAGTGTGTTGCTTAAGCTTCATCAACTGCCGTTAACCGCCGCTACCGAGGTGGGCTGGCAGGGGCTGTTGGCGAGTGTGGCCTACAGGGTGCAACAGCCCCAAAGCTCGCCCCAACAGGCACAGCATTGGGCTAACGTGGTACTCAACGCTTTAGCGCACACCCCCGATGGCTGGGGTGCCTTGCCTCCTGCCTTACAATGGCGGTTGTGTCGCACCCTTGGTCACTTGGCACATGCAGTAGGGCGAGACGCTTCGCTAGTTGAGACGCACCAGGCTTTACAACAGGCCCTCACTGCCTTTAGCGAGGCTCACCAAGCCAACACCCACACGTTAGCCCCCGACGTAGCCGAGTTTTTGCAAGCTGCCTACAGCGGAGCCATGCACCAGTGCCAACCTTCTGCCTTGCAAGGTGACGAGGAGCTAGGCTCGCCTTTGGTGGTTGACCCCAAGCCACGCCAAGCCAGATCACCCAGGGTGAATACCATGGCTTACCCTTCGGCAGGTAAGGTGGGGGTATGGGGCTGGTTTAAGCAACGCCTCAGGGGGTTATGGTTGGCTACAGTTAAACCTAAGGGGTATCTCCCCAAAGCAAGAGAGTAAACTTAAAAGGTTGACTTTTTATCATTCAGGTGAATACTATAAATATGAAATATGGCAGGAAATGCACGATGTCTAATCTACCAGATAATGATGATGACACTATAGCTTATAAAGACAGCGTTCTTGGGCAAACGCAAATGACCTTCGGCCGAGCGATTTGGTCGTTTCGTAAATGCGAAGACCTGACACAAACTGATGTTGCCAAGCAATTAGGTATTAGCAAGCAAATGCTCAGTGCTTATGAGCGGGGTAAAAAGCTTCCCTCGCTTAAACTGGCTTATAAAATGGCCACCCTGCTTCAGCTTAATGTTGATTTGGCCTTGATGCTGGTAATTAACGATCAACTACGAGAGGCCGAACTCCCTATGCAAGTTACACAACTAGCCAGCTAGGCCTTAGGTAATGGGGGCAACAAACAATGCCGACGTTCAGCTATCCATCCATACGCCCTGTGTGCCAAGGGTTGAGCTGGCGGCCACAACAGTAGCCTGCCCACCCACGTCATGGGCCAAGGGCAAAGGCATAACGCCTGAGCAACGGCATTAGCACCCACATACCATTGCCCACCGTGGCTAACGGCGTGAATGGCTTCGTCTCGGTGTTGGGGCGAGGGTAAGTTGGCCGCCCCAGGGAGGGTTTGTAGGGTGGCCTCATCGTGCAGGCTGACCCATGCCAATTGACCGTAAACGTCTAGGGCAGACAGTAACGCTCTACCCCGTTGGCACAAGGAGCATCGATCGTCATACACCAGTATCAAAGGCTTAAACTGCCCCGAAGGCTTGGTAAGGCTCGTGCAGTGAGTGGGTGTAAGTAATCTGTTAAATGGCTTGGCCAACATGGTAAATTAACCTATACTAAGCGTACACTTAGTTTTGATGGAAGGACACGATAACCACTATGGTCGCTGGACACACGCGCCACATCATTTTAGCCCAAGAAAGTGATAAAACCAAGGTTTTTGAGTTATTTCGACACATTAAGCTCTTTCATGCGTTAACCAATGCTGATATTGAGAGCATGGCAGAACGCTTTTATATTAGCCACTACGACAAAGAAACCGCTATCTTTCACGAGAGCGATGACCCGCATGATTTGGGCAACCGCCTGTATTTTGTGAGTGAAGGTTGCGTAAAGCTGGTTAAATACAGTAGCGACGGCGAAAGCACCATTGTGAGGCTGGTAGCCCCAGGCGAGTTTTTTGGTGTCACCAGTGCCATTACCAACCAACCCTTCCCGTTTTCGGCCATTGCCTTTACGGATACCAACTTGCTGACCATTACCAAAGACTTGTTTATGGATACGGTGCGCGAACACCCGCAACTCTCGGTAGATATGATTGTAGCCCTTGGCGAGATGCTGTGGTTTAACTACGAAACGCACAACCAAGTGGTTAAAAAAACCGATGCTCGTGTGGCCAAAATCATTCTCTATCACTTTAGGCGAGACGGCTACCAAAAAACCGCTGATGGCTACGTACTCAACATCGCCCTGCCCCACCACTACCTTGCCAGTATGACGGGTATCGCCTATGAGGAGAGCGTCCGTATTGTGAGCCGCCTTAAGAAGCACTTTCAATGCCTCACGTATTTGCGGGGGGGTAAGCTGATTATTACCGACCTTAACCGCTTGCAACACCTCGCCTCTGAAGATGAAGTATGGGCGATGTAGCTCTGCCAGAGCTGGCCTACTTGGCCAAGCTACGGCACCAGTTGCCCAATGGCGACGACTTGCGTGACGATTGCCATTACACGCCTACAACTGGCCAAGTGGTGAGTGTGGATTGCTTTGTGGAGCATCGGCATTTTGAGTTTGGGTGGATGCAGCCCGAGCAGGTGGGTTTTAAGTGTGCCTCGGCAGCGTTAAGTGATATTGCCGCTATGGGGGCTACCGCCACAGGGCTACTGGTGGGGCTTACCGTGCCTGAGTTACAGGCTGGAGACGAGGACACGATACTCCTACCCTTGTACCAAGGGCTACAAACTGCTTTGGCGCAAGCCAGCCCCATGGCTCAGCTATTGGGAGGCGACTGGGTAGCGGGGCCTTGTTGGCAATTGGCGGTAACGGTGTTGGGGCAAGTAGCGCAAGGCCACAGTGCGGGGCTTCGCACCCACGCCCAAGCGGGAGACGTGGTGCTGTTGTGGCAAGGCCACGACCATGGGCTTGCGGGGTTGGGGTGTGTGCTGTTACAAGAGGGCTTGGCCAGTTGCGCTCACCCAAGCCAGTGGAGCGATGCCCTTGCGGCGCATACCCACCCGAAGCCAGGCTACAGCGCAGGGGTGGGGCTGGCCAGCTTAGGCCAACGCTACGCTTTGATGGATACCAGCGACGGCCTTGCCGATGCCGCCCTAAAAATTAGCCAACTCAGCCAAGTAAGCGTGGTGTTGGATGAGGTCGCCTTGCCTCTGCACCCCCTATTGGTTGAGGCCGAAGCCCAAGGCTTGCTTAAAGCGAGGCACACCCAACTCTACGGTGGCGAAGACTTTGGCCTACTGGCCACCTGCACCCCTGCCACAGCAGAACAGCTCCCTACGGGTTTGAGGTGGCAAAGGGTAGGGCAGGTAGAGGCTCGCTCCGACACCTTGCCTAAAGGCGAAGCGTGCGCTTGGCTACGCTCTACTCAGGGTACGCTGCTCCCTTTACGCTATGGGTTGACGTATCAACATCACACTTAATGCCCTTAATCTTTTAAAATACCATGTATTTAAACCTGCCTTGCGACAAGCCCAACACGGTGGGAGGCCAGGAGGGACGTGTCCCTCCTGCGGGGTTTGGGGCAGAGCCCCAAATCGCCAAATAGCGGAAGCACCACTAAGCAAAAGCCACAAAAAGCTAACGTCCCAGCCATACGCTATTTTAAACTAGATTGGGTATGATATACTGTTTTTTGGCGATTTTTTCTTTTTTTAGGTGTTTTTAGACCCCACCCTGCCTTAAGTTGGCTTGGTTTTTTATTGGGGCTTTGCAAACTCGCTTTAAAGCTCTACACTAAAGTGTTGTTCCTCCTTACTGATGGGAGACTCGCCTGTGTCTTACACTTCGCCCTGCACAAACCGCCGATTGACCCGTTGGGGTGGGCTTAACGCACTTGCCGTGTTTGTCCCCTTGCTGGTGATGGTACTAGGCTGCTGTTTGGCCTGTCTCCCCCTACCGTTTGGTAAAGCCGCTGTGTCACCGTTATCTCAATCGTTAGGGTTATCTGCCCTGCCCATGCCGCTTAACCAAGCCTTGTGCAAAACATGGTACGCCTACAAATACAAGTTTATACAAGGCGATGGCCGAGTGATTGACCACAAAGCCAAAGCCGTTACCACTAGCGAAGGCCAAGCCTATGCCATGCTCCGTGCTGTGTGGGTTAACGACAAAGCCACATTTGACACCGTTTGGCGATGGACGCAAGACAACCTTCGCCAACGCAACGATGCTTTGCTGGCGTGGCAATGGGGGCAGGCGGGTGAGCAGTCTCCCCCTAAAAACCCTAACCTCGCTCCGTGGGCGTGGGGGATGCTGGATGCTACTTCGGCGAGTGATGCCGATATTGATGCCGCTTTGGCCTTATTGTTAGCCTACCAGCGTTGGGGTGATGTGGCTTATTTAAACCAAGCCAAGGCGATGGCACAGGGTATTTGGCAGACGCAAGTGGTGTCGTCGCAGGTGGGGCCTGTGCTGCTGGCAGGCGATTGGTACACGGCGCACCAAGCTGCTAATAACGGTGCCATGCCTGACTGGGTGACGCTCAACCCTTCGTACTTTGCGCCGTATGCGTACAGAGAGTTTGCCAAGCTTGACCCTGACCCCACCCATGACTGGTTGGGGCTGGCCAACACCAGCTATACCTTGCTACGGGGTTTACTTAAGCAAAGCCCCACAGGTCTCTACCCCGATTGGGTCGATTTCAGACGCTCTACGGGAGAGTTTAGGTGGGTGAGCCAAGCCGACCCCGCCAATAAGCGTAACGATTTTGGCTATGATGCTATTAGGGTGTATTGGCGGCTCAGCGTGGATGCGTTGGTGTACCATCAGCAGCAGGCGTGGCCGTTGCTGACCCCTGGGCTTAAAACGCTTGAACAGCACGTAGCAGCTAAAAAACGCCTGCCTGGCCCATTAAGCTACACAGGGGGCGAACGTGCCTTGCTGGATAGTGAGGCTTTGGTGGGGACGCTCTACCCCTTGGCGTTGGCCAAACAACCCGCCTTTGGCCAGCAGTTGGGGCAACAGTGGGTGGCGGGGCATTTGTCTCCGTATTTGTTGTGGCTGCCTGATACAGATTATTACGCTAACAACTGGTACTGGTTTGGCTTGGCCTTGGCGTTGTACCCTTATCAGCCTGCCGTCGTGCCTAAGGGAGGCTCGCCTCTGTTAGGTGTGGGGGCTAACTGCCAGTAGCTACTTATTTTTTGCAAACAAAGGTTGTATCACTCATGCAAAACCACTCGTCTCAGCCCAGCCCGCAACCGCCAGCGTGGCAACGTAAGGTACTGCTGATAGCTGCCTTGTATAACATCCTGTGGGGGGCGCAAGCCGTACTTTTCCCGCTGTGGAGTTTTAAGGCGGCGGGTATGGCCTCCCCCCTCTACCCCGAATTGTGGCAGTGTATTGGCATGATTGTAGGTGTGTATGGCGTGGGTTATGCCGCTGCTGCCTTCAACCCTTGGCGACACTGGCCCATTGTGCTGGTGGGGTTGCTGGGCAAGGTGTTTGGCCCCATTGGCTTTATTTACGCCATACTTAAAGGGAGTTTTACCCTTGCCTTTGGTTGGCATATTGTGTTTAACGATGTGATTTGGTGGCTACCCTTCTTCCTTATTCTACGAGACACCTATCACCATTGGCACCACGAAACACAACAGGCGCGAGGGGCTTTGCCTGACTTTGCCTCGTGGCTGGCCAGCACCACCCCTAATTCACCACAGGGTACGCACAGTTTAGCTCAGCTCAGTCAACAGTCTGCCTTGTTGCTGGTGTTGGTGCGCCATGCGGGTTGCACCTTTTGCCGAGAAACTCTTGCTAACTTGGCCGAGGCCTTGCCTGCGCTTGAGCGTGCGGGGTTGTTACCTGTTGTCATTCACATGGGTAGCCCTGCCGAAGGCGAGGCCATGCTAGCTACCTATCAATTACAGCACCTGCCTTGCCTTAGCGATG
>JBIKUS010000103.1:0-7314 GCA_044347425.1 Vampirovibrionales bacterium | reverse complement strand
GTACTGGCTCACGTTCAAGCGAAACTACTCCATTTACTCCAACACCTTGACCCCACCGAACTTCAAGCCCGCCTCAGCCCCGAACACTGGCAACTCGCCAACACACTCCTCTCCGCCAAACAAGAAAGGGCAGGGTAACTAGGTTGAGGCGGTAAGTTTACCACTCACCTATAACAATTCATCAATACTCGTTGTGGTAATTAGCGACGTGGCCATTAAAAACTGCCCCCGTTGCGCCAACCAGTCGGCTTGTTGGTTCAGGGCTTCTTCTTGCGCCTGAGGCGTGGCCTCGGTGGGGGTGTTGGCCGCTACGGCCGTAAGGGCTTGGTTAAACGGTGCCGCAGAGGCTTGCGTTGCACCCTCAGTGCCGCCTTCAATGGCCAGTAGTAAGTCATCCATCGTGGCCAAGTGGGTTAGGCCATAGTGGGCTAAGGCTTCGGCGGGTTTAAAGCCCACAGGCAAGCGGTACAACCAGCGCAAGGTGGCCACGTCTCGTTGCGACAACTGGGTAATGCCGTATTGGTGAGGCACGTACATCATATCATTTTCAAACGGGCTATGGCCTACCAACCCAAGGGCGTGGCCAACTTCGTGAAGGATGGTGTGCTGTACTTCTTTTGGGTCGTTGTATTTGTGGTGAATCATACCGTTGCTGATGCCAATGCTAATGTTGGCCGAGTAGATAATGCCCTGCTTGTCCCAGCTGTATTCGCAATGGCCAAGGCTTTTACGGTCAACGGGTCGCCAGCTCACATCCATTTGCGACTGGTTAAGCGTGGGAACAAAGGCGAAGCGCACGGCTCCCTCGCTCACTTGCGCCCACGTCATAAAGGCATCACGCACCATACCGTCGTACACAAAGGCTTGTTGGCGTTTGTCGGCTTCGTACCACTGAAAGGGCTTAATGTAGACGGCAATGGGCATGGCCTTGGCTGGCCAGCGCATCAGTTGGCCGTCTTTCATACAGGCTTCAAGGTAGGTGAGTGGCATGGGGTGGGTAGGCTCTGTGGCTACGTAAGACTACTGCCAGTATAGCTTAGGCGAAGGCTAGCTTAAACCCTCACTAGGTACTTGTGTTACGGTTACCGTCGTTGGCTCGACAAGGCCTTGGCTAAGCTCTTGTTGTAACGTAGCCACCAGTGCTGCCTCTTGCTTAGGGGTAGCGTCTGTGGGTAGGGTGAGGGTGACTGCTTGGGGCTGTGCTTGCCGCCTTAGCAGCCCACCCTGTAGCCTAACCTGAGCTGTGGTTTGGATAGCCACTAAGGCATCTCGGTGCAAGTAAGGTTGCAAGACACGAGCGGCAGTGACCAGTTGCATTAAGCGTTCTGCATTAAGCCCGTGCAAATTGCTAAACACAACTTCAAGCATCCCAAAACTTGTCGGCTATGTTATACGAGGTTGTGGAACATCCGAAGCCAAAGGCGTGGGTGGAGTGAGCTTGGCAGGCGTTTTAGATGAATAGGCATGAGACGATACTGCCGTCCCCAAGTGGAGTTGCATATGTTAATACCTTATGACCACAACCTACATGTAAGCCAAGGGTTAGAAGTCTTCGTCTAACGAGAAGGCACGCTCGTCGGCGTTTTTGTTCATCACGCCCGCCTTTTGGTAGGCTCCCACTCTCGCTTCAAAAAAGTTGGTTTTATTCTGTAACGAGATTTGATCCATAAAGGGGAAGGGGTTACGTGAGCCAAACACCTTGGGCTGCCCCAACTCGCTCAGTAAGCGGTCGGCCACAAATTCAACGTATTGGCACATCAGCCTAGAGTTCATGCCGATGAGTTCCACAGGGATGGCATCGGTGACAAACTCATGCTCAATGGCCACGGCCTCTGTCACAATCTCGCGAACACGGTCGGCGGGGAGTTTGTTTTGCAACATGGAGTAGAGCAGGCAGGCAAAATCAGTATGTTGGCCTTCGTCTCGGGCAATGAGTTCGTTAGAGAAGGTTAACCCAGGCATCAACCCACGCTTCTTAAGCCAATAAATGGAGCAGAAGCTTGATGAGAAGAAGATACCCTCAACACAGGCAAAGGCCACTAACCGCTCGGCAAAGGAGTCGCTGTTGTTAATCCAGCGCAGGGCCCAATCGGCCTTTTTGCGTACGCAAGGCACGGTATCAATAGCGTTGAGTAGGCGAGCTTTCTCCATGCTGTCTTGAATGTAGGTGTCAATCAGCAGGCTGTACATCTCGCTGTGGATGTTCTCAATGGCGATTTGAAAGCCGTAGAAACAGCGAGCTTCGGGGTACTGTACCTCGGTAGCAAAGCGGCTGGCCAGGTTTTCGTTGACGATACCATCGCTGGCGGCAAAAAAGGCCAATATGTGCGAGATAAAGTAGCGTTCATCGTCGGTCAGGTTACGCCAGTGGTCAAGGTCGCCACCCAAATCCACTTCTTCAGCCGTCCAAAACGAGGCTTCGGCCTTTTTGTACATTTGCCAAATAGCGTCATGCTTAATGGGGAAGAGGACAAAGCGGCTTTTGTTTTCAAGCAACATGGGTTCGGGGTGTTGCGCCACAACTTTCATCCCTTTTCTGGCTTCGGCGGTGGGAGCTTGGCTGTTAAGCTTGGTGAGTGCTGGGTTGACTTCTTGGGCGGCCATCATGGCAAGCATCTCCTATCAATAAGGACGTGAACGTTAAGGCTAGTGTAGTGGTTTTTAAGCTAAAGTAACATAGGCTCGGCAGAGGATGCGCTCGTTATTTTGTCATTATACCTTAGTTTGATAGGGTTAAACTTGATGAGACGCAATCACTTAAACTTAGGCTTGCCCCCAAGGGTAAATGCGTATTTCGCCGTCAACGCATAGGGCTACTTCGGGTTGGCAGGCAGCGGTTTGCTGGCGAGAGCTACGCTCAACGTCAAAGTGAGAGGTGGCCGCGTCTGGCCTGCGGGCAAGTGCGTTGGCCACCCGTAGTTGTAAGGCATCCAACCGTAGGGCGGCAATACACGCCGAAGCGTCGCCTTGGCTGCCTGCTACGGCCACGCCTTTCAAATCACCAAACACCAAGATATCGCCCACGGCACATAGTTCAGCACCAGGGTTGACATCGCCCACCAACACCAAATGGCCAGGGCTGGTTAAGCTTTGCCCTGAACGTAGCGATTGGCGAACGTAGTGGGTAGGCAGGGTGGGTTTGATGGTTTTAGCGTCTAGCCGTTGTAGGTGGTTGGCGTTGGCATAGGCTTGGGGGCTGAGTTCGGCTAGGGTATGGGCAGAGGGCATGGCCAAGCCCATCTGTTTGGCAGCGTGCCGAGTGGCTGGGTGAACGGCAACCACTTCGGCCACGGTGGTGGCATGGGCTTGAGCCAAGGCGAGGGCAGCTTGTAACTGTGGTGCCTGCCAAGCCTGTTGGCCAAGTAACAGGGTAAGGGGGGGCAACGCCGTAGCCGAAGGAGCCGTGGCCATGCTGGCCAGTAGCGTACTTAACCAAGTGAGAGCCTCTTCGGGTGAGGTGAGCCAAGCCACATCAAGGGTGAGTGTAGGGCTATTAAGGTGAGGGGCAGCGGTAGGGTGCGCCTGCGAGGTGAGCGTGTGAGGTGCTTGCGTCATGGCTTCAATACTTTAGTGGTAGGGTAACAATTCACTCCAGTGTAGTAGCCTAGTGAGTAACGTGGCAAAGTTTCGTAACTTCGTACAACGTCGTAGTGTTATAAAGCAAGATGGCCTACACCTTGGGGTTAAGTAGTAGAAGATAAAGCCCCTCTGTGGGGGAGCGTGAGGGGTGACCACCCCTCGCATCAGCCAAAACAGATCAAAAGCTTGGGCTTGGGTAGCCTTTGCTCCGCCACTTTGGTCTGTGCTGGTGTTGCTTGGCTGTGGTATCAGTACTAGATGGCTGGTTGTCGGGTCTCGGCCCGACAGCCGAGTTAGGGGGCTTGTGGAAGCCCCCTAACAACCCCACCACACAAGGGGTTGCACCCCTTGTGAATCCCGCCACACAGTCTCCGTCAGTTTGGCGTATTCTTGGGTTACGTTATCGGGTTACAAAAATTCCACGCCCTGAAAGAGTTTTTGTAAAAGAAAACAAACCATCACCCCCAAACAAACCAGCTCGGCAAGTACGAAGCTCGCCGCAGGCGAGTCTGAGTGCCGAGCGTGTGGAGCGAGCTTCGCTATTGGGGGTAAGCAGTAGGGGGCGAAAGCCCCCTCTGTGGGGGAGCGCGAGGGGAGACCACCCCTCGCATCAGCCAACCTTAGGTGCTACACCACCAACAAGGCCTGCTTGGGGGCTTGTTCTAAGGCGAGGTAGGCGGCACCAATCATGCCAGCCTTATTGCCCAGCTGAGCTTTAACAATAGGGGTGCTTTGCATCACTTCCATCGCTCGCACGTCTAGGTAATGCTTTAAGCGATCCAGCTCAACAAATTGTGCCATGCCCCCGCCAATCACGGCAATGTCGGGGTCGAGTATATTCATCACACTGCCCAAGCCTGTGGCGATATGGAAGTGCCATTTATCCATGAGGCTTTCGGCCAAGCGGTTGCCCCGTTGGTAAGCGGCCACTAAGGCGTGTGTGGTCAGCTCTTCAATGGGTTTGCCCTGCAACAAGTCCAACGCCTCGGGCGAGTTGGGCAGTTCAGAGACATCACGCTTGGCGGTCATGGCTAGGCCTGTACCGCTGGCGTAAATCTCCCAGCAGCCAATACGGTCGCAGGTACATTGGCGGTCGTTGGTGAGTGAGATGCGGATATGCCCCACTTCGCCTGCCGAAAAATGGCTACCCCGTAGCAGCTGGCCGTTAACGACGATGCCACCGCCCACGCCCGTACCGAGGGTAATCATCACTACGTTTTGGTGGCCAAGGGCTGCCCCTAGGCGACACTCGCCATAAGCGGCGGCGTTAGCGTCGTTTTCAACATGCACAAGGGGTACGCCTAGCTTGCTGGCCACGCTGGCACCTAGTGGGAAGGGATGATAGCCCACGGCGGGTAAATTGCCTGTGGAACCAAGGATTTCGCCTGTTTTTGGGTTGGCAATACCTGCGGTAGAGATGCCGACCAAGCACTGGTTGGCTGGCACATCGCCTCGGGCGTGGTCAATCAATTCGGCAATGCGGTTAATAAAGGAGCCTTCGGTTTTGGGGGTTTCGGCTATGGCGAGGCGTTGCAGGGCTTCTTGCACGTAGGCTTTATCGGTGGCTTGTAGCTTTTGGGCATCAAAGCCAGCTACGCTTAACTTGGTACCGCCAATATCAATACCAATCACGCGTTCAATAGGTGTCATAGGGGGAGAAGCTCCTGTTACAAGGGGGAGGGGTGGCATACTGCTCAATAGTTTAGCGCATCAAGCCGTTGATACCAGCGAATTGCTTGCGCTAACAGGAAACCCTAAAAGCACAAAACGTTGAAGAAAAACGGCCTTGGGACAAGCCCAACATGGTGGGAGGACGGGAGGGAAGGACAGAGTCCTTCCCTGTGGGGTTTGGGGCAACGCCCCAAATCGCCAAAAAACGGTGTAGCTATAAGCTAAAAAAGTAAAAAAGATAACCCCAGCGACTCTCTGTATTTGACTTTTAGGGTTTACTGTTGCGCTAACCCTTGAAGTGTCCTCGCCTTTATGTCACCCTAAAAGGTATGTAGTCCCTTGCTGGCTCGCCCTAAGGCTCGCCCGCATCCCACCCTAAGCACCCTTAAAGGAGGTGAGTTGTTTGGCAGAAATCGAAGTAACGCCTGGAGAATCTATTGAAAGCGCACTTAAACGCTTTAAAAAGAAAATCCAAAAGGCGGGCATTCTGGCGGAAATTAAGCGTCGTGAACGCTACGAACCCCCCAGTTTGCGTCGCAAACGCAAGGCACAAGCCTCGCGCAAGCGTAAACGCTAAACACAGCACCCTTTGCTCAGTTTTACCGACACCTTGCTTACTGGTTAAGCAGGGTGTTTTGGTTTGAGGAGCGTTCTCGTTTGAAATTTGTCTGCTAAGGGCTTTTATTTTACAAATTTTTAGTTCTTGAAATGTTCCGTTTTTTGGCGATTTTTTTCTTTTTTCTTTTTTTAGGTGTTTTTAGACCCTGCCTGTCCCGCTTAATAGTTTGGTTTTTTGGGGGCTGCCAGACAAGTCCTATTAAAAACGTTTTGGTGTGAGGCACCAGTTATGCTACACTGGCCATCAACGTACGCCTTAACCCCACAAGAGTGACACACCCCATGGCAGGTTTTTCTCGGCATTACCCCCATACCATGCAACTTAACGGCCACACCTACACGGTAGACCGTATCTTAAAAGACGACTTCTTCTCCGTGAACGTGTTGTATGCCAGCCCCACCACGCCCGTGCGGCAGGTACTCAAACTGTCTGATTTTAGGTTTATTGGTGGGTGGCTCCTTCGTCCTGTGGCCTGCCTTATGTCGTGGCGAGAGTACTGGATTTATAGCATGGTGGCCGATATTGAGGGTGTCCCCGCCCTTGGTCCCCGCTACGGTTGGCGAGGCTACTACCACGATTTTATTGAAGGCAAAACCCTGTTTGAGGTGAAAGACCCCGCCACCGAACTTGCCCCTGACTATTTTGAGCAGATGCGCCGTATTTTGGATGAGATTCATGCTCGGCGTATTTTTTATGTAGATTCTAACAAGTTGGGCAACCTGCTGGTGGGTGATGACGGTAAAGCCTACCTAATTGATTACCAAATATGCCTGCCTTTTCCCAAAACAGGCTGGTTGGCCAAGGTAACGGCGGGCTTGTTTTATCGCTTGGCCAAAGAGGACTTGTACCACCTGTACAAGCACAAACGGCACTACCAACCCAACCAACTCACGCCTGAAGAAGTCCAACTCTGTCAAAAGTCGCCCTTAAACCACGCTTACGATAAGTGGGTAGGCACGCCCTACAAACGGGTGAAACGGTTGATTTACCCGCACGGTAGCAACGAGATACCTTGGTATAAGTGGAATAAGATTAAACACACGCAACTGGCCGAACACCAAACGCAAATTATGCCTTAACTTAACGCTTCACACCCTCTCCCTCTGGGAGAGGGCAGGGTGAGGGTCATCGTTATTTTAGGGGCTTAATGCCCTTTACGTACTGCTAGCGTAACGATACTTGGGGCAAGGCCGTGGCACGTTGGCGTAATGTGGCCATCGTGGCATCCGCTTGTTCATCGGTCAGGGTGCTGTGGGGGGATTGCAACGTGACCCTAAACGCCAAGCTCCTGAAGCCTTGCGGGAGTGGTGCGCCTTCGTACACGTCAAACAGGGTGAGGGCTTGTACCAAGCTTTCGGCTTGGTTTTCGGCCTGTAGTAGGGCTTGCCGTAACGTCTCGTAACTGAGTGAGGCAGGCACTTGCAAGGCCATATCCCTTTGCATGG
>JBIKUS010000102.1:0-7318 GCA_044347425.1 Vampirovibrionales bacterium | reverse complement strand
GGGTGACTTCGGTCACTACTTCAAGCACCCTAATACGCAAATCTTCTGGGGTAAAATCGGTGGCCATGGTAATGACTTTGGCCTGCCTGTTGGGGTCGGCTTTAAGCGGTGCAAATACCCCAGGCCGAGCCGTGGCCATTTGCGGGTTATTCCACGGGCCTAAAATACGAGCCTTCAGGCTTTCGCCAAAACTGGGGCGCACTGCGTACAAACAGCCGTTGTAGAGACCTACTTTAGCAGGGTCTAGCATGCTGGTATGGTCGTAGGGGCCAATGTCCATCTCAATCACATCAGCAGTAAGCCCTGTTTTAAAGTAGGCCGCAATACGAGGAGCCAAATCTCGCCCTTGCGTGGTTGACCCTTGCAAAATGATATGGGGAGGAATGGGTAGTTGCTCAATCTGTTGGCAGGCCACACGCTTATAGGGCAGTGTGGTGTAAGTGGCTAGTTGTGGGTGATCGGCCACGTAAACGGTATCGGCACCATGGGCAATGGCGGCTTGTACAGCGTCGCTCACGTGTTGCCCCATCACCATACAGGTAAGGGGGTTGCCTAACTTGTCAGCCAGCTCTCGGCCAATGCCCAACAACTCAAGGGTGACGGGGGCAATATGGTTGTCGGGTGTGAGTTCGGCAATCACCAGTACTTCGCCGCCAATGTTGGTTTCAAAAACAGTACTGGTAGACGTGGCGGGAGTCGTGTCACTCATGGGTTAAAATCTCTTTAGTTACACACACACTTTAGTGGCGATATGGCACAACAGACGGCTTGGGCATACCTGATTAACTGCCCAATTTTTTGTAAAAGCCAAACTGTACGGGTTTAAAACGGTTAAGCTCGTCTTGCAACTGCTCTTTATCTCTCAGCACAGTACCAAGCTTTTGCCTGAGGGATTCATTCTCTGTTTTGCAGCGGATGAGTTCAACAATGACTTCGTCCAGCCCAGCCAAGCGGTCGTCAATCAACTGTGTGACGGCGTTGATAATCTCCCCCCGAGAGGCGGAGACGGTTTCAACTAACAGGGCAAGCTCTGTGGCGGGCAGTGGCGTGCCGTTTTTGCTGGCGGTGGGAGCTTGTAACTGCTCTGGCACGGCGAGACGTTGGGGCAGGGTTGCTCCCAGCGGCGGAGACTTGGTAGCTCCGTCAAGGCCTGTGGCCTCGGCGGGCGTGTCAGCGGTGCCAAGCTCGCCAGCGTTTTGGCGTTGAAGCAAGCGGTGCGTTTGCCCAATCAGGTCGGCTTCATCATGGCTAAATACCAGCGCACCTGTTAAGGGGTCGGTGCGTAGGGGTAGGGCTAACGCATCCATATAATGTTGAAGTTCTTGTTCGCTTAGGCCTAAACTGTCACGCAAACTGCGGGCAGTGTGGGGGTAGGCTTGGGCAGAGGTTGTGGCAGAAGGAGTGACCATGACGTGAACAATGACCCCAAAACAAAGCTAAAACGGTGGTTGTTTGCAACCGTGCTTAAAAATAGCACACAACCACAATACTATGGGCATATCGTACCATACCTCAAGCCGTTGTGCCAACACTCTGACGTTTTGCCTACTGGCGGGGCTGTGGCTACCTTAAGCAGAGGAGACCCCTTGGCCTACTCGTTAAACATTTGCTACACTAAGCTCTGTACTCCATACTATAAGGTGAGTGGCCTGTGGTTGCTCCCACCTGCGAAAGGGCTTTGCGTTATGTCGTCTCCTGCTCCTGTCTTGTCGTCGTCGTCTCGGGTGATGGCGTTAGTGTTGTTGGGGCTGGTGGGTTTATCGCTTGTGATTGGCGTGTTGCAACTACTTAAACCTTCGGCCAGCCTGTCAGAACAAAGCCAAGCCATTGAGGCCAAAGGCCAAAATACAGTTAACGCCACCAAAATTTTAGCCAATATCAGCGCACCGCACTTGGTACGGCTTGACCTTGAAGGGGCTATCTCTGCTACCGAGGACAAGAAAACGCTGTTTAACGACAAATCCCCTGCCGAACAGGCCGTGGAAACCCTTAACGCCGTCGCTAAAGATGATAAGGTAAAGGGCGTGCTATTGGTCATCAATTCGCCAGGCGGTACGGTGGGCATGAGCCAAGAACTTTACGCTGCCGTGCTAAGGGTGCGTAAACATAAGCCTGTGGTGACGTCGATGGGTGATATTGCTGCTAGTGGCGGCTATTACACCGCCGTCGCCTCAGATAAAATCTACGCCAATGCGGGGACGCTGACCGCTAGTATTGGGGTGATTATCAACAACATCAACGCCAAAACCCTGCTTAACGATAAGTTGGGCGTTCGTGCCAACGTGTTTAAAAGTGGCCAGTTTAAAGACATCCTCTCGCCCTTTAGAGACACCACCCCCGCCGAAGCTAACTTAATTCAAACCTTGATTAACGACAGCTACCAAGACTTTTTGGGTGCTGTTTTGGCAGGCCGTCTGCCGCACTACGCCAAGGGTGCCGAACGTGACCGCATGGAGCAAACCATACGCAGCGTGGCTGATGGCCGTATTGTGCTGGGTAGCCAAGCCCTTAAAGCAGGGCTGGTAGACGAGCTTGGCGATCTCTACGCCGCCGAAGAAGGCCTCCGCACTTTGGCAAGGGAGCGTTTTAATATGGGCGACAAGGCCGAACTCCCCTTGAAAAACCACGACAGCCCCACCGACTTTTTTAGCCTGATGGGTTTTGGCTTGAGTGGTCAATGGGCTTCTCAGCTAAGCAACACCACCGAAGCTTCGGTGACGCAAGCCTTACTACCCATGAGTGTGCGCTATAGCAACCAACCTTTGTGGTTGTACGAATAGCCCACACAGCCACCCCTTTTGCTTAAAGAAAGCTCACCCCCATGCCCAACGATACCCCCACACTCGCTCCCGATAGTTCTCCTACGCTAGCTTTGCCTAGCTTGAGCCTTGATGGTTTTTTAGACACCCTTACGGCCACTTTGTTGTCGCCTGTTTCGTTTTTTGCTAGCCTTACGCCACTCACCCAAGACGATACGGCGCAACCTAATGCTAAGCAAGCCACACCGCCTGCTTTGGTTTATGGGTTGATTGTGCTAGTGGTGGTGGCTTGCCAACTGCCCTTAGCCTTGCAAATTGGTCGCCCCACCCTTACCGCTAACCAACTCATTAACGAGAGCGTGTTTAGCCTCCTCGTCACCTTTGTAGAGTGGTTGGTGTTGGCTAACTTACTGGCCTTGTTGGGTTATTTATTTACAGGTAAACAACGCCTTGTACCCTTGTTAACGGGTAATGCGTTTGCCATGTTGCCGTGGCTGTTGCTAGCCCCTGCCAAGTTGCTTACCTTTGGTGCGCCAGTGGGTTTACAGCCCTTTGTCCATGTGGTGCTGGTGGGCGGGCTGTTGCTATGGTCTGTGGCGTTGTTTTTTACCAGCGTGGCGCAAGCCTATCGCATGAGTTTGGTGCAAACCTTGGTGTTTGCCACTTTGCCTAGTGTGTTGCCTGTGCTGTTTGTGGTGTGGCTGGTTGAGCTGGTGGGGCTATTGTCGAGGTTGGTTTACTAGCGGTTAGGGTGTGCTGTTTGGTCTGCACATGTTTGGCTTTGTAATCAAACGGCAGCATCCAGTTGTCTAGTGTGCCTATTAAAAAGCCTAGCCCTGCATGTTGCCCACCCCCTAAGGTAGAGGATACCGCTGCAAGGCTACCTTGCCATAATTTAACTAAGGGGTTACTTACAGCTTGGCTGGCGGTGGCAAAGGCTTTGCCCCCTGCTTGTAGGCTTTTAATAAAATCGCCAATCCCTAGGCTGGTTAGGGCAAAGGCGGCCATATTAGCACCGCTGTTTTGGTAGTACCTTACTTTTTCTTGCGTCATACCAGCAGGTAGGGCTTTGGCTTTAAGCTCGTTACGGGCAATTTCAACACCCGAAACACCCATAATCAACACGCCCGAGGCCGCCGCAACATACGGAAAGTATCGGCTGATTAACGTACCACCGCCAATCAATAGACCCGCCATGATGGGGTATTGCTTAACAATATCGGTTAAATGCACCAACGACATCCATGCCCCACGCACCCGCAAGTCGGTAGGGGAGTAGTCGTACTGTTTTTTGCCTGTATAAAGCAGTGCCATCGCATCCTTGCGGGGGACTTCCTTAACGGCTTGGTTAAAGGCATTACCGCCGTATTGTTCGTGCAGTACGTCTTGCACGCTGGTAAACGAGTAACCTTCGTGGCGGGCTTTGTGGGCAAGGGCTTGGTTAAAGGCGGGTAGTTGCTTGGTTTTGTGTAGCCACGTCATGGTGGCTTCAACGGTGTCGGTATCCACCCCAAAGGGCTTGTTGACCGTGGCTGCCCAAAAGGCCTCTAGCCGTTGTTGTAAGGCCTCGCTTTGTTGTGGTGTGAGGGGGGCTTGCGCGGTGAGGGGTGGTGGTGTCGCTTGCATGGCGATAGGGGAAGTGGTCACGGTGTCTCTCTCAATTCAGCACGTTGTGGCAAGTGTTATCTAGGTGCTTAAACACAACGCATACTTTAAAACTGCTAGTACCTAGCGGTTAGGGTTAAACACGCCTATACTTTAAAAGTAACCTTAGGGGGGCGGCTTGTGATGCAAATACTCGTTTAAAAGCCTAGCTGGGTCGTCTCATAAACAAGCGTATTTTTACAGTTGATCAATTTTTGGGGGTTTCCGTTTGTTGGCGATTTTTTCTTTTTTTCTTTTTTTAGGTGTTTTTAGTCCCCACCGTACCCGTCAGTTGCTTGGTTGTAGGGGATGGCTGGAGAGGCCATTTTACAAGCCCTTAGCCATGCTGCTCGTTTTTGGGTGGGGTGTGGCGGTTGTTCCCACGGCTTTGTCGGCGGATAACGAACGCATTGAACCCGTGTACCAAGCCCCAGGCTTTTGGAATGGCGATTGGCATTACGGCACCAACGGCTACAACTACGGTCCCCCCGATGCTGGCAGTAGCGAAGGTAAAAGCGGCAACAAACCCAAAGACCGCCCTGAGCATTACTGGCTTCCCCCCGAACGGCGTTGGGAAGACGTTGACCTTGAGCAAGACCGTGACAACCACGGGATGCACTACACCCCTTACGCCCAGCTACAAGTGACGAGGGCATTAAAAGGCGAAGGGTATGACTTGCCCGTGGGGTACTACCAGGTCAAACTCGGCCATTACAGCTCAGGCTCGGCTAAACGGCATTTAAGCGAGGAGCAACAAGCTGAACAACTGGCTCGCTTCCCTGTACCTTCGCCACTTAAACGTCCTTCGCCCACTAAGGCCGAGGCCTTAAAGCGTAGCGTACCAGCGGTGTTAGTGGTGTATAAGCTGGGCGAAGTCAAAGCGGTATTCCCCGTGCAGCAGGTGCTACCTAACGATGAGCCTGTTAAGCAACAACGAGGGCCGTTTGCCAAGTTGCCCCTACCCTTACCTACGCCACAAAAAAATAAGGCAAGGCCACAGGCTAAACTGTTAGCGGTAGGCCAACAGTGGGCGTTAGAGTTTGCCGAGGGTAAAACGCTCTATCGGAGTTTACTTTAAGAGCTAAAGTCTCGATGAATGAGTGCGGTAATGGCTTGGGCAAGCTCGTGGTCTTTTGGGGTGACAGTGTTGCCAGTGTCGTGGGTGGTGAGCCTAAGCGATACTTTATTATAGTTGATGGTGATAGTGGGGTGGTGGTCGGCTTCTTCGGCCAGTTGTGCAATGGCGTTAGTAAAAGCCATCGCCTGCATAAAACTAGGCAGGCGATGGGTCAAGTGTAAAGAGTTGTCTTGCTCAAGCCACATGCAGTTAAGAGCTTTAGTTAGCGTCACGGTTCACGAGGCGGTCTTGTTGCAACCAGCTCATCATGCTACGCAAACGACGGCCAGTCACTTCTAAGGGGTGGTTGCGGTCGGCTTCAACAAGGCGTTTCAGCTCGGGCATACCCGCTTGTACTTCGGCGGTAAACTCGGCAGCAAACTTGCCGTTTTGAATATCGGTCAACACTTCTTTCATACGAGCTTTGACGCTGGCATCTACCACACGGGGGCCGCTGGTCACATCACCATAGCGAGCCGTGTCGCTAATGGAGTAGCGCATGTCCTCGAGGCCACCCTCGTACATCAAATCCACAATCAACTTGAGTTCGTGCAAGCACTCAAAGTAAGCAAGCTCTGGTGGGTAGCCCGCTTCGGTTAAGGTTTCAAAGCCAGCTTTCACTAAGGCAGAAGCTCCACCACACAACACGGCTTGTTCGCCAAAGAGGTCGGTTTCGGTTTCGTCTTTAAAGGTGGTTTCAATCACGCCACCACGGCCACCGCCTACACAGGCGGCGTAGCCTAAGGCCAATTGGCGGGCTTCGCCACTGGCATCTTGTTGTACGGCCATTAGGCAGGGTACGCCACGGCCACGTTCAAATTCGCTGCGTACCAAATGGCCAGGGCCTTTGGGGGCAACTAAAAACACATCCACATCAGCTGGGGGGGTGATATGCCCGTAGTGGATGCTGAAGCCATGGCTAAACATGAGGGCTTGGTTAGGCTTCATCTTGCCTTGTAGGTACTGTTCAAAAATGCCTTTGTGGTGAACGTCTGGGGCGAGAAACAGAATGATGTCTGCCCAGTCCACCATGGCATCTAGGGCGATGACTTCCATACCAGCAGCGGTGACTTTAGCTTCGCTGCTGCTGCCTGCACGTAGGGCAATGCGTACGTTGGCACCGCTGTCTTTTAGGTTGGAGCTTTGGCCAAAGCCTTGGCTACCAAAGCCGACCACGGCAATTTTTTTGCTCAACAAAAGCGAGCGATCAATATCGGCATCGTAAAACACGTTTAAAGGTTGCTGAGCGGTGGCGGTTGTCATGGTGGCATCTCCTGTAGGGGGGGTAAAAAGCAGTATCAAAGGGGGTTAAGGGGTGGCTTGCAAGCTGACCGTAGCCACTTGCACTTGCTTCTCTAAAAACTGGGTGAGTTTGGTCATGGCGTGGGGGTCTGTGTGGCTAAACGTGGCTACAATGGTTTGTGTTTGCTCGTCGGGGGTAAGCGTGGCCTCAAACCGTTGGGGTAAAATACCCCTATGCGTTAGGGCATCCAACACTCGGGCAACAGCACCCAGTTGTGCTTGTACCGATACACGTAAGGTATACGGTGTGGTTTGTGTGGTTGCTTCCATCGCACTCATAGCTTGCCCTTACTAACTGTGTCGTTAAGTGAGTTACTCATAGTACAAACCTAACTGAAATACGCCTTAGCTTCAACTAGGGCGTGTCATCGAGAGTGTTATTTAATAATGCTTGGTATGATATTCCATGCTTCTCTATCTGCTGCTGGATGAAAAACAAGGTGTTGTAACAGACGCATGGTGGCTTCAACCATGTGACTCGCTCTTGAAAAAGCAA
>JBIKUS010000101.1:0-7372 GCA_044347425.1 Vampirovibrionales bacterium | reverse complement strand
TTGAGGTTCAGTGTTTTTTATCGGATTTAGTACCTAGGGTTGCTGCTGTTGTTGGCTGATGCGAGGGGTGGTCTCCCCTCGCCCTCCCCCACAGAGGGGGCTTTCGCCCCCTACTGCTTACCCCCAATGGCGATGCCCACTCCTGCCGCTCGGGACTCAAACTCGCCTACGGCTCGATTCGTCATGGCCGATCTGGCTTTTCTGCCATGTTTGCGTGTTTTAGGGCGAAAACGGAGGGGGAAGCCCGTCTAGCGGGGGAGGCAGAGCCTCCCCCATGAAGACAACCAGCCAACACTTAATAACTCAACTAGCGAGGGTTTAACACTTGGGTTGTAGGGCAATATTAGCTAAAATACACGCCGTGAGGGCTTCGAACCCCCGACCTCCTGGTTCGAAGCCAGGCACTCTAATCCAACTGAGCTAACGGCGCACAAGGGTTGGTAGGATAAGACTTGTAGCCTAAACCAGACGCACCCCTTGGGCAAGCCCCTGCCCCAACACGACAGGGCTAAGGTAAAAAAAAGCGGGTGGTCGTTTGCCGACACCCGCCTTGCTCTTAACTTAATTAACTTTAACGTGGCCGCCCTTGGTCGGGTCGTGCCATTTGCTCTATGTCCCTGGAGAGTGTGACGATGAAATCTGTATATAAAGGGTTTACCTTAAGCTGCGGGTACCATCACAATAACCGAGCCGCCTTTACCGTAAATATCTAAGCCGCTTTGGCCAAAGTTAAACAAGCCTTTGTCGTTTAAAATAGCCAAGTCATTACCCGAGGCTGTCCAGTTGTGGCTCCATTCGGTACCGTGACGGGTTTGAGCAACCACTGCCCCTTGGGGTATGTTGCCAGCCTTCACTTGTTTTTCAAACTCGGCTTGGGTAAACCTACCTAAGGTAGCTTGCCCCACACCAGGTATGTTCACGGTTTGCGGAGGCAGTATGCTGCCTTGTAAGCTTTGCCATTTACCGCTGGTAGCCAGTTGGGTGACAGCGTGTAAGCTGTTGTTAGTGTTTGGGTAGCCCGTGGGGCCAAAGCTTTTTACGCCAGCCTTGTCTAAATTACGAGCCACTGTGGCCACACACGTACCCGTACGCCCAGGTTGTAAGTTAGCGTTTTGTATTTTGCTCAGGGTTGCCGTATCAATAGGGCGTTTTGCTAGCGGTGTACTTGTACCACTAGTTGCTCCGTTAGTGGCCATAGCTGCCATGGCACTGCTGATGGGTGCCGCACCACCACCCTGTTGTATCATCTGCTGAAAGTCAGCCAACATGGCCTGCATTTCGGGGGGGATGGTACCACCGTTTTGTGCGGCTGCCATAGCTGCCAACTGTTGTAACATCATTTCTAATTGGGCTAATTGCGCCGCAGCAGCAGCATTGGCTCCAGCCCCTTGGGTCATACCTGTGCTACCCGTGCTACCACCCGAAGGAGGTAAGGTACCCGCTGCTTTAGCGGCTTCCCATTCTCTGGCTTCTACCATGGTTTGATCAAAAGCGGCATTGGTACTGGCGATAATCTCGTTGGTGTCATTTAAAGCATCATCTAAAAACTGTTGCATGCCGCCGCCGCCCAATTCGGCCAATTGCTCTTGCGGAATCATGACTAAGCTATTGCTGGTACTAGCTGTGCTAGTGGTAGGCACGGGCGAGGCAGAAGCTGTCGCACTTTGTGAGGCGTTACTGTACTGCCCAAAGGCAGCATCAGCTAACAGAGCATCAGTAGGGTTAACCGTGGGTGCAGCAGCTGGGGCCGTCATCGTCATGGCCATAGCGGTAGACACACCACCTTGTGGCGAGGTGTAGCTAGGCATGTTGGGTACGCCCCAACTGGCATAGGGTTCGGGGCCATTGGCAAGGGCTTGGGCAGTGGCCTCAGGGGTTAAGCCCATTTGGTTGGTGCCTTCAAGGGCAACCACACCAGCGGCATCAGGCAAAAAGCCTCCTGTTAAAGCGGCTTGCGTTTGCGATGTGATGGGGCCACCAAAAGGTGATGCGCCTAAGTTACCGCCAAGCAAACCCGCTTCGGCGGCTTGTTGTGGTGCGCCTGCTACCTCTTGGTAGTTGGCCAACTCTAAGGCCGCTTGGGCAATTTGCTGCTCTAGCTGAATTGCGCCCGTTAAGTCAGTGTTAACAATGGGGTTGGTGGTTAGCGTACCGCCCCACGTTTGGCTAGGCACTTGCATGTAGCGGCCTGTGGTGGGGTCTATCACCATAGCGTTTTGCGTGATGAGTGGGTTGGCGTTGCGGCCGTAATTCTGTTGAGCGAGTTGGCTCATCCAGTAATCGTTGTAGGTACCACCACCTGTAAGCGGGGGGTGAATACCCGAAAGCTGATTGTAGGTAGGGTTGAAGCTACTCATGGGGTATGTTTTGCCTAGTGCCTAAGTCGAGATAAGAGCGAATAAAGAGCGAGAGAAAAGCGGTTAAAGCGAGACAGCGAGGTGTGTGGCCGTTCTCATATTGGTATTAAAACAAACTTTATGCACTTTGTGCGGGGCAAACGCTAACGTAAACCTTTATGGCAAAAGGCACTCTCCATAACCAAAAAGACCCCACAAGCTAGTGAAGCCGTTGGAGCTAATTCTCAAAAACGTGGGGGGTATCCCCCTAAATCAAAAACTCCCCAGGTAAGATTCGAACTTACAACATTTCGATTAACAGTCGAATGCTCTGCCATTGAGCTACTGGGGAAGGCGATTGCTAATGTGCTATTACTATGCCACGAGCCAACCAGCTTGTAAAGCCATTGATTGTTCATTTACAGCTGGTGTAGTAGGCGGTTGCTTGCTACGGCTCTCACTTAAAAGCGATGAGCCTGCCCTAGTAAGTTACCCTGCAAGTTAAAGGGGTGCGCTTGTGCTGGGGCAACCTGCCCTGCAACGCTCAACGTGGGTTGTGTGACTGCCACATACGGTGTAACTGCTGGCCTAAAGCCTTGCTGTAGCGGCATTGGCCGAGGCACTTGGCTAACCGCTTGTGGGGCTGGGTGAGCGGCACGCTGCACAGGCAAGCCCTGCCAAGGCGAATACGCTGGCGGGGGTGTCATACTGGGTGACAAGGGCGTGCTGGCTCGTGTAGGTGCGGGTTGTGTGGGCGATGACTGCTTTACCACGGTACTGCTAGGTAACGACGACGGTAAGGGACGCACTTCTCTTGCGCTTGCGTTAGCTGGGGCGTGATTGGGCTGCCTATAAGTTGGCTGGGGGGGTGGTGCTGCCTGCTGGTGGGGTAAGAGTGACACTTCTGCCGCTGATGCTCTTTGGGTACGGGGTTCTGGCAGTGGCAGTAACTCCTCGGTGTCGTCGTCGGTTTGCCAGCCCATAGCATCGGCAAATAAGTCGCTTAGCTGCCCCACTGCATCAGCATAGTGCTGCCAAGCGGTTTGCAAGCCCAACCCCAACGCCACCAACGGTGCCGAAGCTCCACGTGGTGCAATGCTTTGATGGGGCGTGCCTTTGCCCCTAAAGAAGTGCGGAATGGTCACATGGCCTTGGTCACGCTGTAGCCTATAGGCCGCCAACATGTCTGGGGGTAGGCTATGGCCTTGCCCAAGGTAGGTGGCCATGGTTTGCAGCACTTGCAGCTGAATATCCAGATAGTAGGGGTCGTTGTATTGGGCGGGGTCGTGGGTGCTAAAGTGCCATACGGCTTGGTAGGCGGCTTGTAGGCTCTCGTCCAAGTGCCAGTCTGCTGCGGTGGCTGGCCATTGGGCTAATACGTGGTTGATGTCTACGGCTTCGTCAAGCACTTGCAACAGCAAATCGGCAGCTCGAATACGGCGTTCACGTTGTTGGGCATAGGGTGCGGGGTGCGTCATCAGGTAGGTGGCTCCAGTAAGGTAAGCAATGCAGTGTTAACAGTATACGTAGCCTTGGTGTCGTGTCAGGCTCTGGCGTGAGAGAAGCCCATCCTTTAACGTAGCCATGCTATTGCTGTTTTGGCTTGGTGCTAGCTGGTTGGCTGTCTTCAAGGGGGAGGCTCTGCCTCCCCCGCCAGACGGGCTACCCCCTCCGTTTTCGCCAAAGGGCAGAAAGGGCAGTTTCTTTTAACGGCCTTTGGCCTAAGACCCTGCCCTTTCAGGGCGGAGCGTTTAGGTGGACAGTTCGTCAAGGCAACCCCGGGTGCTTCGCAGCCTTGACGAGAGTTAAACACGTAGCATTTCTGTGGTAGGCTAATGCCTAGAGTGCTTTGTCTGTGATTGGGTGGCCATGTCAACTCCGCTGTTTTACAAAACCAAGTTGGCCACAGCCAGCGCACGCACCCAGTTGCACAAGGCCTTGTTAGCGCAAGGTACCGTTTGGCAATGGACACCCAACACCGAGCAGTACTGTGCCTACAGGTTAGACGGCCGCCAAACCGATGGCCGATGGTTGCGTGTCAAGCAATACAACAACGGCACCCTCACCCTAGAGGCCAACACACCCGAAGCCTTACTCTGGGCGAGAGCTTTGGCCGAAGGCCAGCCAGCCCCCTCGCTGACGGCCACTGTGCCTGCCACGCTAGACCACGGGAGCCTGAACACCTTGGGCAACCCGATGCGCCCCGCCCTAGGTACGGATGAAAGCGGCAAGGGCGACTACTTTGGTGCGTTGGTCGTAGCGGGTGTTGCCCTTACCCCACAGGGCATTGAGGCGTTAGCCTCGATGGGTGTGGCCGACTGTAAGACCTTAAGCGATGCTGCTGTGCGTAAGATGGCCGTGGCCATGGTGCAAGCCTTGGGGGCTAGCCAAGTGGCTTACGTGGTGTTGCCCCCCCTTAAGTACAACGCCGTCTACGCAAGGCTTAAGGCCGATAAGCAAAACCTCAACCATCTGCTTGGGCAAGCACACGCCAAGGTGATAACCACCTTACTGGGTAAAGCCCAAGGGCTAGACACCCTACCAGCCCCCACCCCCGTGATTGTAGACAAATTCGCCGCAACCACCTATGTCACCCAGTATTTAACGCCTGAGACGCAACAGGCGATTGCGCTCACCATGGTACCCAAAGCTGAGGAAGCCTTGGCTGTGGCGGCGGCCAGTGTGATTGCCCGCTACCAGTTTTTGCAGAGCATCGATGCCCTGTCGGCAGAGGTGGGGGTGACACTGCCTTTGGGGGCGGGTGCGCCCGTGGTAGCGGCGGCCAAAGCTCTGGTGGCACGGCAGGGGGCAGGGGTGTTACAACAGGTGGCCAAGCTCCACTTTAAAACGACACAAACTGTTGGCGGTTAGCCTCTTTGACTACGGGTGTTCTCCTGTTAGAGTAAGGTGTTAGTGCTTTAACGTGTTTTGCTACCTCCTATACGCTCCTACTTATTGACTATGCCTTACAGGTGATTGCCTTTATGCCTTACCCTTTGCCCCATACTGCTCCGTTGATGGTGGTGCTGGTGGGCAGTGGCATTGCGGGCTTGTACGCCGCCCTTAAGCTAGCCGAAGCTGGGCAGCACGTCACCCTTATTAGCAAGGCTGCCGTGGGCGAGAGTAACAGCCGCTACGCCCAAGGGGGCATTGCCGCCGTATTGCCCACCAACCCCAACGACTCCCTTGAACAGCACGTGCAGGACACCCTTGCGGCGGGGGCGGGCTACGGTAACGAGGCGGCCATACGCTCCCTATTAGCCGAGGGCTACCAAGCCGTAGAGGACTTGCTGGCCTATGGCGTACCCTTTGATGCCGATGCCGACCAAGGTCTCGCCCTGACCCGAGAAGCCGCCCACTCGACCAACCGCATCCTACACGCTGGGGGCGACGCTACGGGAGCCGTGGTAGAGGCCAGGTTGCGCCAACAAGTGGACGGTCACCCTGCCATTACCTGCTGGGCCAACACCTTGGTAAGCGACTTGCTACTGCACCAAGGGCAAGTCGTTGGGGTGAGTTACCTCCACAATACCGACACACCTACCCCTGCCAGTCTGCGTCCGCCTGCCCCTAGGGGCGTGTTGCCTGCCAAGGCCGTGGTGTTAGCCACGGGTGGCACGGGGCAACTCTACCAACACACCACCAACCCCTCTATCGCCACGGGTGACGGTTTAGCCATGGCCTTACGGGCGGGTTTGCCCTTGGCCGATATGGCCTTTGTGCAGTTTCACCCCACGGCGTTGTTTGGCGGTGAGGGGTGTCACTTTTTGATTAGCGAGGCCGTGCGTGGCGAAGGTGGCTTGTTACGTAACGCCCAAGGGGAGCGTTTCATGCTGGCCGAACACCCCCAAGCTGAGCTTGCCCCACGTGATGTGGTGAGCCGAGGTGTGTTTAAGCAGATGCTGGCCCAAGCTGAGATGCCTGCCCCGTTGAACTTGCCCCATGTGTGGTTAGATGTGACGGCGTGGCCACAAGGCTTTGGCGACCAACGTTTTCCCTCCATTGCTAAGGTGTGCCAGCAGCTTGGGCTGGATTGGCAACGTGATTACCTGCCCGTGGCTCCTGCGGCGCATTATGCCATGGGGGGCATCCCCGTCACCCCATGGGCGCAAAGCGCGCGGCGTGGGTTATGGGTGATTGGTGAAGCCGCTTGCACGGGCTTGCACGGTGCTAACCGTTTGGCGAGTAACAGCTTGTTGGAGTGTTTGGTATTGGCTCGGCGAGCGGCCAAGGGCATTGCCCAAGCCTCAGCAGAGCTAACCCCACCGCCAGCCGAGGCGTGGCACGCTTTGGCACAAGAGGCGTTGGCCAACTTGCCTGCCACGGTGACTGCTTTGCCTGCGCTGGAGGCCACACTGGCCAAGGGTAGGCAGCAATTGCAGCAGCTTATGTGGCAACATGCGGGGCTGTTGCGTACGCAACACGGTATTGCCGTGGCGTTAGCGTGGGTGCAAGGGCAACAGGCCGTGGCCAAGCAAGCGCATTGGCAGCAAGCTGGGGGGTGGGCTGGCGTTGAGCTGGTGAACCTGTTGCAAGTAGCCGAGGCGTGCTTGCAAGATTGCTTAGCTCGGCCGACGAGTGCGGGCGCACATTGTTGGGCAAGTAGCTTGCCTGTGGGTAAGGTGGCTAGCACCTTAGGGCATTGAGGGGTCTTAACCTCCTTAGTTGTTATGACCTATGGGAGTTGATGTCCTCGTGTTAAAGCGTTTGTTGGTTTTAAGTGTGAGTGCCTTGGTTGGCCTGTGTGCTATGCCCCAAGGGCTAGCCCAAGAGATGGTGGTGCCTCGCTTCCCGCTGGGGTTTGAGAACTTGTCACCCGTGTTGGCACAACAGCGTAGCTATGCCCCCCCGCCTAGTATTAACCTGAACACCGCCGACGTTAACGAGCTGATGACCCTGCCTTACATCACCCAAAGTATGGCCTTGGCCATTATTAGGTTTAGGCCCTACCGTGCCGTAGCCGATTTAAACCGAGTGCGGAGTTTTTCGCCTGCACAGGTGCGGCAGTTGAGCAGCTTACTGGCCGCCCGAGTGGT
>JBIKUS010000100.1:0-7377 GCA_044347425.1 Vampirovibrionales bacterium | reverse complement strand
CCACAGAGGCCGACAGAGCGCAATACTCGAGCAACGTGTTTGGCAGCACCGATGCCTTTTTCAACGTCGGCGATATCAATACCGATGGCGTGGTGGATCGCTTTGAATACCAAAGCACGGTAGGCGGTGCCGACGCTACCAACTTCGTCTTTAGCGATGCCCAATGGGGCATACTTGCTGGTGAAGATGGTGCCTTGCAAAAAGGCGAGCTTGATGCCTTAACCGCCCTTGCCGATGATATTGACGGTGCCTTTGTTGATGATGCTGCTGGTACGTTGGCCGCTGCTGGCTTTACACCCGCCCCTGCTGGTGCTGGCCCTTCTGCCCGAGACGGCATTATTACGGATGATGACATGGCCAAAACCCTGTTTCATCTCGAAAATAACGGTAGCTTCGTCACCACCGCCCTTGATAGTGTTAATACCGAGTTTTTAGCTGGCAAACGTGCCACGTACGAGACTGCCTTGGCCGCCGCTCCCGCTGATACGCCTTTACCTGTTGAAAACACCATCCCTCCCGATGAGGCCATTGACCAAGCCAACGATATCCAAACCCAACTGGTGGATGCTTTACGGCAGATTTTGACCCAAGGAATTGCTAACCCTGGTAACAATGCTAACCAATTACCCGCCGTAGCCATGATACTGTTTATGGTGATGATGGGTGGTTTGGGGCAGACTCAATCACCACAAGCTTAATTAGGCCTAAGGTTGTGCCAACCACTGCTTAAGGGTAAACAAGGCGGCATGGTAGCCCTGCACGCCTAAGCCCGAAATCGTACCCTTAACCACGGCAGACACCATAGAGTGTTGCCTAAAGTCTTCTCGCTGGGCAAGGTTGCTAATATGCACCTCAATAGCGGGATGAGGGTAAGCTGCCAAAGCGTCTCGCAAGGCGACACTGGTATGCGTGTAGCCCGCTGGGTTAAGTATCAGCCCTTGGCTTTGCGTGCGAGCTTCGTGAATCCACTCAAGCAAGTGGCCTTCGTGGTTAGTTTGCAAACAGCGCAACGCCACAGGGTGCGGAGCTTGAGTGGCTAAGGCTTCAAGTTGGTGGTGTAACTCGGCAAGTGTGGTTGTACCGTACAGCTCAGGTTCTCGGTGGCCTAGCAGGTTGAGGTTAGGCCCTTGCAACACCCACACACAGGGTAAGCTAGGCAGGTTGGTGGCGGTAACATCCTGAAGCATACGGCCAAGCCCCTAAGGTTGCGCCACAGCAACGCTGGCTTGTGGCAAGCCCAGCATGGCCACGGCCATATGCCATGTTAGCCAAGCAAAGGGATTGTTCAGCGATTCTAAATGTTTCAAGGCCTGTGCGTCCACGTGAGCCGTATCCAACATACCGAGCAATTGCCACAGGTTAGCACGGTGGCCTTCAAGGCGTTTAATGGCGTAATCTTTGGCTTGATAGGTGGTGATGAGGAAAGGCCAATCGCTGGCTTGCATAATCAACAGTTCGCGAATGGCTTGCAGGGCGACACGCTGGAGTAAGGGATTGGCTTCAAGGGTGTCTCGTTGTTTGGCAAAGGTGGTAAGCAGGCGATTACCCAAGGCTTCAAGGGTCGGGGCAATCCAATCAGTTTGTTGGTTTTGCCACACCCAAAACTGACCTCCTTCGCCCCAAGTGCATTCGGGCAAGGCCAACGCTTGTTGTGGGGGCTGTTGCGCCAAGGCAGCGGAGGCTGTAGACACTTTAAGCTGAGGCTGTTGTGCCAGTAGTTTCAGTACGGCTTTCAGCCAATCGGTACCTTCGTACCACCAATGGCCAAACAGTTCAGTATCAAACGCCACGTTAATAATAGGGGCGGAGCCTTCAGAGCTGAGGCCTGTGGGCTGTTGAGCTTGCTCTAGTAACAAATCAACAAAGTGTTGGGCATGTTCGGCCACTTTGGCTTGCGCCAAGTCGGGTTGATACCACGTTTTATCACCTAGACCCAAGGTTTTATCCGTTAGTCGCCAATACTTTGCGCCCGATTGTTCATCGCTTTTGTGAAACTCTCGGTAAGCCCCATCCCCAGGGTAACCATACGAGGCACTCCATACTTGAAAGCTGGCAGCATTGTTACGAGCAATAAAGGCCAAGGCACTATTGGCCAAGCGGTAGGCTTGGTGTGTGGTGAGCGTGGTGGTGTCGTCTTGCGCATGCGGAGAAGGTGTGGCGTGCAGGCGAGCATGCTGGTGTTGCGCCGCTTGTTGTTGCGCTAAACTCTGGCTTGATGCGACCTCAATGGCGTGGTATTCGGTAAAAAAGTAGCGAATGCCTTGGGCTTCTAGGGTGGCTTCTAGCCCTTGGTGCCATTGGTTATTAATGAGCTTGGCAGGGCGGTAGCCACATTCTGGCAACCAAAATCCAGCGGGGGCTTGGCCAAACAGGCGTTTAAAGGTAGCCACACCCAGCTCTACCTGCAACTTAAGCCAAGGTTCGGGCAGGAGCAGGGGTAACAAGGCATGGGTAGCCGCCGAAGCAACCAACTCAAGCCGCCCAGCCTCAGCATGGCCACGCAAGGCGGTAATGAGGTTAGATTTGTAGCGTTGCACAAAGCGTTTAACCAACTGCTCATACTGGCTGTGGTAGCGTTGAGCCAAGGCTAAGGGTTCAGCTTGTTCGGTGTGTTTAAAGCGTTCAATATCGGTTTGTAGCCGTGCCATACGGTCATGACAATAGGTCACAAAGCCTTGTTGAATATCGGCATCGACCAATTGTTCGGCCAAAATAGGGGTGATGCTTAAAGTAATGGCCACATCGAGCTGCTCGTCGGCCAACTCATCCAGCAGGGTCAGTAATGGTAGGTACACTTCGGCGATGGCTTGGTAGATGTTCTCCTCACCAAAAGGCCACATACCTGCACGCCTGTAATAAGGCAAATGCGTGTGGAGCATCAATACAAAGTGGGCAGGAGGCACGTTAGGCATGGCAATAGCTCAGGGGCAAGTAACACGGCAGAGCGACAATCATCACTATGGTTACTTTAACACAAGTACCTACCCTTTCAACCCTACATTAGCCCTGCTTAACCACACAGCTACGGCTAGCCTAAGGTTGAGAAATCTGCTATAACTATAGCCTTGTTTGTTGCTTTGTAATAGCACCTATTGCCTTTAGTCTGCCTACACAAAAAGATTGGTTGCCCCCTATGTCCACCTCTACCCCAACACCTTTGCCCCACACCCCCGAAGCCGCCTTGACCGACGCCTCCCAAATGAGTGGGGTAGAGCTTCGACGCCAACACCGTGGCCTGTTGGGCATCCACGTTAAAGTACCCGTCAACACCCCCGAGATGTTGGCCGTGGTGTATACCCCTGGTGTGGCCAAGCCCTGTCTCGAAATCCAAAAAGACCCCCTCCTCTCGTTTGATGCCACCATGCGGGGCAATACCCTTGCCGTGCTGAGCAACGGCACCAGCGTGTACGGCTTGGGCAATGCGGGCGCACTGGCCGCCGTACCGATGCTGGAGACCAAAAGCGTCCTCTACAAAACCCTTGCTGGCGTGGATGCCATACCGATGGCCATCGACACGCAAGACCCCTCGCAGTTTGTGGAAACCGCCCGCCTGTTGGCTCCCACCTTTGGGGCGTTTCACCTTGATGGGATTAGCTCGCCCCAGTGCTTTGTGATTGAAGAAAAACTCAAGCGTGCGCTCAACATTCCCGTGATGCACGGCGAACACAGCACGGCTGTGGTGGTGGTAGCTGGCTTGATAAACGCCTGCAAAGTGGTGGGCAAACGCCTTTCGCAAACCCGTATCGTCATACACGGGGCGGGCATGAGCGGTATCGCCACGGCTCGCCTGTTGTTACAAATGGGCATTACCAACTTGCAAATCTGCGACGAATACGGCCAAGTGGCGACCGACCGTCACCTTGGTATGGATTGGCTTAAAAGCGAGTTGGCTCGGTTGACCAACCCCACCAACCAAAAAGCCAGCCTGCAACAGTGTCTTGAAGGTGCCGACATCACCATAGGCTTCAAAGACAACTATCGCCTAGACCCTAGCTGGATTAGTGGCATGGCCAAAGACCCCATCGTCTTTGCCCTCTCGCTCCCCTCGGCAGAGTTGACGTATGACGAAGCCAAACAAGCAGGGGCTGCCGTAGTGGCCACGCAAATGAACAACTGGCCCAACACCGTCTCTGTGGCGATGGCTTACCCTGGTATTTTAAGGGGAGCGATGGACGTGAAGGCGACCCGCATCACCAGCCAAATGCTGGTAGCTGCTGCCCTTGCCCTGAGCGGTATGATTGGCGACGAAGCCCTAACCGCCGAAAACGTGTTGCCAAAACTCATGGGTGAACCCGCTGCCCCCACCGTGGCACGAGCCGTGGCGCAAGCCGCCATTGAGCATAACGTGGCGCAAACCCTACGCTCCCCCCAAAGTATTGAGAAGCGGGTGCAAGCCTACCTAACCCATGGTAGCAAAGCATGGGTGGCTCCCCCTGCCGTGCCTGCCCCCATCACCGCCGACGAGCAAGCCATGGAGCTTCGCCGACGTTACCAAGGCGTGCTGGAGATTAAGCCCCTCATCCCCATGCTAACGCAAGAACTGTACAGCCACGTGTACGCTAAACCACAGGCCGTTAAAGCTTGCCAAGCCATCTATAATAAACCCTCCGAAGTGTACGAGCTGACCTGCAAAAGCAACCTTGTGGCCGTTATTACGGATGGTAGTGCCGTGCTGGGCTTGGGCAACATCGGCAGCGGTGCTGGCCTCCCCGTGATGGAAGGTAAGGCCGTGTTGTTTAAAGCCTTCGGCGGTGTGGAAGCCTTCCCCGTGTGTTTGCAAACGCAAAACGTGGATGAGTTACTACGGGCGATTAAACACCTGACCCCCATGTTTGGCGGTATCAACCTTGAGGATATTTCGGCTCCCCGCTGTTTTGAGCTGGAAGAACGCCTCATTGCCGAAACCGACATCCCCATCTTTCACGACGATCAACACGGTACGGCCATTGTGACCGTAGCCGCTATTTTAAACGCTGCCAAGGCCGTTAATAAGGCGTTGCCCTCGCTTAAAATTGTGGTCAACGGCGCAGGGGCATCGGCCTTGAGCGTCACCAACCTACTGCTAGAAGCTGGCGTGCAAGAAATTGTGGTGTGCGACACACAAGGGGCTATTTTTGAAGGCCGACCCAACGGTATGAACCCCTTTAAGTCTAAAATCGCCCTGCTCACCAACCGCCGTAAGCAGGCTGGCCAATTAGCCGACCATTTGCAAGGGGCTGACGTGGTGATTGGCCTCAGCGTTCCGGGTGCCATTACCCAAGACATGGTGCGGAGCATGGCCGCCGACCCCATTATTATGGCCATGGCCAACCCCACCCCCGAGATTATGCCCCACGAGGCCAAAGCAGCGGGCGCACGCATCATTGCCACAGGCCGTAGCGACTTCCCCAATCAGGTCAACAACTGTCTCGCCTTCCCTGGCTTGTTTAGGGGTGCGTTAGATGTGCGTGCCAAGGTGATTACCAACCGCATGAAGCTGGCCGCCGCCCGTGCCATTGCCAGTGTGGTGTCTGCCAACGAGTGGGAACAAGGGGTGATTATCCCCAGCTTGTTTAACCCACAGGTAGGCCCCTTGGTAGCGCAAGCCGTGGCCGCCACCGCCTTGGCCGAAGGGCAGGCTCGCCGTAGCGACATTACACCCGAGCAAGTGCATGACAACTTGGCCAACTTTTTAGCCACAGGCCAGCTCCGCATTTTATAGGGGCTGGTTGGTAGCTTAAAGCATAGTAAAACAACGCCCTGTAAAAAACATGGGCGTTGTTAGTTATAAGATTTAACCCTACACCAAGCTCAAGGCCACAGCTCCCTCGCCCTCAAGCGACTCAAAAGCCACAGCATCCACACGAGCCATACTCTGGATAGAAGCCTCTAGCCCACGCACCATAGCCTGTTGTTCAGGGGTAAGTTTTGCCTCATCCACCGTCACCAAGGGCAACCGCTTACCCTGCGAGATGTTGGCCGCCGTCCGCTGGCTTCGGCAGTCGTCTAATAGAGATAGCAGCAGCGTCATCTCTGGCACGTCACCCAACCAAGCGGGGTTAGCCTCTGGCCACGTACTGGCATGTAACGAGACACACCCCTCAACAGGGCGATAAATGGCCTGATACAACGCCTCGGTGACAAACGGCACAAAAGGCGACCAAAAGCCGAGTATCTGCCTAAATACCTCCCACAGTGTGGCCTGCGCCGACAGGCGAGAGGCATCGCTAAAGGCTTCGGGTTGCCAAAAACGAGCTTTGATGAGTTCAAGGTAAGTGTCGCAAAAGGTCATCCAAAAAAACTTGTCCAAGGCTTCTCGTGCTGTGGCGTAGTCGTACTTATCAAAGGCAGCGGTGAGCTTAGGTTGCAACAAGGCCAACTCGTTGAGCAGCCATCTATCTTCGGGCGTACGTTCCGCCACAGCAGGGAAACTCCCTGCTTGCGTGGGGTCAAACTTGGCCAGCGTCTCATTCTCAGGCGACCACTGCATCAGGCAATAGCGGGCAGAGTTCCACAACTTAACGACGAGCTTATTACCCCGCTTCACGTCCTGTTCGGTATAGCGGGCATCATGCCCCAAGCCCGCCAGCGATGCCCAGTAACGCAAGGCATCGGCACCGTGTTTTTGAATAACGGCGTAAGGGTCGTAGCGGTTATAGCCCGTGGCATCGGTAAATTGCTCAAGGTCTCGCTTGCTGACTTTTTTACCCTGTTCGTTCAGCCCCCACCCGCTAATCATCACGGTGTGCCAAGGCAAGCTATTGGTGTGCAAGTGCGATTTAACCACGGTGTAAAATAGCCACGTGCGGATAATCTCAAACGCCTGCACCCGCAAACTGGCGGGGTACAGCTCGGCTGGCCTACGAGGCGGTTGGTTGGGCGATTGCGCCCAGTTGTCGTTAATCAGTGGCGAGAGACTGCTCGTCATCCACGTGTCCATCACGTCGGTTTCGCCTGTAAAGTGCGTGCCACCGCACACGGGGCAAACCTCCACAGGGGGCGCATCCTCGGTAGGGTCAATGGGTAGCTGTTCGGCCTTGGCGATCACCACATGGCCACATCCGTCGCAATGCCACACGGGGATGGGTACGCCGTAAAACCGCTGACGACTGATGTTCCAGTCGTACTTGAGGCCTTTAATCCATTCGTCAAGACGCACCTTCATGTGGGCGGGGTGCCAGTTCAGTTCGGCACTACGTTGCAGCAGGGCCTCTTTATGATCTAACACCCTAATAAACCACTGGGGAGCCATCAAAAATTCGACAGGTTGCCCACTTCGCTCGCTGATGGAGACGGCTTGCTCCACGATTTTGGCCGATTGCCACGCCCCACTCGCTTTTAAATCCTCAACAATGGCTTTACGAGCATCTTCAATACGCAGGCCAGCGTAAGCCCCTG
>JBIKUS010000099.1:0-7382 GCA_044347425.1 Vampirovibrionales bacterium | reverse complement strand
GTCCTTTACCCGATTTGATACTAGAACCTTGACATTTGGGGCAAGTTGGATGTGGCATAGCTTAAAGACTCGCTTTAACAAACAAACCCTATCCTACTAAAAACATTAGTTTATAACACTCTCCCATTGGCTCTCCCCTTGAGTCTGCCGTGTGCCTATGGCATACTGGTCACCATGCGGAAGTAGCTCAATGGTAGAGTACCTGCCTTCCAAGCAGGCTGTTGAGGGTTCGAGTCCCTTCTTCCGCTCCATGCACCTGTGCTTTTTGTTGTGGATGTTTGCCCCATGCCCACCCCCTCCCCTCGTGTGTTACTGGTAGGCCAAGGTGGCCGAGAACATGCCCTCTTGCTCGCCCTACTCGCCTCGCCCCAAGCCCCCGTGGTCGATTGCGCCCCTGGCAACCCAGGCATGAAAACCGATGGCGCACGGCACTTGCTGGCCATACCCGCTACCGACACCCAAGCTTTAGTACTGCACGCCCAACGTGAGCAATACGACCTTGTGGTCATCGGCCCCGAAGCCCCCCTCGCCCTTGGTTTGGCCGATGCCCTAAGAGCAGCGGGCTTAGCCGTATTTGGCCCCTCAGCAGCGGCTGCCCAACTCGAAGCCTCCAAAGCCTTTGCCAAAGCCATTATGGCCGAAGCTGGCGTACCCACCGCACGCCACGTGGTCGCCACTACCCTAGCCGACGGGCTTGCTGCGTTAGGCGAGTTCATCCCCCCCTACGTCATTAAAGAAGACGGCTTAGCAGCAGGTAAAGGCGTGACCGTCACCCCCGAACTTGCCCAAGCACAAGCTGCCCTGCACCACGCCTTTACCACCAAAAGGTGCCAGCAAGTGGTGATTGAAGACTGCCTCCACGGCGAAGAGGTCTCGTTGTTGGCCGTGTGCGATGGCCAGCAAGCCCTGCCCCTACTCGCCGCTCGAGATTACAAACGGGTAGGCAACGGCAACACAGGCCCCAACACAGGCGGCATGGGTGCCTTCGCCCCCGTCCCCCAAGTCACTCCCGAGCTATTGGCCAGTTTACGCACCACCGTGCTTGACCCTATTGTGGCCACCATGGCCAGCCGAGGTACGCCCTTTGTGGGCGTGTTGTATGCGGGTCTCATGCTCACCCCCCAAGGCGAAGCCAGCGTGGTGGAGTACAACGTGCGCTTTGGCGACCCCGAAACACAAGTGGTACTCCCCTTATTAGTGGCCAATGGCGTAGACGTATTGGCCTTACTCACCGACGCAGCCCGTGGCGACCTCTCAGCGTGGGCTAACGATACTCGCCTTTGGGAGACGCAACACTGTGCCGTGGGCGTGGTACTGGCCAGCCAAGGCTACCCCAGCGATAGCATGATGTTAGGCCAACCCATCACCTTGCCCAGCAGCTTACCCGCACAAGCCAGCTTACTCCATGCTGGCACCACCCTCACCCCGCAAGGCCAACTGGTCAACACAGGCGGGCGGGTACTCACCGCCGTGGGCTGTGCCACCTCGGCACAAGCCGCAAGAGAACTGGCGTATACCGCCGTGCAAGGCGTTACCCTACAAGGCAGCTTTTACAGGCAAGATATTGCCAACGAAGCCCTTGCCAGCACTTCAGCCAGATGACATACCCACGCTGAGCGTGGTTATGGTAGTTGTTGGCTCCCGCCTTCCCGTAGCGTTTTAAACAATGCTACACTATAAGGCATACCCTTCAACCCACAGAGAGAGCCTCGCCCATGACCACGACCCTCACCGCTACCGCTAGCCACCTTAGCTGGCTCAACCAACACCTTGCCGTTGTTGAAGACCTTGGCGCAGCCCTCGGCCTGATGAGTTGGGACATGGAAACAGGCCTCCCACCTAAGGGCATGGGGTTACGCTCTCGGCAACAAGCCTGCCTTTCGGCCTTGCACCATCAACACCTCACCCACCCCAAACTGATTGATACCCTGACCGCCCTGCGCCAACCCGACACCCTCGCCAGCCTGACCCCCAAAGAGCAAGCCCTTGTGCGTGTGGTTGGCCGAGACGTGGATCAAGCGACGAAGCTTCCCGAAGCCCTGGTGGTTGCCCTAAGCGAAACCACCAGCCAAGCCCACAGCCTATGGGTAGACGCTCGCAAGTCGGGCGAGTTTACCACCTTTGCCCCCATCCTCGCCAAAATTATTGAGCTGAACCGTCAACAGGCCGATTACTTAGGCTACACGGGCGCATCGCCCTATAACGCCCTGCTAGACGTGTACGAGCCTGAGCTGACCGTTGAAACCCTCGACCCCTTGTTTGACAGCGTGGGGCAACGCCTCACCATGCTGTTGCAACGCCTGCAAAACGCCCCCAAGCAACCGCAACAACCGTGGCTCAAGCAGCCGCAAAGCAAAGCCCACCAACAGGCGTGGGTACGGCAAGTGTTGGGCTGGATTGGCTTTGACTTTGAAGCAGGACGACTGGATGAAGCGCCTCACCCGTTTTGTAGCGGGGTGGGCAGTGGCGATGTGCGCCTGACCAACCGCTATTTTGAAGAGGATTGGCTGTCCTCCACCTTTTCGGCTTTGCACGAGGGTGGGCATGGCCTGTACGAACAGGGCAGCGACCCCGCCCTAGACGGCACACCTCTTGGCGGTGGTGTCTCCTTGGGGATTCACGAGTCGCAATCTCGGTTGTACGAGAACCAAGTGGGGCGAAACAGAGCGTTTTGGCGGTTTGCTTACCCCAAGCTACAAGCCCATTTTGCCCCTGCCCTGCAAGACGTGGCCGAAGAGGACTTCTACTTTGGCCTGCACAAGGTGCAACCCTCCTTTATTAGGGTAGAGGCCGACGAGGTGACGTATAACCTGCACATCGTCATCCGCTATCAGCTTGAAAAAGCCTTGATTGAAGGCTCATTGGCGGTGGCTGACTTGCCCGAAGCGTGGAACAATGCCTACCAGCGTACTTTGGGCATTACGCCACCTAACCATAGCGTGGGCTGCTTGCAAGATATTCATTGGTCGCATGGGTCGTTTGGGTATTTTGCTACGTATACCTTGGGTAATTTGGCGGCGGCGCAACTGTTTAAGGCGGCTGGCCAAGCCCTCCCCACGCTTGAGGCGGACATGGCGCAAGGCCAGTTGGGTGGCCTTCGGGCGTGGTTGCGCCAAGCGGTACACCAGCACGGCAAAACGCTAACGCCTACACAACTCTTACAACAGGCCACGGGTAGCCCCCTCACCGCCGAGGTGTTTTTGGCTGAGCTTGAGGCCAAGTACCTTGGCTTGTATGGTGTGGCTGGCTAGAACGTCGTGCATCCCCTTAAACGCTACCAACGCCTACACGCCACTCTGCTTGAGGATATGGCCGCCATACGCACCCGAGACCCCGCCGCCACAGGGTTTTGGACGATACTGCTTTGCTACCCTGGCCTACACGCCGTATGGGGACACCGAATAGCCCATAAACTTTGGCGAAAACCTCGCTTGCGTCTGCTGGCAAGGGTGTGGGCGCATGGCGTACGAGCCGCCACGGGCATTGAGATTCACCCCGCTGCCGTGTTGGGCAGGCGATGCGTGATTGACCACGGCATGGGTGTCGTCATTGGCGAAACCGCCGTGGTGGGCGACGATGCGCTGATGTTTCAGGGGGTGACGCTTGGGGGGACGGGCAAACTGCCCCACGGTAAACGTCACCCTACGCTGGGCAACAACGTGACCTTAGGGGCAAACGCCACACTCTTAGGTAACATCACCATTGGCGACAACGCCGTAATTGGTGCGAGTGCTGTGGTGCTTCGCTCGGTGCCTGCCAATGCCACAGTGAAGGGGGTGGCCAGCCATCAGGCCAAGCGGCTGGTCTCGCTTAACGAGGCTTTAGCTTCGCCGTGCTTGGATGCAGGGGCGGGCATTTAGGCTTTTCACCTTTGCTTACATCAGAGAGTTAAACAAAAACATAACAGCGTGTTTGGTGTAGACTATTACGGTTTACGGTATGAATTGGATTGCCCTATGTCGCCTTCTACACCTGCCTCTACTACCGATACCCTTGCCGCCATTGTGGCCTATAACTGGAAGCACCTGCCTCAATGGCTGGCCAAGCATCCCCTTAAAACCCTTGAGGCGCACTGTGCCGAGGCTCCCCAAAGGCCGTCGCTGGTAGAGCTTTGGCAGGCACAGCCCCACAACCGTAGGCTATTGCTCGAGCTTAAACCCGCTTCGCCTTCGCAAGGGGCATTACAGGCCGATTTAGCCCAGCAACCCGAAGCCCTTGCCGCCCGAGTGCAGGCTTACTTAGGCGTGGCCAGTGGCCTCTCGGTATTGACGGATGAGGCCTTTTTTGGCGGTTCGTTTGACCTGTTGGCACAGGTGCGTGCGCTGACGGGCGAGGCCATGCCCTTGCTGGCCAAAGATATTGTGGTGCATCCGTGGCAGATTGCCCAAGCCAAGCTGGCAGGGGCTAACGCCTGCCTGCTGATTGTGCGAGCCTTGCCCAAGGCCATGCTGCATGAGTTGTACGCCTACGCCATGCACCAAGGGCTGACCCCCATTGTGGAGGTACACACCGAGGACGAGCTGGCCGTGGCCGTGGAGCTTAACCCGCCAGTGGTGCTGATTAACAACCGCAACTTGAACACCTTGCAACTGGAGATGACCACGGTGGAGCGGTTGGCTCCGCTTTGCCCGCAAGACAGTGTGGTGATTGCCGCCAGCGGGTATAGCCAACCCGCCGAAGTGGTGCAGGCGTGGCAACACGCTGGGGTGTGTCTGCTAGGTACGCACCTGATGCGTCAACCCCTGCCCCAAGTAGAGGCGTGGCTGGCAGAGGTGGCTCCGCTGTTGGGATAGGATTTTTAACCAGAGGCCATCATCTTACGAAAGCCATAAAAAAATTGCTCCACTATTTAGAGGAATTGCAAGCCCTGTACCCCTCAAGTTTTAAGGATATGGTACGATACTACCCATACGCCCATTTAACGGAAAGGATCGCCATGCAATGCCTCACGCCTCACGCCTCACGCCTCACGCCTCACGCAGAAGTATAGCGTAAATAAGGCCTTTACCCTAGTCGAAACCCTGATTGTATTGGCTGTTATGGGGCTAATTGTTACCTTTACCGTACCCAAAGTAATACACGAGATGGGCGAAGCGCAGAAGAAAGCCGTTGGTAAAGAGACCATTACCGCCTTGCACGATGCCCTTTACGCTGGCTGGCAGGATGGGACACTTAACTCATCTACCACCTACCAGCAACTAGGCGATTACTTGGCCAGTAAGCTCAACATTACCCGAGATTGTCCCGTGGGTCGAGCTGCAGGTGACTGCGTAACGAGTTTTCCTGGTGGTGGCCATTTTGATAACACTAAACGTATTTTGGTGCTAGCCAATGGTGCATGGGTTAGTTTGTATTGGGTTAATTGGGGAAGTTGGCCTAATTTTTGTTTTTTTATTGACTATAATGGTGCTACTGGCCCTAATATAGGACCTGAAGATCCTCCGTTTGGAAACGGAACCCCCCTGTCGTCAGACACGGTTTGCCTTTGGTTTAACCAGACTCAACAAAAAGTGACAGCAGCTCCAATTAGGCATGGTGACAATTATCAAGCAGGGGCTTTAGTAACTGATAGGGATTATAATAGACATTTAGTATATAACTACTGGATGGGGCTAGACTAAGCCGAATTTTAGCCCTTGCGGCCTCCCTGCCCATAGTTACCCAGCGGGACAATACAATCGTCCCCTACAGGGTTTCGCCGTTTTTGGCCAGCCCTCTCCCTTTCCTTGTAAGTGATCGGTTAAACTCCCCACTAACCCGTAGGGGAGCATTGCTATGCGCCCGCTAGGCCTAAGGTGTTTGCGCTAGAATGGGACTCACACTTTTTACGGCTTTTAGCGTTTGTTAATCTATGCTCAACCCCAACCACCAACAAGCCTTGCAGCGGTGTTTGCCCAAGGCCAACCAGTTGCTTACCTCGCCTGCCGAGTGTATGGCCTACCAACGTGATGCCAACTTTATGGCCGAAGGCACCCCCGCCGCCATTGCCCTACCCGACACCACCGCCCAAGTGGCCGCCCTCGTGCGTGCCTGTGTCGCCCATAACCTACCCTATACCGCCCGAGGGGCAGGCACGGGGCAAAGCGGCGGTGCTGTGGCCTCTGCCCCCAACACGCTACTCATCAGCTTTGCCCGCATGGCCAACCTGCTCGCCCTGCACCCCCACCATCGCCGAGCCTGGGTACAACCTGGCCTAAGCAACCTCGCCCTTAGCCAAGCCGCCGCCCCCCACCGCCTCACCTTTGCCCCCGACCCCTCCAGCCTTAAAGTGAGTACCCTCGGCGGTAACATCGCCGAAAACGCTGGGGGCATCCACTGCCTAGGGCAAGGCACAACGACCGATCACGTCCTCGCCCTTGAATGGGTGACCCCCTCGGGCGAGGTGGTGTGGACGCAACCGCCCCATGCCCACAAGGCAGGAGCGGGGTGGGCGTGGCAACGCCTGTTGTGTGGCAGCGAAGGCACCTTGGGCTTGGTGACGGGGGCGTGGTTGCGCTTGAGCTTGTTGCCCACGCATCAGCAGGTGGTGTTGGCCAGTTTTGCCAGCTTGCACCAAGCCGCCCAAGCCGTGGGGCAGCTCTTTAGGCACGGGCTGGAGCCTGCCGCCCTTGAGCTGATGGATGCCCTCACCGTGCAGTGCGTCAACCGTGCTTTTGGCCTAGCCCTGCCCGATTCGGCGGGGTCGGCGTTGTTACTGGTGGAGGTGCAGGGGCATCACCTGCACGAAGTGGCCAGCCAAACGCAAGCGGTGGCTACCTTAGTCAACGCTTTGGGGGCTACGTGGCAGGCCACGGCCACCACAGCGGAGGAATGTCGGCAGTTTTGGCAGGCACGCCAAGGGGCGGCGGCCAGCTACGGCTTGGTAACGCCCGCCTTTTACGTGCTGGATTGTGTCGTGCCTCGGCAGGTATTGGCCGAGGCGTTGGCGGGGTTTAGCGAGTGCGCTCACCAACAGGGCTTAACCGTGGCCTACGTGTTTCATGCAGGCGATGGCAATGTGCATCCTCACCTGTTTTTTGACCCCGCCGACGAGGCGCAACGCAAGGCCGTGTTGCTGGCCAGCAAAGCCATTAGTCGCTTAGCGGTAGAGCTGGGCGGTGTGTTAAGCGGCGAGCATGGCATCGGCCTCGAAAAACGAGACTTGATGTCGCTTCAGTTTTCGCCTGCTGATTTGGAGCCAATGGCGTGGGTACAACACGCCGTTGACCCAATGGGCTTGGCCAACCCCTGCAAATTGCTCCCCCATGCGTCGTGTTGCGGAGGTAAAGCTCCACCCGAAACCCCTATGGCCTTAGGCGGCTGGCGACCTGAGGCTTTAGCCAAGCATGGCCTATGGGTGTAGAAGCCTCACGCTAGTGAAAATAGGTTGTTACACTAAAGCG
>JBIKUS010000098.1:0-7432 GCA_044347425.1 Vampirovibrionales bacterium | reverse complement strand
CGACTACAACCCTATTGAACAGTCTTGGTCATGGTTAAAATCACGAATTAGGGCATTGAATGAACCCTTACTTCACATCTCACAAGCACTTACAAAAGTGTTTCAAACTCTTTAAGGTTAGCTATATGTACTAAGCCAAGGTATAGTATACCCACTCGCTCACACGTGCTAGGGCTATCCTGCTACCTTAAACCCTTGGATTACAGCAGACTTCCTATACGTGCCGTCAAGGGATAGTTACCAAATTGAATGTTTGTTTGGCTTCTTAAAGCATTACAGACGTTTGTTTTCTCGGTTTGACAAGTTGAAACGTCATTTTACAGCCTTTTTGCATTTTACCGCTTCGCTGCAATGGTTAAAATAAAATCTCAACACAACCTAAATGACGACTTTGCTGGTATCGGCAAATGATACAGTAACTTTAGCTGGGGTTGCTTTTTAACCACTGTAGAGAGGACTAGCCCTTACCGTTAGCGAAGCATTCTCTCTATTGCTCCTTGCTTTTTGCTACCCTTCGGCATAAAGTAATGTTGTGTTAGATGATGATTAACACTAATCTAAGTTTTCTTTTCATTCCCTCCTTTTTGCTCCTCTCTCACCCCTTATACCTGAGAGGAGCTTTTTTTATGGCCATAGCATCCACATTTTTCGCAAAAACAACACCCCTTGTTCGTCAGCGGACAAGGGGTGTTGAAGGTAAAAGCACTAAAAAGCTTAGGCAGTAACGGGTAAGCGTTGAGCTACCAATTGAGCCAATTCAGCCAAGCGGTTGCTGTAGCCCCATTCGTTGTCATACCAAGCACCTACTTTAACCAGTTTATCGTCGATAATGCTGGTCATGCTAGGGTCGTAGCTTGAGCTGTGGGGGTTGCCAATAAAGTCGCTGCTAACGAGGGGATCTTCGACGTACTCTAAGATGCCTTTCAACTCGCCGTGGGCGGCGGTGCGCAAGGCATCGTTGAGGGCTTCAATCGTAACGGGCTTTTTGGGGATAAAGGTTAAATCCACCATGGAGACGTTAGGGGTTGGTACACGTACGGCAAAACCGTTGAGCTTACCTTTCAACTCGGGCATGACCAAGCCAATGGCTTTAGCGGCACCTGTGCTGGTGGGTATCATGCTCAAAGCGGCCGAGCGAGCGCGGCGCAAGTCGCTGTGGGGGGCATCCACCAAGCGTTGGTCGCCTGTGTAGCTGTGGATGGTGGTCATCAAGCCAGCTTCAATACCAAAGGTCTCTTCAAGCACTTTAGCCACAGGAGCCAAGCAGTTGGTGGTGCAGCTAGCGTTGGAGATGATGTGGTGCTGATCGGGGTTGTAAGCTTTGTGGTTGATACCGAGTGCAATGGTGATGTCTTCGCCTTTAGCAGGGGCAGAAATCAGCACTTTTTTGGCACCAGCCGTGATGTGGGCTTTGGCTTTTTCTGCATCGGTAAAGAAGCCAGTACATTCCATCACGATATCAATGTTGAGCTTAGCCCAAGGCAAGTTGGCGGGGTCACGCTCGCTGGTCACTTCAATGCGTTTACCATCAACGATGAGGGCGTTGGGTTCGGCTTCGACACTGAGGGGGAATTGACGCATGATGCTGTCGTACTTAAGCAGGTGAGCCAAGGTTTTGGTATCGGTCAAGTCGTTAATAGCGACGATATCATAATCAACGGTTTTGTTAAGTAAGGCGGCACGAAAGGTGGTACGGCCAATACGGCCAAAGCCGTTAATAGCTACACGGGCTTTTGTCATGGGGAGGCTCCTAAAGTCAAAGCAACTCGGGGGGTGAGCTGGTGGGATAGTAACAAAGTAAACTTTGAGTACTCTACCTAAAAAAAAGCAGTTAAGCCATGATTTTTAGCATTGTCAACCAAACTTTAAGGCTTATTTAATCTTAGTGTCCTATGCCGTAGGCATCTGCTCAAGTATTGGCCAACTGACGCATAATTCGTCGCTGTAAAAATGGGGTTGCCACAACACGACAGCCTGCCTCGCCTCTAAAAATAGTAGAGCCAAATAGCATACCACCCACGGCTGGCCGCTCAGCTCAGCCAAATCAACCAAGGTCACACTGGCCTTAGGGTGGTGGGTAGGCAAGTGCGCCTCTAACACCTCTAAAATGAGTTGTACCTTATCTTCTTGAAACTCGTCGTGGGCGAGTTGGGTAATGTCCTCGGTGGTGAGGTGGCTAAAATCTCTTACCCGTCGCCTGCGCTGGTCAACGGCTTCAACCTTTACCTGCACGGCACGCTCACGCTCTTGTTGCTCCACGTGGCGAAGCTCTCGTAACAGGTCGGTTAGCGTTACGGCTCGTTGGCGGGGTTGCTTGGCACTGGTGCGTTTGTGCAGCACATCATCTAAGCTACCAAAGCGTTTGCGTAACGCCGCCCCAAAGGCTCCCATCACGTTGGCACTGGCGTTGAGGGGCGTGGGAGCAATGGCTTCGCCCGTGTTGGGGTCAAACTCTGTTAAGTCGTCAAACTCGGCATCTTCTAGTTGAGCCTGTGGGCTAAAAGGGTCAAGGCCGCTCAGCACGTCGCTCTTCATACGCAGGAGTACGGCCAAGTACACCAAGTGCTTACCCGTACGGCGTAAGGCGGTTTGGTTGTGATGGTCGTGTGCTTGCCATTGCTTGGCGGCCACAAGATAGCGGTTGGCTACTTCGATAATATCCACGTTCCACGGGTCAATCTCGCCGTGTTTGGCCATGTGGACGAGTAGCTCTAGCGGATCGTCGGGCGCAGGCACGGCAACCAATGGCACACGAGGATTGGGCGAGGCGTGGGCGGGCAGGGACACGAAGCAAGGCTCCAGAGGCTAAGACTTACGCATTCACACCCTCTCCCTTCGGGAGAGGGTAGGGTGAGGGACAGCCATTTTCGGTGCTTTTTGGTCGTCCCTCACCCGCTACTTCGTAGCGACCTCTCCCGAAGGGAGAGGTTAAGATGCGTTTCTTGTTAAAATAAAACATTATTCGTAAACCCTAAGGTTATAGGCTAAGGCGTTCGGGGGTGGGGGTTAAGTGGCCAACGGTCACGGCTGGCGTGGCGGGTTGCGCTTCGGCACCGTCGTCGCTCCCTTTACGCCGAGAGATACGGCGTTTGCGGGGCGTGGTGTCATCGGCAGAGCTGTCGCCGTCAAACAGTTGGGCGTGCAGGCTCTCGAGGCTTTCGTTGTCGGCCAAGGCTTCGTCGGGGATGCCCCCGCCGAGGCGTTGAATGACCTTAGTGGCCATACGCTCACGCTCCAACTCATCTCGGAGCTGTTCGTTCTTTTTTTCGAGCTTTTTAATCAGCCCTTTCAGGCGTTCAATCTCGGTTTGCTCTTGGCGGAGTTCTTCGGCCTTGCTGTCGATTTGCTTGGTGAGCCTGCCCAGCAGGGCATCTAGCGTTTTATCGGTAGCGGGTTGAAAGGTCATGCCAGCATCGGGCGTGGCACCCGCATGTTTGCAGTAGCGTTTGCGTACTTTAATGCGCTCGGTCTTGCCTTTGGCGTAGTAGTAAAACTCGCCTGGGGAGAGGCTTTTAATATCGGCAAAGCTAATACCCGCCTCGGTTAAAAAGGGCTTAATCGCCTTGTAATCCAGCTCGCTGGTGATGCCACCAAACCAAAAACGGTTGCACTGGCTTAAAATATCCTTACTTAGGCTGGCGGGGCGTTGGGTCGCCCATAGGCTATCAATGGCTCGTTTACGGCCACGTTTGGCAATGCGCTGGCTTACGGTAATACAGTCTTGCCCTGGTGTCTTTTTTTTGGTGCCTGCCATGCCTGATTGCGGGGCGTAGATTTGTGCCTCCTCAACCACCAAGCGTATTTTTCGGCGATATTTTTGCTCCACCCTAAACAGGCTGTCCACGATGAGGGCGTAGTAGTCTTGCTGTTCTTGGTCGATATAATCAGACAAGTCAAAAATGGTGGAGAGGCCACCGCCTACCATCGCCTCGGTATACAGGTCAATACCTGCAACATCAAAGGGGACGTTGCCGTGTTGGCCGCCAATAATGAGGCAGGGGTAGCGTTCGGCGAGGGTAAAGTGTTCGCCCTCGGGGTCGATAATGCAGACGAGGAGGCCGTTTTCGAGGGTTTCTTCAAGCAGGACGCCCGTGAGGTAGGATTTGCCCATACCGCTGCTGGCGAGGATGGCATCACGTTCGCCCGTGCTGGCAAAGTCGGCAATGGGGACGGCAAAGGTTTTGCTCACCTGTAGGACACGGCTAGCGGGGTTGAGTTTGTTTTTAAGGAATCGCAACATAGCTTTATTATACCATAGCCGTTGCCCTTACTTCAACGACACCACACTAAAGAGTAGTTTATCGAAGCCTCTGCATGAGTGGTTAGGTGAGTTGGTGGCGAGGAAATTTGCGATGAAGATAAGGCGTGTAGACAGACCTACATAACGAATCTTTAGAGCAAACTGACAAAGCCAACGCCCAGATAAACGCTCATACAGAGGCTTTTACTGTATTGCAAGGTCGCCAGAGGGTAAGCCACTCGATATTGCCCTTGGGGCCTACTACTGGCGAAGGATGCTGCCCCATACACAGCCACTGGCCAGCCAACTGCTCGGCCAAGGCGGCTAGTGTGCCATCCACGATTCGTTGCCTTAGGGTGGCGCACCGTATCACGCCATCAAAGGCTTTCGCCTCGGTTGGGGTGAGGTAGGGTTGCGCCTCAAATTGCGGTTTCAGCAAGGCCATCATCCAGCTTTGGGGCGAGGGGCGGGTGAGGCTGGCCATGACGGGTAGCACCTTGTCTAGCCCAATAAACGAGACATCGCACACGGCCACATCCACAGGGGCTAACCCGCCCAAGTGGCTGGCCTGCAAATGGCGAGCGTTGGTCTTCTCAAGCACGCTCACCCGTGGGTCGGTGCGTAGCTTCCAATCGAGTTGCGCTTGCCCTACATCTACGGCGATGACGTGCTTGGCCTCGTGTTGGAGGAGGCAATCGGTAAAGCCCCCTGTCGATGCGCCAACGTCGAGGGCGATGATGCCTTGGGTAGGCAGTTGCCACTGTTCAAGGGCGGCCAGCAACTTATAGCCCCCCCTGCTCACAAACCGAGAGGGTTGGGTGACGCTCAGCAAAGCGTGTTGTTGCTCGCTGATGGCTTGCCCCGCTTTGATACAGGGTTGTCCGTTGAGTAGCACCTGCCCCGCCATAATCGCCCTAAGGGCTTGCGATTTGGTAGCAAAATGCCCCAGCTGTACAAGGGTATCGTCTAAGCGCGATTTAGGCGTGGCCATGGGCAAGTTGCCCCAACAGGGCTACTCTGTGGTCGTGTCTGCCTTGTTCGTACGGGGTAGCCAGCCATACGTTTAATAGATGTTGGGCTTGAGGCAAGGCCACAAAGCGTGCGCCAAGGCATAACACGTTGGCGTTGTTGTGTTGGCGACTCAATACGGCTAGGGTTTCGTCATGCACGTGGGCGGCACGCAACCAGCTAAAGCGGTTGGCAGCTATGGCCACACCAACACCGCTCCCGCACAGTATGAGGGCTTTATCTGTCTCGGCGGTGGGGCGCATGGCGTGGGCTAGGGTGGCCACCACGTCGGGATAATCCACGCTGGCGGTGCTGTGGCAACCGTGGTCAACCACGGCAGTAAACCCTTGGGGGAGGTTAGCGTTGAGGCAGGCAAGAAGAGCTTGTTTGAGTTCAAAGGCGGCGTGGTCAGCAGCGATATGGAGGGTAGGCATGGCGGGAGATATCCTATCAGGCGATTGCGTGGGTGTATTGTGCCTGCTAAGTGCCGTGGTGTCTACCCTCGACTGTCTACCCTAGCAACACAAAAGCGTGAGAGGAGACGATGCCCTTCTCACGCTTTGGTTTAGCCTACGTTACTGTGGCGACCCTTGGGGTGGGTGCGGTGGCCTATGCTGTGGCGGATGCGGTGGACGCTGCCCCATCCCCCCTTCGCCCCATTGCATTTGTGGCGGGTGTGGTGGGCGTTGACTCAGGCGTTCATCTTGCCTATCGTGGCGATCGCCCATGCGGTTGTTTTGCTGTTCGTGGTTGTCACCCATGCGCTCAAATTGGCGGCCCTGCCGTTCGTCAAGGCGGTTGCCTAGTCGCTCAACGGCTTGGGGGTGGGCTTCGCCTTGTTTGGCTGCAAAGCCTTGGTAGTGGGCATCTTGTCTGGCGTGTTTGGCTTCAAGTGCGCCACTTCGTCGCTCTTGGCGTTGTTGTTGCCCTTGGCTGGCACGGGCTTGGTGTTGCTCAAGGCGCTGGCCGCCTCTCTCTTGCCCACCTTGGGGGCGAGCTTGGGCGGGTAGGCTGGTTACGCCAAGTGCAAGCACGGTAAAGGCCACGGCTAACGTGGTGATAGCTACGTTTTTCATCTCTCATCCTCTGGCTAGGGTTAGGGTAGGTTACAGTTTGCCTAACTTGCGGGGGTATCGGCCACAAACCGCCAACCTTGAGCAAGTTACCTCGCTTTGTTACACTCATTTTAAGTATCACTCTAAAAAAGGCCACTACTATGACCCAACAACCCGACGCTTTACCCTTTGCCACCTGGCTAGTTAAAAGCGAACCCGAGACCTATCACTGGCAAACGCTCGTCACCGAGGGGCTTACTCCCTGGGATGGGGTGCGTAACCATCAAGCCAAAAACAACCTTAAAGCTATGGCCTTAGGCGATGTGGCCCTGTTTTACCATAGCGTAAGTGACAAGGCGATTGTTGGCCTGTGCCGAGTGGTACGCACCGCCTACCCCGACCCTAGCGATGAGAAGTGGGTAGCGGTGGATATGGCCCCCGTGTGTGCCATGCCTACCCCCGTGACGTTGGCACAGGTAAAGGCGAACCCTGCTTTGGCCACGCTACCTTTGGTAACACAGGGGCGATTGTCGGTTATGCCCCTCTCGCACGAGCATTTTAGAGTGTTATGCGAGATGGGCGGGTTAAGCCAAGCTCAACTAACTAAGGCGTTAGCTTAACGTACGTTTTGGCTTGACACCATCACGTGGGTTACCTATAGTAACAGCAATTGAGAATCATTCTCAATTGCTGTTACACAGTTTCCTTTCTCTCGGGGGCTGTGAGGGCTGGCAAAGCAGTCGCACTAAGGTTGCTTGTTGCTCGTTTATCTCGTTTAGTCATGCGCTCGCCACTTACCTTTGGTAGGGGGGTGAATGTATGGGTTGTTTTGCTGTCGCCTTAGGTGGTTTTGTCATGGTTTCCTCGCCCGCTTTTGCCCCGCAACCCCAGCCGTTTAACGGTAAGTGGGTGCAATTGGCGCATACGCTAGACCACGCCGCCCCTATACAGCAATGGCATAACCGAGTACCTGCCTTGGTGTACCCCGCCCTGTTTGTGGGCAAAACCGCTCTTGATGTGGCCAAAGCTCCCCCCGAAGACCGTCAAAAAACCTTGACTTATGACGGCATCACCCTTGGCCTGCCTGCCATTGCTACCGTGCTGGCCACCAAGTTCTTGATGGCTCCTG
>JBIKUS010000097.1:0-7554 GCA_044347425.1 Vampirovibrionales bacterium | reverse complement strand
GAGCTTCGCTATTGGGGGTAAGCAGTAGGGGGCGAAAGCCCCCTCTGTGGGGGAGCGCGAGGGGAGACCACCCCTCGCATCAGCCAAAACAGACCAAAACAAACCTATTTTGTAGGTTTTTGGTTTGCATGGGTTACCGTTAGTTGGCGATTTTTTCTTTTTTTCTTTCTTTTTAGGTGTTTTTAGCCCCCACATGCCCGCTAGTTGGCTTGGTTTTTGGGACTTGTTCAGCCTTTTAAAAGAAAGAAGTACTACTTAGGCCACAACGCCAAAGCAAATGTCGGCTCGGCCGTCGGTGGTGCCTGTGTCGCATACTCACGCTTGGGTAAGCTTAACCACACAGGCCAATAAGCCTTGGTGGTAGGCAGTGCCACACTCGGCTTAAGGACAAAAGGCTGTTGTGGGCTAGGCTGTACCCTTGCCCACGCCACGCCCTTAGGAGCCAACGCAGGTTCGGCGGCTAAAATAGCGTAAGCACTATGCTGAGGCTGAAACTGTGCCAAGGGTTCGGCGTGCCAGTGCGTGTGGCCGCAATGCTGGCAAGCCCCGTCAGCGGTGCAAAGTCCTTGCTGGTTGGGCTGGTGGCTACTAGGCCACAACCACGGCAACCAACGTTGCCACGTGCTGGCATACGTGGCTGGCCGTCTGTGGTTACATTCGTTACAGCGCAACACGTACCACCGCCGCACCACCGCTTGTTGACAGGTGGGGCAGTGTACCAAACCTTCGGCCATGGGCGCATGGTGATGATGACAATACGGCGCAAACCACGGCACTGGGTTAGCTACGGTAGGCACGCTAGCTTGCCAAGCAGACAGAAGATTGAGTAAGGCACTCCCCAGCAGTTCGGCAGTTTCGGCCAATAGGGTCAAGCTTGTTTGGGCGGATGCGGTTGCTTTCACAAAAGGTACTCTCTGGCCTTTAAGCACATGGGTGAGGTGCAATGGGGTAGGGCTTTTATCAGTGTAAGTAAGCTCGTGCCATTAGCAAGGTCAGGGGGTAAGGCAGCTCCTCTCAACAACCGAGGCTGCACCCCTAACAGGAGATATGGTGCTTGGGCTTGCTTTACCTGCTGTAACTTAGGTATGCTAAGGGCAGTTCGGGAAGTAGCGCAGCTTGGTAGCGCATCTGCTTTGGGAGCAGAGGGTCGCAGGTTCGAATCCTGTCTTCCCGATACTTTAGTTTCTTTGGCTCTGAGAGCCACTCACCCCAAGCCCCAGCAAGGCAAAGTCGTAGGCCACAGGGTCGTGCGGGCGGTACTGAGCCAGCCACGCCGTTAGGGCTTCGGCTTTACGCCACGTGGTGGCCTTACCACACCCCAACTGCCATTGGTCGGCAAAGCGGCCTACATGGGTATCCACAGGCATGAGCAACTGGCTCGGCTGTAAGGCAGTGCGCCACAGGCCAAAGTCGATGGGGGCAGGTAGGTCATCATCGCACCGCACCACCCAACGCAAAAACAGCCACCAGCGTTTACACGCCCCACCTTGGGCAGGCAAGGGCAGCCAGTAGCGTTGGCCGTAGGTAAGGGGTGTGGCCTCGTCGCCCCGTAGTTGCTGAGCGAAGGCTTGCATCGCTTGGGCAGGGCTGGCTTGGGCAGGGCGATGCGCCAACCACAACGCCTCTAGCGTGGGGTAGTGGGTGGTCGCCCAATGTAACCTCGTAAGGAGCCACACCAAATCGTCAGCCGTGTTAAAACGGTACACCCACCCTTGGCAGTCTCGGCGGGCTTTGGCGAGACTAAAGCCTTGGGTCACGTAGCTGTAGAGGTCGCCCCCAAGCCTGTCTAACACGTTGTGCAAGCTGGCAATAATCAAGTCTCGGCGGCCATACGCCAGCAGGGCAGCCAAAAACGCATGAACCTCCACCACGGCGGGGTTGGCATTCCCCCGAAACAGGGCGGGTAGCTGCATCGGGTCAGAGGCGACAAAGTCGGGGGTGCGGTACTGGGCTAACCATGCATCCAGTTGTTGGGCAGAGGGGGCAGCCAAGCCCTAGCTCCCCGTAGCGAGCAAGTGGGTGTAGCTGACGGGTACGGCCAGCTGGGTGAGGCTCTCCAGCGCATCGGCGTAGCAGCGAATCTCGTATTGCGCGCCTGGGTGCTTACGCAAGTGGATGAAGTTGGTGAGAGCTTGTAGCGACACCGTCCAGTAAAACTCGGTATAAATGGCTAGGGGGAGCAAAGCACGGGCTTGCTCTTTGGCGACACCTTGGGCAACCAACTGCTGGTACAGAGCGAGGCTTTGTTGCAGTTGCGCTTGGTAGGCTTGGCGCAGGGCTTGTTCGGGGTCGGCCACTAACGCATCGGTACTGGCTTGTTTGTTATTGGCCGATTGGGTACGGAAGCCCCCTTGGGGGGTGTACACGTCAAACTCGCTGGCATCCACGTAGCGTAGGCTGATTTCGTTCCAGGCGTGGTCGGGGCAGGCACCCTCAGAGTAGGCAATGCCTACCACGTGCTTGTACCACTGGCGAGCCACAAACTCGGGCACTTTGCAGTGAAATTGCAGTTGCACATGCCGAAACGGCGACCAATGCTTGTGTTGGGCAAGGTATTTGATGAGCTTGTGGTCACCTTCGTCTAAGGTGGTTTTGCGTTTGCCAAAGCTGACACGGGCAGCGTTAACGACGGTAAGGTCGGAGCCGAGGGTGTCAATCAGTTCAACAAAGCCGTGATCCAGCACGGGGATGCGGCGGGGGGAGGCAGCGGCTTCGGCAGCGGGCAACGAGGCGGGAGGGTGTTCGGTCATGGTCATCAGCAAAGTGCTACCTCTACATAAGGGCAAATAAAATCAACCTTATGCTAGCAAACAAAACGCTGCTACAACAGGCTTTTGTGACGTGTGTTAAGTTGGTAGCATTTTTGACTTTTTAGCTGCGTTATTACGACTACATAAGTGCTATCAACCAAATCCCCTACACCACAGGACATGCCCCCTATGACGACCTTGACCCCTATCACGACGTTATAGCTGAACTTAAAGTGTTTGATACAGATGCAGCTACTAGGAGCTTAGACTCGCAGCGACAGGAGTTTAGACAGAACTAAATGACTGAGCGAGAATCGTAGCGACAACGTAGATGCGCTGTAGCGTATACTTTAGGTTTAGCTATATCGCGTAGAATTGCACAAGCCACCACCACCGCCCCTAACATTGCCACCCGTGCCTTAGGCCAACGCTTTGAGCAAAACCCTTTACTTGAGGCATCACGTAGAGCCTTTGCTCACACGTATAACTCGGCCTTAAATACATCTATTGCTCACATAGCTTTAACACAACCTAATGTGGCTTTAGCAGGTTTAGTCGGCGGCGGCTTACAGTTCCTTCGGCAAGATGTGATAGGGGCAGGGCGTTTAAGCTCGTTAGGCATTGACCCCAAGTTGTTACGTATGGCAGAAACCTTTAAGGAACGTTGGCTTGCCGTGGGTATTGCAGACCCAGCTTTTAGAGCCTGTAAAAACCCCCTCGCCGAAGCAGCAAGATCATCTGTAGCCACTTTAATCAACGCTGCTGAAACGGTTGGCTCGGGTGTTGCTTCTTTTACTGCTACGGGTTCAGCTGGTGCGGGCTTACTTGGTGGTTTAGCGGGTGGCAGTTTAGCCCAAGCTACCCGAGAAGAGCTGTTTAAGTTAGCTGTGCTACAAAAAGCTGGTAAAGCAACCCAAAACGTTGGTCAAGCCGTCCTTCAGGCTTAGTGGTAGGCTGATAGTCTATTACGTTTATGTCACGTTGCCGTTAGCTTAATGGTGCTGGCGCATTTGCTCTAGCAACGATTCTCGTTGTTCGGGGGTGAGCGCACGCTTTTTGCGTAAAAAGCAAGTCGTCGCCTTTTGGCGCAACTGCATCTCAATGGCCATGGCTCGCTCTTGCAAGCGCTTAATTTCCGCCTCGTTGGTATCGGGCTGTTCCATTAAATAACGCAACTGGCCTTTAATACGGATAAGTTCGGGGTGTAAATCGGTGTAAGTCTGTTGCCAGTCTTGTTCTACCTGTTTAAACAAGGTTTGCTGCTCAGGGCTAAGCTGGAGTGGCCCCCAGTTAATGCGTTTAGCATCGGCTAGGGCAAGCCCAGGGCTAAGCAACAGCAGCGCACACATCAGCACACCCAACACAGGAGACACCCTGCATAAAGGCCAGCGGCAGAGATGGGGTAAGCGAAACTGAATTAACATAAAAGACGCACCCTAGGTTCACTAGTAAGCATTACAAGTCTAACATTAAATCAATATCACCCTCGGGGTAAAGATGCGCTTGGCTGCTCCACAAAAACTCTTCGGAGCTGGGGGAGTGTTGAGCCACGGCTTGCACCTTAGCCTCGGGAGCCATGAGCGACGCACCACGAGGTACAGAGGCTGTGGGCGAGAGTGAGGTATGAGGTGTTGGGCGCAAGGCAGCCAGTAACGACTCTCCCAAGGGGTTACTCTCACGTAAAGGGGCTAGCATCCACCCAGAAGCCACCACCACTAAGGCCACGGCAGCAGCAATACGCCCCACCCGCACCCAAGGGGAGGGCAACTTGGCCACGGATATGTGGGCTTGACCCACACTGGCGAGTGCCTCGGCTAAAGCGGGGGGAGCGGCCTCGTTATCTCGCCACACGGCTGGGGCTGCCTGTTGCTGGCGGTGTTGGTAACCTTGTAGTAGGTGATGGAGGTTTTGACACTGTTGCCAAGCCTGTTGTGCTTGTGGCCAAGCGGCCAGCGGGGCAAGGGCTTCGGGAGTATCCGCATCAAAGGCGGCACTGGCTTGATGCCATGCTAAGCTGGTTTCGGCTTGGCGGGCCGATGCTGTAGCGACCAGTTGCGTGATAGCTTCATCACTTAAGCTAGGAGCCGTGTTGAGAGCTGCCTCAAACGAGGAAGCCACGGCTTGACGTAACGACAGCAGATGCGCCACGGTGTCTGCTAAAGGCGGGTGTTGCGCTAGTTGGCTGGCCAACGCTGATAAATCGCCTTCGCCATCTACCCATTCGCCTGCCACTTGCCACAAATCAGTGGGGGGCGTGATTGCGGTTGGTGGGCTATCCAGTTGGGCTGCTACCTGTTGCCACAGGCCAGCCAAGGCCGTCTCTAACTCGCTATCCTTTTGGGTGGCTTGGCAATACTGCGCCAAAGCGTCATCTAAGCCCTCATCGCCGTTAGGAGGCAAAGCCAGGGGCGGTGTCGGTGGGGTGGCATGGGGTGCTGGTGGGTCAGAGGCATCAAACATAACACGGTTCTCACAAAAAGTTGGGTTGGCGATGGTTAAGCTCGCTAAGGCAAAAGGCCTAGGAGTCTTCATGACGCATGTAGGGGGCGAGATGTTCCTGAAGGCGTTGGCGGGCGCGGGCCAAGCGAGACTTCACCGTCCCCAAGGAGGTATCGGTAACGCTGGCAATTTCGTCATAGTTAAGGTGCTGAAACTCACGCAAGATGAGCGTGGTACGGAAGGGTTCGGGCAGGGCGGCAATGCCTTGCCGTATTTGCTCGTCTAGCTCGCTCAGTTGCGCTTGTTCGGCAGGGGCGGGGTAGGTGTCGGGCAGAGTGTCCAGCAAGGCCGTCGCCGAGGCTTCTTCGGCCGAGGAAGACAGTGGCGCATCCAGTGCTACAGGGTCGGGGCGGCGTTGTTTTTTACGTAACTCGTCATAAAACAAGTTGGTAAGTATACGGTTGAGCCACGGCTTAAACGTGTTGGCGTTGCGTAAACTAGGTAACGCTCGGCACACCCGCACCAACACCTCTTGGGTGAGGTCCAGCACGTCGTTACGCTCAGGCAGTAGCTGGCTGAGTGTAACAAACACGGGCTTTTGTATCTGCTTAATGAGCAGCTCGAGGGCTTTGCGGTTGCCGTTTTGGGCTTCAACCACCAGCTCGGGCGTACTCATCAGGGCAAGGTCAAGGGGCGGGGTGAGGGGTGTCATGCGAAAATTGTGTGATACTCATGGTGTCAAGGCAGTGTGAGTAGTATTACTTACTTTAATCTAAACAAGGCTATGATATTGACCAATCGATTGGACAGCTTCAATAAATCTTTTAGCTGTTTCATTGGACAGGATAACCATTTTTTCATCAACTTTGATATAAAGACTAGCTTCATTGTAAAATGAAGAACGACCCACTTCTAAATTAAGCGATGTTTTACCACTTTGATCCGATACAATCTCATTAAAATATTCTGTAGTTGCCATGTGAAAGTCCTTCTTTGTTTAAATAAGGTATTGCCAGATTAGGGCTTGCCTTCGGCTTTGGCACGGTTACGCATGGCGGCTACTCGGCGGTTGCGTCTGCCACGGCTGGCTGCATTGTTAGCGGGTTTACGGTTGGGCTTTTTGCCTCCGCCACCGCCTACCGCTTTAGCATCGGTGGGAGGTGCGTCGTCATGCTCGTCGTGGTCATCATGGTCGTCGTCGTCATACTCGTCATCATCGTCATGCTCGTCGCCATGTGTTGCTTCGGTGTCGGGGGCGGGGTGAGCCGTGGCAACTTCTTGCACAGGGGGCAAGGCCTCAACGACAGGAGCAACAGGAGCTTCGGCAACACTGGGTTGCTCTGCCACTGGTGCAGGGGCAGGGCTAGGGTCGGGAGCCGTGGCGGCTTGGGCGGCGGCCAACGCACCTTCTTTCATGCTGGCCACAAGGGCAGCCACCAGTTGAGGCAGGTCAGGCGAGGGCTTGGCCACAACAGGCGCAGGGGCAGGTGTCGCCACAACAGGAGCCACCTCGGCCACAGCCACAGGGGCAGCCACGGCTTGGGTAGGCACGGGAGGTTCGGGCTTGTCGGCGGTGTCTGTCTCGTTGACGGCTTCGGCAAAGGCTGGTGTCTCATCTTCGGGGAGGAAGCTGGGCATGTCTCCGCCGTTAATGGCATCGACCAAGGCTAACACGTCGGTAGCGGCAGGGTTGGCTCGTATTACCATTTGGTTGGCCAAGGGGGGCAACAAGGCCATTTGCGCTGCTCGGGCAGGGCGCACACTCATCAACTCGGCTAGGCGATTGAGGTAATGCACCTTGTAATCATAGTAGCGGTCGTTAGAGGGTAGCGGACGAGGCCACAGCAAGGCCCAACCTTGGTCGGGGTCGCCTGCACGGCCACCTTGGCCACGCCTGTACTGGCCACCACGGTCGGTGCGCTCGTGTTGGCGTGCGTCGGGGGCATCGGCCACGGCACGTTGCGCCTCGGGGGTGGGGGCAGGGGGCTGGCCTGTGGGGGCATCTTTGCTAGTGGCCAGTTGGGCAAAGCCCTTTTCGTCTTGGGGGAGAGGTGCAGGGGGCGGTGTTGCCTCGGCACCACGGCCAGAGCGGGGAGCGTTGCGATCGCCATTGCTTCTACCTTCGGCACGAGCGTCACCACGGGCTTCGCCACGGCTGTCGCCTCGCCCTTCAGCGGTGCGGCTCTCTTGTCGGCTGTCGGTGCGAGCGTCGCTTCGGCCACCGTTGCTGCGGCCTTCACGTTGGGGTGCTGCGTCCTCAGTGTCCGTCTCGTTGCCGTCTCGTTTGCCGCCACGCTCACGGCGTTTGTCAGTGCTTTTGGCAGCAGGGCGGTTTTCATGCCGACGACGACTTCTGAAGTCAAAG
>JBIKUS010000096.1:0-7742 GCA_044347425.1 Vampirovibrionales bacterium | reverse complement strand
AAGCGGAGTAGTAAAACGCGAGGGAGACGTGGACGGCATGGGGCAACCTATCGTGGCAAGGGGTACAGTGGTTGAGTATACCATGAGTCCCCTTAAGAGGGCGCATCACCTTTGAAAAGTATGGTTTGTGTGATGGTACAGTAGGGCTTAGGCGTAGCGACAAGAAGCCTTAGCAACGAGATGCTTTGAGGAGACTTATCAATTGCAAAGCCCACAAGTTTTATAAGGACGTTTTATGATAGCTACGAACCCCACTCAAAGCCCTTACGCCAGCCCGTCTCATGTAAAAACACCTTCTCATTGGTGGCAGTCTCAAGTACCCATCACGCTCCCTTTGGTGGGCATCCCCTTAGCTGTGGGGACAGGTTATGTGGCTAAAGGTGGTAGTAAGCTCCAACCCCTTGCCAAAGATAGCTTTACAAGTCTGTCGGGCTTGCCACCTCAATCTCGCTTAACGCAAAGCTCTTTTCGCCATGACAACGGTCACCATGTCACCCTTATTAACCCCGAAGGTCTCAACCAAATCACTCGTTTTGAAACCCACACAGCTGGGGGAGAAGTCCTTGATGATGCGCTAGCGTCGTTACGGTACATGTGCCAGCAATATCAGTTGCCTGGCTCGTTAGATCATAACGGTGTCGTCTTTTTTGATTCGCACACCAACAAAACACCGCTAGTTACCTTACAAGGGCAAGCCTACGGCAGACTATTTTCACCTCAAGCCGTAGAGCAGATAGAGGCAGGTTCTCCAAGGTCAGTTAAGGCGTTTTATGACGACATCTTGAATGAAGCCTTCCCTCCGCAAAACCCGCTACCGCTTACCCGCACCATGACTGTAGCACAGGTTGACCAAGCCATTGCAAGCGTAACTAATGTTAAGCCAGCAGAACACTTATTTAACTACGTATCAGGCAACCCAAAAACCAATCACTTTGCCGAGCGGGTGATTAAGCTGATGGAGTATGAAATGTGGGAAAGACCACAAAGGCAAAGCCTCACCGACGTAGCCCACCAAGTGCTTGTAAACGCCTTACCTGTCGTCTTTGAAGAAGGCTGGAATCCCGCTGACCCAAGCCCGAAAGAACAAATAAAACGAGCCGAAAGCTCACTTATTGCAGCCGCACATAGCATTATAGCTTCAAGCGAATGGCAACACGCCGAAGCCTTCGACCATTGGTATACCCACCTAGGGCAATCTCTGTTTAGGTAGCCCCTTTGGAGCCAGCCGTGTGTGGTGTAGAGTAGAGGCAGTACCACCGTCTGTCTCTCGCTGTGTTAAAGGAGTTGCCTACCCATGTGTGGCATTGTTGGATACCTTGGCCAAAAAGCCCCCGCCCCCGTACTAATGCACGCCCTTGCCCAACTTGAATACCGTGGGTACGACAGTGCTGGCCTTGCCCTGCACCTGCACGGCCAAGCTCAGCTCCAAGTCCTCAAGGCCAAGGGCAAACTGGCCAACCTGCATAACACCCTCCCCCCTGAGCTGTTGGATGCCCCCGATGCTGACGCACCCCAAACAGGCATTGGCCACATACGCTGGGCCACCCACGGCGCACCCACCGTCGAAAATGCTCACCCGCACAGCAGCCACCACAGGCGGATTGTGCTGGTACACAACGGCATTATTGAAAACTACGCCGACCTTAAAAACTCGCTAATGGCACGAGGCGTGGTGTTTGCCTCACAAACCGATACCGAAGTGCTGGCTCACAGGCTTGAGGAACTCCTCGCCGAGGCCAAGCAGGCCAACCCACAAGCCACGCTATTGCAAGCCCTCCCCCTGTTGGTGCAAGAACTTAAAGGTGCCTACGCCCTCGCCGTGATGGACGAGCAGGAGCCACAAACCCTGTACGCCGTGCGCCAGCAAGCCCCGCTATTGTTAGGCCAAAGCACCGACACAAGCCACCTGTTGGTGGCCAGCGACACCCTTGCCATGACGCACCTTGCCAGCAGTGTGTTGTACATGAATGACGGCCAAATTGCCAAGCTCACCCCCGCTGGCGTGGTGTTGATTGATACCCAAGGCCAAGCCTGCCCGCAACAATGGCGACCCCTCCCCGCTTCGCAGTCGGCCATTGACAAGGGGACGTTTAAGCACTTTATGATGAAGGAGATTGACGAACAGCCCGAAGTGATTACCAACGGCTTGGCCAATCGCCTCATCCACCCCACGCACCCTATTAGTTTGGTGAATGATTCGGCCTTTACCTCGACCTTGGCGCACCAAGCCCCTATTTTACCGTGGTTGCAAGGCGTGCGTCGGTTGGTGATTATTGGCTGTGGCACCTCGTACAACGCCGCCTTGGTGGGTAAATACCTGATTGAGGACTACGTCGGGCTAGAGGTGGATGTCGAATCAGCAGGGGAGTTTAGGTACCGCAAGCCTGTGCTGGGTAAAGATACCCTCCTGATTGCCCTCTCGCAAAGTGGCGAGACGGCCGACACGCTGGAGGCTTTACGCCAAGCCAAGCAAAAGGGCGTTAAAACCCTGTGCATCTCTAACCGAGACGATAGCTCGATGGCGCGTGAGGTGGATGCCGTGCTGCACGTGCGCGCTGGCGTTGAAGTCAGCGTGTGTGCCACTAAGAGCTTTGTGGCGCAAGTGCTGGTACTCACCCTACTCATGTTGGGCTTGGCCGAACAGCCCACCGTGGCCGACCTCCCCGCCGACAGCCTTGTCCACCAGCCTGAACTGCGTCAACAGCTTAAAGCCGAGCTGTTGGCCTTGCCTGCTCAGTTGCGCCATTACCTTACCGAAGAGGCCCCCCATGTGGCGACTTTGGCCAAGCAGGTAGCGCACGTTAAGCACATGCTCTTTATGGGCAGAGGCCTCAGCTACCCCGTTGCCCTAGAGGGTGCGCTTAAACTCAAAGAGATTAGCTACATTCACGCCGAGGGGTATTCGGCGGCGGAGCTTAAACACGGCCCCATTGCCTTGTTAGATAGTGACCTGCCTGTGGTAGCCACCTTGGTGCCAGGTGTGCTGTTTGAAAAAACACTCAGCAACTGCCAAGAAGCCAAAGCAAGGGATGCCCAGCTTATTGGGTTCAGCTCGGTGGGTGAGCATGAGGCGTATGCGTCGGTGTTTGATTCGGTGCATCCCTTTGTGGCCACGCACGAGGTGTTGTCGCCCTTGGTGAGCATTGTGCCGTTGCAGCTTTTGGCCTATCACATTGCCGAACACTTGGGCAAAGACGTTGACCAACCCCGCAACCTAGCCAAAAGCGTCACGGTAGAGTAACGCCTTTGGCTTACGAGGTTAGCGGTTGCGCCCAACGCACCCAAAACCGATTCCGCTCAGCGTTGGGGTAGGCTTGGCGTAGCCGTAGCTGCAACCGCTGGCCTATGGCTTGGCGTTGTTCGGCCGTGGTGGGTTGCATGATAACAGCAGCTAAGGCACTACCACTACCGCTTAACACTAGAGTATTAGCCAAGGTGTGCTGTTGCAGTAGGGTTTGCAACTCTGCCAAAGCAGGCAAGGCCGCCATCACCACAGGCTGAAAGTCATTCCCCACACAGGCCAACCAATCGGCGGGGGTGCTTAGGGGTGGATGTGGCGTAGGGACAGTTGCCCCACGGTAGGCGTTAGCTTGGCGCACAAGGCCATACGCCCATGGGGTAGGGCAGGCAATTTCGGCATCTTTTACCAGTAAGAGCCACACCTCGGCAGGCCACTGGGCTTGGGGGTAAGGGGTGAGCAACTCGCCACGGCCTTGCATTAGCGTAACAGGTGTGGGCGAGAGAAACACAGGTACGTCGCTACCCAAAGTGGCGGCTAAGGCCAGCAGCTCCGTCTCAGGCAAGGGAGGCCAACCGTTGGCCACGGCAGCTTGTTGGCATAGGCGTAATGCCCCCGCTGCATTGCTACTCCCCCCGCCTAGCCCCGCTTGGTAGGGGAGTTGTTTATCCAGCGAGAAGCTCCACCATAGCGGGACAAAGCCTTGGTTAGCAGGGTGAGCCAGCCAAGCGTTGACGGCCTTAAGCACCAAGTTATCGGACGTTTGTAGGCTTTTGTCGGTACAAATAAGTGTTGTTTGTGGCATTGTGGCGGGTTTCAGGGCGAGGGTCAGGGTATCGCCCACGCTTAAATGCACCACCAACGACGACAACTCCGTAAACCCATCAGGCCGAGGGGCAAGCAGGTGCAGCCACCAGTTAAGTTTAGCGGGGCAAACGGTGGAGAACATCAGCCAAAACGCCAAACTGGGCAACGGTCAACACTTCAGGGCGAGCCATGGGGTCGATGCCAGCTTCGGCCAAGGCGGCAAGGGCTTGTTCTTGGGTAATGCCCATGGCGGTAGGCAGGGTGTTACGTAGGGTTTTACGCCGTTGGGTAAACACGCCCCGCACCAATTGCGACAATAACGACAAGTTCTGCACGTTAGCGTGGGGCTGTGGCCGTGGCACCAACGAGATAACCGCACTCTCCACCTTGGGCATTGGCTCAAAGGCAATGGCGGGTACGGTAAACTCAAGCCAAGGCTCAAACCAAAACTGTACGGCAATGCTCAGCGGGCCATAGGCCTTGCAGCCAGGCTTGGCACTGATACGTTCGGCCACTTCTTTTTGCACCAACAGGGTGACGTGTTGCAGGCGATTACGCAAAGGGTGTGTGGTATCGGCCAGCTCGCCTACCAGTTTAAACAGCACGCTGCTGGTAATGTTATAGGGGATGTTACCCACCACTTTAAAGGTCGGCGCTTCAAGTTGTTCGAGCGGGTAGGCCAAAAAATCTCCTTGAATGAGGGTGAAGTTGGGCTGGTCGGCAAAGCGTCGCTCTAGGTGGTCAATCATGCCCCACTCAAGCTCAACCCCTGTCACGTGGCCAGCGTGGGGCAGCAGGTGTTGGGTTAAAAAGCCAAGGCCAGGGCCAATTTCAACCACGTGGTCGGTGGGTTTAAGCTCAAGGCAGGCCACAATACCTTCGTGCATGGCGGGGTGAACCAAGAAGTTTTGGCTAAAGCGTTTACGAGCCAGCACCTTACGGGCTTGCACCAGTAGTGGGTTGTTTTGCCTAAAGGCCAAGGGGTCTGCGGCTTTGGGCTTGCGCCTTGGGTGTTTGGGGCTAGGGTTGGGGAGCGGTTTGGCCATGGGGGGTTATTTCGACTTGCCGATAAGTAGGGCATGGTTAGCTTATAAAAAGATGATTTTCTCAGCTAAGCAGACCTAAAGGAAGCCAGATAGCCAAGGTATTCAACCATAATTACCCGTTCACTGCAAGGCAAGTTTGCCACAGGGCAAGGCTTTGGCTATGCGCCTCGCTCCACCCATACGCCAACGAGTGGCACCAATACCGCTCCAACGCCTCGGGTGACAGGCGGCTCATGCGTTGGCCTTCGGCCAGCATGGCCTGCCATGCGGGGCTACCCACAGCGAGGTTAGCCACGGTTTGCGCCTGCATGGCGGCTAACCACGCTTGGCACTGTTCAGCCTCTGCACCGCTTACTCCCTTTGGCGACACCCACACGGCAAACACAAAGGGCAAGCCTGTAGCCTGCTTCCAAGCCGTCGCCAAATCTAACCGATGCCAAGCGTTTCCCTCACCCTGCCCTCTCCCTAAGGGAGAGGGTGCAAGGTTGTCTTGGCGTTGTTGATGTTCAAACACCAAGGCGGCATCACCAATGCTCAAGGCGCACCCAAACCTAGCCAACACAGCGGGCAACTCAGCAGGAGGGTACGGCACACACCGTGAGCTAATATCCACCCCAAACGCCTGCTTGGCCAACCACACCAACAACGCTACCGACGATGCCGACGACGCATCCACGGGGATGACGGCCGCCTCGGCCAGCCAGCTACCCCACGGGCGTTGGCTGATAAACAACACGCTATCCACCCCACCAAAACTACTGATAGAGATCGACGGCCACAGGTGCAAGGCCTGTTGGTGCTGCACATAAAACGCCGACGACACAGGCGAAAGCAACAACTCCCCCGCCAACATGGCTTGGTTAAGCGTGGTGGGTTTGCCGTAGACCACCGTATTGGCAGGCGGAGCCAAGCCGTGCATTAAGGGCAGGGTGTTGATGTAAGCAATAGCCCCTAATTTAGCCTGATTTGCTTGTCGCTCCACTCTCACACTCCTAAGTGTTTAAGGTTCTTGGCCTAATAGGTTGACCACGTTGTAAAAGGCATCACGCTCTACGGGTTGGCGACCTGTTTGTGTAATCAGGTGGCACAACTGGCGTTGCGTTAGCCCTTGAGCGGTTTGCGTACCAGCAGCATGAGCGATTTTTTCTTGGATGACCGTACCGTCAATATCATCCACGCCGTAGTGCAAGCCCACTTGGCTAATCTTCTCGCCGATATGTATCCAAAAGGCTTTAATATGGTCAAAGTTATCCAACATCAGCCGAGAAACAGCGAAGTTTTTGAGGTTGTCAAAGCCAGTTAGGGCGTGTTTAGCGTCAATGCGGTTGCCTTCGTAATAGCAGTTAAGGGGGATAAAGCTCAAGAAACCGCCCGACAAGTCTTGCTGTTCACGTAGGGCAATCAGGTGTTCCACCCGTTCGGCGGGAGTTTCGCCCAAGCCCGCCAGCATGGTAGCGTTAGAAGGTAGCCCCAAGCTGTGCGCCTCACCGTGGATAGTACACCACTGCTCACCTGTAATTTTACCAGGGCATACCTCATTACGGATGCGGGGGGCAAATACTTCGGCACCGCCCCCTGGTAGCGATTGTAGTCCCGCTTCTTTCAGCGTTTTTAGTACTTCTAGGGTCGAGATGCCTTCGAGTTTGGCCATATAATCCATCTCGGCAGCGGTGAGGCCTTTGCGGTTCACCCAAGGGAAGTGGGTTTGCAAGGCCTTTAACAGATCAACGTAATAGGCCAAATTAGCCCCTTTATAATGCCCCGCCACAATATGAAACTCTCGTAAGGTGGTGTACTGGGGGTAGGCTTGGATGTCGGCCACCATTTTGTCAATCGCCCAAAAGTAGGCGTGGGGCGAAGCAGGGCCTTTTTTAAAGGAGCAGAAGTGGCAGGTATCTTCGCAAATGTTGGTGGGGTTAATGTGGTAGTTATGCACCCACCACACGTAGTTTTCTTGGCCAGCTTTGGCTTTGTTTAGGCGAGCGGCCGTGGCCAGCAGGCCAATACTCAACAGGTCGGGGTGGTTGTATAAAAGCAGGCCATCATCAAAGGTGAGACGTTGGCCATGAGCCACTTTGTCGGCAATGGCGGCAAGGTCGGGGGGGAGTTGTTGCAGGGCGGCTTGCTCTAGGGCAGAAAGCTGGGCTGGCGTGGTAGTGGTTGGCATGAGTGGCTCCGTGGATGGTGACTAACGGGTTTGTTAGTATACCCTAAAGGCCTATGCAATTCGATGCGTTTAAACAGACTAACTTGTTCGCCGCCCTCTCTTCTCTCTGTCCTTTTTAACCTGCTCATAAAAAAGTGCCTTTTGTTCAGCTCGAGATAGTTCTGGAGGCTTGGGTGGTGGTGGTTTTGTTGAAGCTTGAGGGTTAGCCGCCCTTTACATTTGTTGATCATGTCGTTTTTTCTTAAACTCATGGTCAGCATAAAGCTCTTTGATTGGATTGTTGATTATTGCATCAATATCATTTTTGGCGTTGCTTAATTAGCATAGATATGTTTGCCATTCATGTGTAAAAAATAAGGCGTTGCTTAATTAGCATAGATACGTTTGCCATTCATGTGTAAAAAATAAGGTTAAGCTTGCTTGCACCATGTGTAAGGCCTTTGAATAGCAAAAGGTTTTTCGCCTGAAGCGTGCTAAATAGTGT
>JBIKUS010000095.1:0-7768 GCA_044347425.1 Vampirovibrionales bacterium | reverse complement strand
TGAGCGGTGGGGCGTACTTTGAGGTTTTGCTCTGGGCAAACAATCTCGCAGGTGCGGCACTGTATGCAGTTTTCTAAGCTCATGCCGTGTACCTTAATGGTAACAGGGCTGGCCGAAGGCTCGCTGGCGGCTTCTAGCTCGCCATTGGCCAACACCCGCTGCGGAGCCACTATTTTTTGGTCAATACGGTGGACTTCGGCGGTACAGTCAGCAACGCAAGGCGTGGTGAGACCCACCGCCTCGTATTGCGTGATGCAACTCACACAAGTATCGGCGTTAAACTCGTCGATATGCTCGTTACCGTGGTGGTAACGTGGGCCAGCGTAAAACACGGCATCTTCCCGCTGAAACCACGTGGGGAGTTTCGCCTCGGCACCGTGACCAATGCCTTGGGTGGGCTTGGCTTTAAGGGCATCGGGCTTAATATGGGCGTGGTCAGGCGTGTAGGCGAGTTCGCCAAAGTCAAAGGCTCCACTTAGGCGAAGGGCAAGCTCCGTAGCGTCGGCCACGGCTTGCAGAGGGTTGGTTTTTAGCCCCGCATTCAGCAAGCCTAGCACGGGGTTCTTACGCTCAATACCTTGCAACACGTGGGGTAAGTACGACCCTAAAAGGCGTGGGTTTTGCCATGCCCCTCTAAAGTAACGCCCCGCCCGAAGCGATTGCCCCACCGCACCGCTTAACACTTTGTGTTTATAGCGTTTTAGGCTGGCTTCAACGGTCAGCGGTAAGCCTTGGCTATAAGTGGTGTGCAACACCTCGGCTGCTGCATAGCCCGATTCCATGGCATTGGCTACACCGTTAAGTTCGCTCACTTCAAGCACGCCAAGGGCATCGCCTACAAACAGCGCACCGTCAACGGCAAACTCGGTGGGGAGGCTGTACAAACCACCTTCGGGCAGTAAGGCTGCCCCGTATTTGGTGAGCGTTGCCCCTTTAAGCAGCCCCTGCAACCACGGATGCGCCTTATAGCGTTGCAACAACTGCTGCGGGTTGAGGTTGGGGTTGGCACTGTCCAACGAGGCAATCAGCCCCACGGCCAAACGCTTGTTTTTAAGACCGTAGACGAAGCCCCCGCCAAAGGTACCATCGGTGAGGGGTGCGCCTAGGGTGTGCCACACTTTACCCTCGTAGCTGGGCGCATCGTCGGGGAGCGTCCACACTTCTTTAACGCCCACGCTCCATAGTTGGGGGTTGGGGCGTAGGCTGTGGCGTTCAATCACTTCGCCCGAGAGAAAGCCCTTGTCGCCAAACACAATCACGTCGCCAAACAGAGCGTTGTCGGGGTGGATATTTTCAAGCGGGGTAGGCTCGTTGTTGGTCCGCTCCTGCACAGAAACACCGATAGGACGATCGCCGTCGTACAGCACTTCCGTCGCCGAAAAGCCCGTAAATAAGTCGAGCGTGACATTGGGTACGTCTTTGGCTTTGGCCTTCAATTGGTCGGCCATCCAACCTACCACCATCGAGAGGGTGAGTACCCATGCCCCTTCTTTACGCAAACCTGGGGGGAGCAGGGCATTGGGTACGTCCCACGCTTGGGTGTCGCTCAGCACGCTAAACACGCTGGTGTCGCACACACCTTCAAGGGGGAAGCCCTCATCAAGGGCGTGGGGGAAGAGCTTGTGAAAGATAGCGGGTTTGACGACGGCTCCGCTGACGATGTGGCCGCCAAACTGGCTGGCTTTTTCAAGCAGAGCGATGGAGAGTGCCACGCCACTGGCTTTGGCTAAATCAACCAAGCGATGCGCCAAGGCCAAGTTAGCAGGGCTACCGCCCACCAATACGATGTTATAGTCCATGCGTTGAATGGGGGACGAATGTGTCATTGTTAAACTTCCTTGTGCAACCAAACCTTGTTACTGTCGTCTAGTATACGGTGTTGCCCCCTTCGGGTAAAGCCTCAAACTTTTGCGGTAGCCCAAATAATAATTAGCATGGTATGTTGAAACGTATGTTGTGTATTACTGGTGGCCTTGGCTACATTGGTGGGCATTGCCTGCTTTATTGGTTAGATACGTTTGCGCCGCTCCCCGTGTTGTTGGTGGACTATGCGCCTGCCCTTAAGGCAGCTTGGTTGACGCACTTACCTGCCCACTACCAACAACGCATTACCTTGGTATCGGGCGATATTACCGATGAGACTTGGCTGGCAGAAGTGTTTGCACAATACCAGCCTACGGCAGTGCTACATTTAGCTGCCCTTAGCGTTGTGGCCGACTCGTTTGCACAGGCCAAGGCGTACCATCACACCAACACGGCGGGGACGGTGAGTGTTGCCAAAGCCCTCGTCTCGTTGGGGGCAAGGGTCACCACCAGCGGAGGCGTGGCTCCCCGAGCCATGGTGTTTGCCTCATCGGCGGCGGTGTATGGAGCGATACCTTGGGGCGAATTGGGCGACCCCAACCTGCATAGCCCTCTACCCGCCAGCCCCTACGGCCTTAGTAAGTGGCAAGCCGAACAAGCCTTACAGTCCCTTGTGGCCAGCCAAGCCGATAGCCTGCAAGTGGCCATTTTACGCTATTTTAACGTGCTGGGTAACGACCCCCAAGGCCGTCACACCGAAAACCACTCGCCCGAGACGCACCTATGGCCGTTGTTGCTTAGCCACAATGCCAAGCAACAGGGAGCTTTTATCGTGAACCCCGCCCCGTGTACCACGGTAGATGGCAGTTGTGTTCGGGATTATCAGCAGGTGACACAGGTGGCACAACGCACGGTCAGCGTGGCGCAACAGTTGCTGGCGGGCGAGGTGGCTCACCCGATGAGTATTGCCAACGTGTGTAGCGGGCAGCCTACCAGCACCTTGCAACTGTTGGCGCAAGCGCAAGCTGCTCGGGGCGAGACTATTCCCTGGGCGTGGGGGCAGCCCCGCCGTGGCGACGTGGCATGGCTGGTGGGCGACCCTTCGCCCGTGTTGCAACCTTATCACCCTCTCCCTCTGGGAGAGGGTGCTGCGCTAGCAGCGGGTGAGGGTCATAAAAGCCAGAAAGCTATGGGTGACCCTCACCCTTCCCTCTCCCAGAGGGAGAGGGTGTGAAGGCTTTGAGTTGTCAACGACGGAAGCGGTAACACGCACATAAGCCCCTTGCGCTAAGGCGATGATGCGCTTACCTTAACGGTAATGCAAAGTACGCCAGCCCACCGCCAAGGAGCCACACCCCGATGCCCGTGTTCAACACCCCCACCCCACCCAACGCTCCCCTGCTGGCGGAGGCTTTGGGTTAGGGGCTTGTTTGTACTATTTTTAGGAGAATGTTTTCATGAACAAAGCTTTTTTTGCACTTTTTGTAGCTATCGTAGTTTTTATTTTGTTTCAGATTTCTTTGCCTGAAGAAAAAGTAAGTGAACCTGTAAGCCCTACACCACAAGTCAAAAAATTGTGGGTAATTACAGATAGAGCAGACCGTAAAACCTGCCCTGATGAAAAATGTGGATCAGTAGGCATGCTTTTCTTCAGAGAAGGGGTGAATGCCCTAGAAGAGCGAGAAGGCTGGGTGAAAATTACTGCTTTAATAGACGCAGCATGTGAAGGAAACAAAAGTGCTTTTGTTAAAGAAGGTAACGCTTCATGCTCATCTAGTAATGGAATCATTGACGGTAAATACTATGAATGGGTAAACAAGGCTTCATTAAGTACGATGCGTCCAGAAGACCCAGCAAAAAAAGCTACTGGTGATTATACCCTTATTAAAGATTCTGATGATTATCGACTACATAAAGACGTATTTGCTAAAACAGCTCAAGCACTGATTGAGCAAAATACTTGTACGGCTCAAGATTTTAAAGAACAAGGTGGTTGGATGAAATCAGTCAATCCAGAAACAAGAAAAAAACCAATCTACTTTACGTACTGTGGCGGAATAAATATGAGTAACAAAATATATCTTAATGCTCGAACTGGCAAAGTGTACTATTATGGCGATACTGTTAATTAGCAGGTGTTAAGTTCATTTTCTCAATCAGTGGGTTTATTTGTTTTCTCGCAATAGCTCGCAAGGCTACCCCACGGTAGCCTCCGCTGTTTATTTTCATATGCTCATTATATAAGATGTTTCTGTTAATAGGATGTGTGAATAAAAAGGCATCTAAAGTATAGATGTTATCGGCAATAGGCTCTAGCCTTACCACAATAGGTAGTGTTAAAGTCCCTGTCCCACGCTGATACCAAAGGATGTTGCCATCGTGCTTTTTTTCGTGTGGATGGTAGCCATTGGCAAGACTCCACTCAAGTAATACAGCATCTAGCTCACTGGTTGTACAGCTACTTTTAAACACCCACGATGTTTTGCCGTCTGTTGTTGTGGGGAAGTTATGCTTGATTTCTTGATTGATACACTCTGCATGAACAGGTACGAAAAACATAAGCAGACTAAAGAAAATGAGCAGTGTGTTTTTCATTACGAGTCCTTTTCCTTGGCTTTGAGTTATCTATTGTGACAGTTTAGTTTTACACCTAACGCTTAAGACTTACAAGCCACACCACTACACGTTTCGCCCTCACCACAACCCTAACCCAAAGGGAGAGGGAACTATGAGCCTCACCTTGCCAGAAAGCTACCTTCCTACTTTAATAGAGGGGTAGAACTCTGTTTGTTGTTTCGTAGTTGAGGCGTTGAGAACCATGGCAGTTTTAGTAGACAAAAGTACCAAAGTCGTTGTACAAGGGCTAACAGGCCGCGAAGGCACCTTTCACGCCGAACAGTGCGCCAAGTACGGCACGGCCATTGTGGCAGGCGTTACCCCTAACAAAGGCGGCACCACGCACCCCGTCAACGGCCAACCCGTCCCCGTGTTTAACACCGTCGCCGACGCTGTCGCCTCCACAGGTGCCAACGCCAGCCTAATTTTCGTCCCACCACCCTTCGCCGCCGATGCCATTATGGAAGCTGGCGCAGCGGGCATTCCCCTCGTCATCTGCATCACCGAAGGCATCCCCGTGTTAGACATGATGCGTGCCAAGCAGTTTTTGCAAGACGAATGCCCCAACACTCGCCTGATTGGCCCTAACTGCCCCGGTGTCATCACCCCAGGCCAAGCCAAATTGGGCATTATGCCCGCCTCCATTCACAAAGCTGGCCACGTGGGCGTGGTGTCCCGCTCGGGTACGCTCACCTACGAAGCCGTGGAGCAGTTGACGACCCGTGGCCTCGGCCAATCCACCTGCATCGGCATTGGTGGCGACCCCATTAACGGCACCAACTTTATTGACTGTCTCGCCCTGTTTGAAGCCGATCCCGATACCCACGCCATCATCATGATTGGCGAAATTGGTGGCTCGGCCGAAGAAGAAGCGGCTGCCTACGCCAAAGCCAACGTCACCAAGCCCATTGTGTGCTTTATTGCTGGCCAAAGCGCGCCCGAAGGTAAGCGCATGGGTCACGCTGGCGCCATTATCAGCGGTGGCCAAGGCGATGCTGGTAGTAAAATGGCTGCCCTGCGTGCCGCTGGCATCACCGTGGTCGATTCGCCTGCTAAAATGGGTGAAACCCTACTGCAAGTGATGCAAACGAAAGCCTTGGTGTAAGCCTTTGACAACGCTTTTTTCACGACTCACACCCTCTCCTGCTGGGAGAGGGCTGGGTGAGGGTCAGGCTCAACGGGCGCATAGCAATGCGCCCCTACAGGTTATGCTGTGCTTGTTTACCCTTTTTGCTTTGTCGCCCTTCGCCCTTGCCGCCCCCGAGGAGGTCAAGCTCAAGGCGAGTGTGGTGGGGTATCATCCCCTTGCGCCCAAGCCCCTGTGGGTGCAAGGCGTGCGAGACCCCGACGGGTTTAAGCTCAAGCCCCGCCTCATTGACCCTGACACACCCGACAGGTTCCTCTTTTGGAAGCCCACGACCGTGGGTAAACCTCTGCTTAAAGAGGGCATGGCTGGCCAGCGTGTCGGCAATTGGCTCCCGCTGGATGCGACGAACGTACAGACCCCAGGCGTATTTTCACTCCGTTTTGCTAACCTTGACCCTGACCCCGCCCTTGAGAAAAAAGTCCGCATTAACGAGTTTATTTACTGGGATTTGTTGGCCACAGGGCTACGTTCACTCGCTTTGCAACGCCAAGGTGTGGGGCTTGAAGATACGGGTACGGGGTTAATACTGTTGCCTGCCCACTTGCGCCAAACCGTACAATTGGCCGAGGGCTGGGCGAAGTTTGCTCCCCCCGCCGATGAGCTAGCCCCCAACGCCCAAGCCGATACCGTGGCAGGCGGTTGGTACACCGATACCCTTACCTACACCCGCTCTACCAGCGACACAGCCTTGCTGTTACTGGCCATGTTGCACACGGCCAAGCTCGAAGCCCCCGTGTTGGAGACGCTCAAACTTCGCTACCCGCCAATGACGACCAAAGCAGGGCCTGCCATCCTCCCCGACTTGTGGAAGGAGGCGTTATGGGGCTTGGCAGGCTTGCAAAGCTTGCAACGGCCTTCGGGCTGGTTGCCTCAAGCCGTGGTGCCTGTGGTTGCTGGCCAAAAATCGTCGCCTAATCCCTTTAGCACTGCCAACGGTTTGCCCCCTCGCCCGCACTTAGATGCGGCAACCACGTTAGAATTGACGGAACCTTCGGCCAGCTCGCAACTGTTGGCCACGGCGGCATGGCTTAAAGCCGCCACGCTTATGGCCAAAGAGCAACCCGAATTGGCCGTTAATTGGCAATTGGCCGCTAACCGAAGTTGGAAGGCTTACACTAGCCACGCATGGCCAACACCCTTGCCTCCCGACCATGCACTTTTACAAGGCTGGGTGATGCTGCTCTTTTACGAGGCGACCAACGATCCGCAATGGCTCGCCCAAGCTCACATTACCTTGGCTCCGCTGGATGAGGTGTTGCTGGCATCGGTGTTGACCAACCCAGAACGCTTGCCTTGGCTAACGTTTTTACTGGCCGATGTGGCAAGGCTGGAGGCGACCCCCGCCGTTGCCGAAGCTAGTCCCGCCTTGCAGGGTTGGCTGAGTTTGGCCGTTAAGGCGACGCACTCGCAGGCTCGTACCTTTACCCGCTTGGCCGAAGCGCACCCCTACGCCCTCCCCGCCGAACCTTCTGCCGTGGGTGTGCCGATGCCGACCTTGTTGGCGAGGGTAGGCGTATGGCAGGCTTTGGCCGTGATCAACCCCAACACGCCCGCCAGCAAGAGCTATCGCACGGCCATGGCGCAAGCCTTGGCCTACCCCTTGGGCTTTAATGCGTGGGATACCCCACTGGTGACAGGATCGCAAAAGACGAGTGGTCTGCCCACCTTGCAGCACCCCTGCCATGTGCTGAGCTTGGCGACAGGTGTCGCTCTGCCTGGCTTGCTGGTGGTGGGGCCACCGTCGGAGTATCCCGCTGATGTGCCGTTTCAGGATAATGCGTATAAATGCGATACCACGGCCACACCTGCCAGTTTGCAGGCACAATGGTTGAGCGCACTTGGGGCGATGAATCACCTATGGCGGCAAGAGGTGCTACAGGTAGAAAGTGCAGGGGCAACGCCTAGTTTGTCTCGACAAACTTTGCCTGAGCTGAAACCGTAACCTAAACCCTAGGAGAATACGAATGGATACCCATCAGAAAGAAATTTTGGCGTTGCTCAAATGCATAGATAGTGTATAATAGTATCGTTATCTACTGTAAAAAATGGCGGTACGTAATGAAATGCCCTAAATACAGCAATGAAAAGCATGTGAAAAACGGTTTTATGAGAGGGAAACAGCGTTACAAATGTAAGGTTTGTGGCTGTAATTTCACTCAAGAGACCTTAAGCAGAACACCCTTGCAAGATAAGATTTACGCT
>JBIKUS010000015.1:0-25230 GCA_044347425.1 Vampirovibrionales bacterium | reverse complement strand
CTTCGCCTATTGTCCAACTCGCCTCAAGCCCATGGTGCCAGCTCAGGGTAGCGGGCAACAAGCCAAGCTCATCCACACGTAACGAGACAGGCAGGGGGTTTAGCCCTTGCACCACCGCAGGGGCAGGTAACGGCTCAGGCGGTTGCAGTACCTTGGTCGCCGCCTTCCAAAAAGGAGTAAACACCTTGTACACGTCACCACTGGTCGCATTCAGTACTTGCCTCGGCTCTACCAACAGGTTGGTAAACCAGCCCTGCACTTGCAGGTGGGGTAAGGCTTGGGCAAGGGCTTGCTCTTCGGCTTGGTGGGGGGCTTCAATGCGTTTGTCAAAAAAGATGGCGTGGGCGTTGGTCTCGGTGGCCAACTGGGTGAGCAGAGTCACGGCACTGTCGCCTTGCCTTAGCACCAAGGGCGCACCCACCGCCGCAAAACTAGCCGATAGGTGCGTTAAGCTATGGTGTAGCCACACCGCCGACGCTGCCCCAAGTGCAAAAGGCTCATTGGCTTTGGGGGTATGCAGGTACACGGGTACCACGGGGCGGCCAGTGGCCACGGCGGCAGCCAGCACGGGGTTATCGGCCAGCCGAAGGGTTCGCCTAAGCCACACGATGACAGGGGCTTGCGTCGTGGGTGTCATGGGGGAGTGTCCTTGTGGATTGCACACGGGTAACATCAAAGTGGTTAAGGCTAGTGTAGCACCAAGCCAACCACTTAAACCACGAGTTAAAACACACGGCTACCGCCAAAGGCTATCATAATAAGCGTTATTGCTTATCATCCATGCACCATGGACGTGTTTACCTATTTTAGAATAGCTACTTGCTGTAAAGGAAGGTTCGTTAAACACCAGCACATCTTGCCCAAGGGTATTGGGTGCTTGTAGGCCATTGGCATCAATCAGCCAAGCGTGTTCAAAATCATCGTCAAACGTTCTTGTAGTTAAGCCAGCTATAACAACACCATTTTTGAGTACTAAGGCTTTTCTGTTTTTAATGTTAGGAGCATCACTAAAGCCATAATCGGCAACACAACCTTCAGCAACCGCATCGTTCTCGCACACAAACGAAACATCAAGACGACTCTTAAAATAGTCCCACTTAGACACCTTCGTTTTACCCTCTTGGTAAGCCTCATAAGTCAACGACTCAATAATCGACAAGGCGTCTTTAAACTTGGCTTGATTCTGAAGCGCATCAACACTTTTAACAAGATTAGGGATAACCATAGCCGCAATCATGCCAATAATGGCCAAGGCTAACAGCAACTCGTTTAAGGTAAAAGCTTTACTTACGTTCAGACAAAGCGGGAAAGGCATGGGTGACTCCTACATAACCCAAGAGGAGGGCAGTTTTAGTGACATGCTAAGCTATCGACAGAAAACAAATGCACTTAAGCAAACTGTTACTTAAACCACATAGTGTGAAGTGAGCTTGCTTTTGCTAAACTCATTGCAGCTTACTTAACCCAGCCTTGCCTAGAGCTTGCACCCATGATTTTACTGATTGATAACTATGACTCGTTTACCTACAACCTGTATCAAATGGTGCAGGCGCAAACCACGCAAACCGTGCGAGTCGTCCGTAACGATGCCGCCACCTACGCCGAGCTAATGGCCAGCGACGATCGCCCCAGCCGTATCATTCTTTCGCCAGGGCCTGGCCACCCCGATACCCCCACCGACTTTGGCGTATGCGCCGAGTTGATTGACCGCCACGCCGAGCATGGCCTCCCCCTATTAGGCGTATGCCTAGGCCACCAAGGCTTGGGTAGCCGATTTGGTGCGAGTGTGGTGCAAGCCCCCTGCTTGATGCACGGCAAACCCAGCCCTGTACGCATTATAAAAGAATCTCCGTTGTTGGCGGGGCTGCCCAACCCGTTTATGGCCATGCGCTACCACTCGTTGGTGATAGACGAAGCCACCCTGCCCACCGCAGCGTTTGACGTGTTGGCCAAAGACGACGACCATGGCCTGATTATGGCCATTGCCCATAAAATCGCCCCCTTATACGGTGTGCAGTTCCACCCCGAATCCATTGGCACCCCTGAAGGCGCAAGGTTGCTGGCCAACTTCCTCGGGCTGTAGGGCAAACCTAAAGCCAGTTATCTACCTTAGTGTAAAATAGGTTGGCAGAGGACTTGGGTTTGTGTTAGGGTTAGGTTTACGGGTCATCCTGTAGGTAATCTCTACTTAATTACCGCTGCTTTACACCTTAACCAAGGCCATGCCCAGACACGACCTTAGTACCCCAAGCCGTGTAGTAACACACCCCCCGTCACCCTGTGCTACCCACTGTTTTAACCTCACTTTATAAGGATTATCAATTGTGACCACCTCACTCCAAACTCAGCCATCCGCCCCTGTTCGTCCGTTGACTGCGGTGTCGCTGCCCGGTGTTGCCTACTTCTCAATGGAAATGGCCATTGATGCCTCACTTTACGTGTACTCTGGTGGCTTAGGCTACTTGTCAGGCAGCCATATGCTCTCGGCAGGTAAATTGGGATTACCCATGGTCGGTGTCTCCATTTTATGGAAGCACGGTTATGGCGAACAAGTGATTAACACCAACAACGAGATTGAAATCCAATACAAAGACCGTAGCTTCCCCTTCTTGCAAGATACGGGCGTTGTGGTAGATGTGACACTGTTTGGCCAAGTGGTTAAAGTCAAAGGCCTCAGGTTGCCCCCCGAACAATTTGGCACCGTGCCTTGTTACTTTTTGACGACTGACCTACCAGAAAACACCCCCGAACAACGCCAATTGTGCGATAAATTATACGACAGCGAAGAAAAAGCCCGTATTTGCCAAGAGATTATCTTGGGCGTAGGTGGTTTGCGTGTCCTGCGTGCCATGGGCGAAACCATTGACAAAGTTCACATGAACGAAGGCCATGCCCTACCCGCCGCCTTTGAACTGTTGCGTGAAAGTGGCCAAAACTTTGACGATACCCGCAGCAAACTCTACTTTACCACCCACACCCCTGTGGCCGCTGGTAACGAAACCCACAACGTTGACTTGCTTCACGACGCTGGCTTTTTTGTTGAAACCAGCAAAGAGCAAGCCATTAGCCTTGGCGGGCAAGATTTCTCGCTGACCGTTGCTGCCTTGCGCCTCAGTAAATTGGCCAACGGTGTCTCGCAATTGCACGGCGAAGTGGCTAACAACATGTGGAATTGGGTGGAAGGCCGTTGCCCCATTACCGCCATTACCAACGCTACCAGCCTCTCCTACTGGCAAGACCCTCGCTTGGCTGGCAAGCTGACCGACGAACAATTATTGGCCACCAAAGCCACCATGCGACAAGAGATGGTTGACTACGTAAAGCAAAACACAGGCGTAGAGCTTGACCCTAACGTGCTAACCGTTGTGTGGGCAAGGCGTTTTACCGAATACAAACGTGCCGATCTTATCTTCAAGGATATGGATCGCATTAAAACCCTGTTGCAAAACAAAAAAATTCAGCTGGTGTTTGCTGGTAAGTTTCACCCTAAAGATACTTGGGGCAAACGCACGTTTAACAAAGTACTAGCCTTGAGCAAAACCTTACCTGGCTTGGCCATTTTGCCTGGCTATGATTTGGCCATGAGTGGCTTGCTTAAACGTGGTGCCGATGTTTGGTTGAACACCCCCCTTCGCCCCCTTGAAGCTTCGGGAACCTCGGGTATGTCGGCCAACTTTAACGCCGCCCTGCACATGAGTACCGACGATGGTTGGGCTGTGGAAGGTACCTTCCATCACCACAACGGCTTTTTAATTAACCACGGCGTGGATATGGAATACCTCCCCCTTGAAGAACGCCACCAAAAAGACCACGAGTGCATGATGACCTTGCTTGAGCAAGAAGTCATCCCCACGTTTTACAACGACAAAGCCACGTGGGTGCGCCTGATGCGTGCAGCCATGGCCACCAGTGCTGCTTACTTTGACATGGATCGTATGGCGTTGGAATACTACACCCGCCTGTACACCCCTGCTCAACTCTAAGCACATCGATCAATAACCTCACACGACACCCCCTTTTGATTTAATTTAAAGGGGGTGTCGTCTTTTTTGTTGCCTCTTCAAAAGCTACCAATTCTTTTAAGCTTTTCAATCTCTAGGGTTTCCGTTAGTTGGCGATTTTTTCTTTTTCTTTCTTTTTAGGTGTTTTTAGCCCCCACCCTACCCAATGAATAACACGTTTTGTGTCAATTGGTACTAGCTGTTTTCAAAGCCCTATCTCTGGCTTATACTAGGCAAAGATTCAACATCAGCGTGTCGCTCGTGTTTCACTGTCTCTCTGCATTCAACCCCTTCAGCAACAGGTGCTTTTTCTCATGGCCAATACCAATTACGTGTTTATTACGGGCGGTGTCGTTAGCTCGTTAGGCAAGGGGATTGTTGCCGCATCGCTGGGGCGGTTGTTGCGGGCAAGGGGCATGAGTGTCTCCATCTTGAAGTTTGACCCCTACCTCAACGTCGACCCTGGCACCATGAACCCCTTTCAGCACGGCGAGGTGTTTGTCACCGACGATGGTGCCGAAACCGACCTTGACCTTGGCCACTACGAACGCTTTATTGACGTGAACCTGACCCGCCTTAACAACGTGACGGCGGGACGCATCTACCAAACCATCCTCAAAAAAGAGCGTAGCGGTGAGTATCTCGGGGCGACGGTGCAGGTCATCCCCCACGTGACAGACGAGATTAAAAGCCGCCTCAAGCAAGTGGCCACACAGCTCGCCCCAGACGTGTTGATTGTGGAAATTGGCGGTACCGTGGGCGATATTGAAGGCCTCCCCTTTTTGGAGGCGATTCGCCAATTTAGGTATGACGTGGGCTTTAAAAACACCTGCTTTATTCACGTCACCCTGATGCCCTACCTTGGCACCAGTGGCGAAGTTAAAACCAAGCCCACCCAGCACAGCGTCAACGAGTTGCGTAGCATCGGTATCCAACCCGACATGCTGGTGTGCCGTACCGAAATACCCCTCGGCGACAACGAACGCCGTAAAGTGGCGCAATTTACCAACATCCGCCCCGAAAACGTGATCCAAGGCGAAACCCTCGCCACCCTGTACGAAGTACCCCTCGCCCTTGAAAAAGAGGGGCTCGCCAAGCAAGTGCTTGAGCTGTTGGGGCTACCCGACCGAGAGCCTCAGCTAGACAACTGGAAGGCCTTGGTACACCGTATTAAACACCCCAAAAACGAGCTTAAAGTGGCCGTGGTGGGCAAGTACACCCAACTGTGCGACGCTTACCTCTCGGTGACGGAGGCCATTCGCCACGCTGGTGCGGCTTGTAACACCCGCACCCTGATTGAGTGGGTGAGTGCCGAAGAATGCGACACGCCCGAAGCCGCCAAAGCTCGGTTAGCGGGGATGGATGCTGTGGTGGTGCCAGGGGGCTTTGGCTCACGAGGCATTGAGGGCAAAATACAAGCGATTCGTGTGGCCAGAGAGACGGGCTTGCCGTTTTTGGGGCTATGCGTGGGCTTGCAATGCGCCGTCATTGAGTTTGCCCGCAACGTGGCTGGCCTTGAGCTGGCCAACAGCCTCGAGTTTGACGCTGGCACGCCTCACCCCGTCATCACCTTGATGGACGAGCAGCGCAACGTGGCCGACAAGGGCGGTACCATGCGCCTTGGCCTCTACCCTTGCCATATCGCCACGCATACCCACACGCATGAGGCGTATGGTAACGACGTGGTGATGGAACGCCACCGTCACCGCTACGAGTTTAACAACCGCTACCGTGAACAACTTTCGCAAGCTGGCCTCACCATTGCTGGTACCTCGCCCGACAGAGAGCTGGTGGAGATTGTCGAAATTACGGACCATCCTTGGTTTGTGGCCACGCAATTCCACCCCGAGTTTAAATCTCGCCCCGAGACGGCGCACCCCTTGTTTGTGGGCATGGTGCAAGCGGCGTTAAAGCGTCTGCCCGTGGTTGAGGTGGATGCGGACGACATCGTAGCCGATGAAGTGACGGTTGACAACGTGATGGCGACGGCTGGCGCAAGCGAATAATTACCCAAGGTGTTGCCTTAAGGGCTGGGCTTATGCTCACTAAACCCTTAAGCTTTTATGTCTCGAGCTAATTCTTCTACCTCCTTTCTGCTTAAGTGGTGACCTGGGTCTTGTTTTCCTTCAGCAACGGCTTCACGTAATTGTTGAGTCTGTTGAGGATCTAAGCCTTCTTGTTTTGCTACACTCTCAATATCTTTACGTGAACTTGAACCCGTAGTATTGGGGCCACCGAAACCTATTTTAGAAATGGGTGTATAGGCATTTACAGTATAAAACATGATACAGTACTTATTGTCTAAATTATAAAAAGGCTTATTGCATTGCCTCTATGGACATTAACTATCCTCAACTTTAAAATTTGCTATTGCAAAGTGTTATTGGCTGTTTCAAACTCTGCCTTAAGGGTTGGGCTTTTGCTATAGTAGAGCTACCTTAGTTGTTGCTCCCCCTAGCCGAAAGCCCACGCCATGACCAGCCAACCCCAAGCCTCCGCCAAAGTCACCCTTCGCTCTACCAGCGGAGCCGATATACGTGAAGCCTTCCTCGCCTATTTTGAGCAGGAACTTGGCCACAAACGCCTCCCCTCGGCCAGTCTCATCCCCACGGGCGACAATAAAACGGTCATGCTCTGCCCTGCGGGTATGTTGCCTTTTGTACCGATATTTTTAGGGCTAGAGCCTACGCCCAACCCGCCAAGGGCGACCAGCTCGCAAAAGTGCGCCCGTGTCAGCGGTAAAGCCAGCGACCTTGAAAACGTCGGGCGCACGCCCCGCCACCATACCTTTTTTGAGATGCTTGGCAACTTCAGCTTTGGCGACTACTTCAAGGGCGAGGTCATCCCTTGGGCTTGGCGTTTTGTGACCGAGGTCTTGGGTCTCCCCCCTGAACGGTTGTGGGTGAGCCTATTTGAAGGCGACGACTTGACCCCCGCTGACGAGGAGGCCGCCGCCCTGTGGCGGAGCGTGGGCGTACCCGATGAGCGCATCCTACGTTGTTCGGCGAAGGACAACTTTTGGGGTCCCCCTGGCCCAACGGGGCCTTGCGGGCCGTGTAGCGAGATTCACTATCAGTTTGACATGACGAAATCGCCCCACACGCACGATATTGACGACTGCCTGCTGGAAATTTGGAACCTTGTCTTTATGGAGTTTTTCAAAGACGGCGAGGGTAAGCTCACCCCGCTAGAGAAGAAAAACGTAGATACGGGCATGGGGCTGGAGCGCATCACCACGATATTACAGAACAAGGCCAACACATTTGAGACGGATTTGCTGTTCCCCATTTTACAGGCTGTCGCTTCGCATTGTGGCGTGGCCTATGGCGCAAGTGGCGATGGCGACGTTGCCCTGAAAATTGTGACCGACCACTTGCGGTTTTTGGCCTTTACCCTCGCCGATGGTGTGGTACCCAGCAACGAAGGCCGAGGCTACATTGTGCGTATGGTGTTGCGCCGAGCCGTACGCTACGGCAAACGCTACCTTGGCTTGAATGAGCCGTTTTTACACCTGCTACTGCCCCAAGTCACCAAACTTTACGGCCACGCCTACCCCGAACTGGTCGCGCGAGAAACCGCTAGCCAAGCCATACTAGAGCGTGAAGAAAAGCAATTCCTCGACACGTTAGAACGTGGCACCAAAGAGCTTGAGGGCATCATTGATCACATTAAAGGCCAACACGCCGAACTACACGGCAAAGTGGCCTTTGAACTCTACGACACCTACGGCTTCCCCCTTGAACTGACCAAAGACATCCTCGCCGAACACGGGTTGGGGTTAGACGAGGAGGGCTTCCACACGGCGATGGCCGAACAAAAACAGCGCGCCCGAGCCGCTCGCAAAACCGACGCTCTGGTGGACGATCAAGCCCTCTCTCACATTTTTACCGAGGTGGGAGCCACGCCCTTTATCGGCTACGACACGCTGGAGGCCACCGTCACCGTGGCGGCCTTGCTGGTAGACGGCCAACCCGTCGCCGAAGTGAGCGGGACGAATCAGCCCTTTAGCCTCATCCTCAACCAAACGCCGTTTTACCCCGAAAGTGGCGGTCAAGTGGGCGATATTGGTACGCTCACCCAACAAACCGATGGCCAACTTGGCCTGACCGTGCTGATGACCGACACGCAAAAGCAAGGCCAACTGATTGTACACACCGCCCTGTTTGACCAAGGCCAGCGTCCGTTGCGGGTGGGCGATACCCTGCTGGCCGCCGTGGATGAGGAGCGTCGGCACCTGACCGCCTTACACCACAGTGCCACGCACCTGCTGCACGCCGCCCTTAAACGGGTGCTAGGCGAGGGCATTGCCCAAGCGGGTAGCCACGTTGCGCCCGATGTGGCTCGGTTTGACTACTCTTGCCCGCAACCGCCCACGGCCGACCAGTTGGAGCAGGTGGAAGCCCTTGTGAATGCGTGGGTGATGGCGGGTGCGCCCGCCGAGGTGGAGCATTTGCCCCTAGCCGAGGCGAAGGCCAAGGGTGCCGTGGCCATGTTTGGCGAAAAATACGGCGACGTGGTGCGGGTCGTTCGCTTTGGGGCGCATAGCCTTGAGCTGTGCGGGGGGACGCACGTTGCCAATGTGTCGCACATTGGGCTGGTTAAGGTGCTGGGCGATGCTGCTGTGGCCAGCGGTGTGCGTAGGGTGACGTTTATCGTGGGCATGGCCGCTTACAGGGCGTTTAAGGCGCACGACCGTGCCTTGCAGGGCATGGCGCAACGCCTGAAGGCCAAACCGCTTGAGGTGGCCGACCGCCTAGAGGCCTTGACCGACGAGCTTAAAACCCGAGACAAGGCGCTTGCTGGTTTGCAAACCAAGCTGGCCTTGGCGCAGGCGGCACCGTTGGTGGCGCAGGCCACGGCAACCCCCGCTGGCCAAGTGGCTAGGGTGGCGGCGCAAGTGGCCGATGTGGACGGCGAGGGCTTGAAGGCGTTGGCGCAGCATGTGGCCGATAAGGCTGCCCGCCCTGTGGTGGTGCTGTTGGCCAGCGTTGCGCCTGATGACAGGGTGACGCTGGTGTGTTTGGTGAGCGAGGCGTTGACGAAAGAGGGCTACCATGCGGGCAAAGAGGTGCAGCGTGTGGCGGGGCTGTTGGGCGGTAAAGGCGGAGGCAAACCCACGCTAGCCCAAGGCGGCGCACCAACGTCCGCAGGGCTAGCGGAGGCGTTGGGGGTGTGATGGAACTTTATCTTGACAATTTAAACCAACCTTTTTAGTATAAGATAGGTTTTTACTATAAGGATACTCATTGTGCTGCTTAAGTCGCTTTCTTCTCTCCCTCTTCCTTCATTTATTGCTTCTCAGCCTAGCGATAAAATTACATTATCAAGTTCATTCTCCACCAGTAAGCCAACATTTGGTGACTTATTTCTTAGACAGCATAAGCCTGTTGGTGTTGAGCCATGCATAGCAAAGGCCTGTGGATTAAGAGGCGATGATGATAAATAAATTATTGACTTATGATACTTATCTTTGCACTCCCTGATGATCCTAGTTATCAATTGATTTCTAAAATTCTTAAAACAAAGAAAATTGATCATGTTAGATTGCATTGGTCAGAGTATCCCAAAGAATTTAGCCTCTCTTTTATAGACACCAAAGCTTTCTTACGTTTTGCTAACAAACTAGATTTACTTGACTTGTCAAAAATAACAACCGTATGGGAATGGAGGACAGGTTCTCGACCTACTTCATTTTCACACTTTGGTGAATATTCTGCATTTTATTGTGAATCCTTTACTGTCATACGCAATGCACTTTACCATTACATGCCGAATGCATACTATCTTCAGGATCCAGCCCTGCTAGACTTGGCCGAAAATAAAATAATTCAACTTGATATCGCAAAAAAAGTTAATCTTAAAATACCTTCAACATACATAGGAAACAGCCCCCATGACGCTAAGACTTTCATGTTGGATTTCAATTATATAGCTCTAAAACAACTGACTTATTTTCCAAATTATTACAAGTTAAACATGTTTTCAAAATTACTTTATCATTTCTTAAAAAAACTTCTAAACTTACCTTTTGTCAAGGCATTTAAAATCCAGTTTCACTTCCCAGATGAAAAAGACCTGCAGTTTATCCTTGCTTCTGAGGCTTTTACCAAAAAAATTGCTTGTAACGACCTTGCAAATCGCTTGGAGTTGCTACAACTTTACCCAGAAATAATTCAAGAATACATTGAAAAAAAAATAGAACTACGAGTTACTATTGTTAATAATAAAATTTTTAGTGCTGCTATCCATTCCCAGGAAAGCAAATTAACTTCAATTGACTGGCGTGCAGGTTATAATGAAAAATACATACCAAAGCATGAAAAATATCAACTCCCTAAACATATTGAAGACAAATGCATAGAGTTTTTAAAATTGCAAGGCTTAACGTATGGAGCTATGGATTTTATTGTAACACCCGAAGGTGACTATATATTTTTAGAAAACAACCCCTTTGGTCAATGGTTATGGATACAAGAAGCCTTAGGGTACCCAATCGCTGAGACTATAGTTGAGACGCTTTTATCTAAAGCAAAGCCTCCCCCCGCAACAGCTGAAAACCAGACAATTAGCTAAATTATAATTATTCCAATCACGGGAAGCCTCTTTAGAGGAATAACCAGTCTTAGAAAACAAACCAACAAAAAGACACTCGCCAAATTTGGAACAGAGGTTAACGCCACAGTAATACAGTGGCTAAGGCCAACCCGCCTTGGTGAGACAGTGCCAAGCAGCTCCCCTGTAGGCCAAGCTGGTGCGCCACCTGTGCCGCTTGGCCATACAGCACCAAACGGGGTTGCGCCATGGCCTCGGCCTTTACCACCTCAATCTCTCGCCACAACAACGCCGTGGCCTGTAAGTTAGGGTGGTCTGCCAAGCCTAAGCCTCGTAAGCCAACGCCTAAGGCCTTGGCCGTGGCCTCTTTGGCGGCAAGGCGGCTGGCTAAGCGTTCGGTGGTGTGGGCTAGGCTACTGGCTGCCCACACATAGGCGTGTTCGGTGGGGGTAAGGCAGGTGGCGTAAGCTTTTTGCCCGTAGCGTTGGCACGGTTTGAGCAATCGCTCCACGGCAACCAAGTCGTTACCTAGCAGGTAAGGGGCAGGGGTGAGGGTGTCTGGCCACATTAGGCTTGCCGTTGCCACGGTTGCGCTAAGGGCTTAGCAGGCGTTGGTGCATCGCCCGAGGTGACAGGGAGACCCTCGGGGGTGTGAGGCCACTGCCCCGCCAGCAACAGTTGTGTGGCTAATTTACCCACGCCATCCACCCAAGGGGCAAGTTGCTCGGCCGAGGTAGCGGGCTGGCCAGCCGGTGTATCGGGCAGTTGTAAAAACACGCTGTTACGGTAGGCCAGTTGGCCGTTGGGCAGGAGTTTAGGGTCGCTTTGTACCAGTAGGCTGGGGGCGGCCACTTGGGCTAAAGGCAGGGCGGGGGGAGTGAGAGCCATGGGGGTTTCTCCTATAAGGGGCGAGGGAGGGATACCACCTAGTAAAGCCCAAACACAGGCCAATGTTGATAGGCTGTAGGGCATCCCCCTAGCGGACAGAGCAAACGTAAGGTATACTGGCAAGGTTGACGTTTGCCCAACAGAGAGACATGCCGTGCCACAATCCACGCAAAACCTGCCTAGCGAAACCTTTGCCATACCCTTTTCGCCAACTCAAGGCGAAATTGTTACCTACACCAACGGCCACAGGTTGGTCATCGTCCCCAAGGCGGGCGAGGTGTTTAACCTCAATACATGGGTAGCCACAGGCTCCATTCACGAGACCGAGGCCGACAATGGTGTCTCTCACTTTTTAGAGCATCTCATGTTTAAAGGCACCACCAACGCTGCCCCAGGCGAGTTTGACCACGCCATGGAGAGCATGGGTGCCATTATCAACGCCGCCACGTGGAAGGACTTTACCTTTTACTACATTACAGGCCCCAATGCCGACCCCGCCGCCTTTGCCAAAGCGTTAGAGATGCATGCCGACATGCTGACCAACTCTACCCTACCGCCCGAGGAGATTGGCCCCGAGTATGACCCCGCCGACCCGACCTATGCAGGCGAAAAGCGTGAGCGTAGTGTGGTGATTGAAGAGATTGGCATGCGTGAAGATCAACCCATGACCAAGCTGTACAACGCCGTGAACAAGCTAATGTACAACGACGGTCACCCCTACCAGCGGGATGTGATTGGGCTTCGCCACACCATTGGTACTATCCCCCGTACTGCTATTGAGGCGTATTACAGGCGTTGGTATTCGCCCAACCAGTGCGTTACCCTTGTAGTAGGCGAGTTTGACCGTGAGTACCTGATTGAAGCCGTGGCCAAGGCGTTTAGCTTCCCTGAGCCTGAGGCGTTGGCACCTGCCTTGCAACACTACACCGAACCGCCTGCCCCTGCGAGCTTTTTAAAGCAGCACGGCCAACCGCCCGAATTGCCCGTGATTGTGAAAGGCGATTTTGAGACCACCTTCTTTATGATGGGCTACCACGGCCCCGAGGTGAGCGATCTTAAGGCGAGTATCGCCTTGGATATTATCAGCTACACCCTGACCGAAGGGCGTGCCAGCCGTTTGACGCAAACCTTGATTGAGCAGGCCAAAAAGCCCAACTTCAATGCGTTAGGCTCTGGCCAATACACCTTTAAACTGGGTAACGTATTTTTTATACAAGGCAACTTTACCAGTGCCAATGTTGAAGCCTCGTTGTTAGAAGTGCGGAAGGAATTGTACGACTTACTCAACGACAACCCCCTCACCGCGGCGGAGTTGGCACGGGCTAAAAAGAAGCTGAAAACCCAATTTGCCGAAAACGTCGAGACGGCTTCGGGCTTGGGTGATCTCATTGGCGAATCGCTGACCGTAGCGGGTGACTTGCGCCCCTTTACAGACTATTTGCCCACCCTTGCCAGCCTCACCCTAGCTGAAGTGCAGGCCGTTGCTAACACGTATTTAGCTCTTGATAAAGCGTACACCTCTGTTTTGGTACCTACCACCCATGATGCTCCCCTCGTCGCTGCCTAACGCCCCCATTGTGGCCTCGCCCGTTGCGGGGACTGCTGCCCCTAGCAAGGCGCAACAACAACTTGCCCGTATCACCACGCATCAGCTGTCTAATGGGATAACGCTGGTGCATAACCCCATGGTAGGTGTGCCTCGCCTTGCGTTGTCTGTTTATATTAAAGGGGGCAACCTGCTGGATGAAACCCCAGGCCAAACCGATGTGATTGACCGCTTGCTGACCAAAGGCACCAGCACGCACAACAGCCAACAAGTGGCGCAAGCCCTCGACGAATTGAGCCTTGATCTCGGTACCTCTACCCGCCGAGACACCAGTGTGTTGGGCGGTACGCTACTGGCCGAAGACCTTAACGCCTCACTCACGTGGTTGGCAAACTTGGTACTCGATGCCTCGTTAAAAGAGCAAGGCAAAGAGGTAGAGCGCATGAAGGGCGAGCTGGCCATGGAGCTAGATGCCCCCAAAGCCCGTGCTGCCGATAATTTAGTACGTGGCCTATTTGCCAATTCACCTTATGGCACCACGGCCAGCGTGTTGCAGAAACACCTCGAAGAGTTGGCCAAGCCCCTCCCCTTACGTAACTTGTACGAGCGTGCCTACCGCACCGACCGTTGCTTGATTAGCCTCACGGGCGAAGTGAACCTACAGCAAGTCATTGACCATATTGAAACGGTGTTTACCAAGCATCGCCCTAGCACGGCTGCTGCGGGTAGTTCGGCATTGCCTGCCATTTTACGCCAGCGCACCCTTACCAGCGACGTACTACTGACCGCCCCACGAGACGATGCTAACCAAGCGCACATTTACCGTGCATGGCTCACCCCGCCCATTACCCACCCAGACTATGAGCCGCTGATGGTACTCAACACCTTATTGGGTGCAGGTGGCCTTAGTTCTCGGTTGTTTTTGGAGTTGCGAGACAAGCAAGGGCTGGCCTATAACGTGCGTAGCAGCCTTGAAGGCTACCAACACCGTGGCAGTTTTACCCTCTATATTGGTACCGAGCCTAGTAACGTACAAAAGTGCTTAGCAGGTTTTCAGCAAGAAATTGATAAGTTGCTGAATGTGCCAGTCAGCGACGATGAGCTAGCGGCTACCAAAGCCAACTTGCTGGGTCGCCGTGCCATACAGCTAGAGACGGCTGGCCAGTGGTGCGGTTACGTGGGCAACGCCTTGGTGCTTGGCCGTACCCTAGCAGATTTAGCAGGTACAACGGACAGGCTACAGGCCGTCACTTCGGGCGATATACAACGGGTGGCACAAACGTATTTAAGCCAGCCGTCGGTGGTCTCCATTGTGGGGCCTTCGGGGTGCTTACCTTAAGAGGAAACCCTAAAAGTCAAATACAGAAAGTCGCTGGGGTTATCTTTTTTACTTTTTTAGCTTATAGCTACACCGTTTTTTGGCGATTTGGGGCGTTGCCCCAAACCCCATCGGAGGGACGAGTCCCTCCGAACCTCCCACCATGTTGGGCTTGTCCCAAGGTTGTTTTTCTTCAACGTTTTGTACTTTTAGGGTTTCCTGTTACCTTAAGGTAAGGGTAGTAAGGGCTTTGGGTTAAGGGTATGATAGGGTGTTGCCCACTGCCCTCTCGTTAGTTTGCCCCTATGTCTCTACCGCCCACCCCACAAGAGATGCTTACCCCGCCTGATAGCCACACCTCGCTGTCGGCCACTTTGGCGCAACGTATTCGCCTCCTTCTCAAGCAAAAACAGAGCAAATACAGCCTCCGTCGCTTTTTAAGCAAGCTTCACTTTGCCGACTTGGCCGATGTGTTTCATCACGAACTCACCCCAGAGCAAACACAACACTGCTTTAGCGTCTTGCCCCCTGCCCAAGCCGCTCTACTGCTCACCAGCCTTGAAGACAGGCTCGCCTTACCGCTGTTTAAAAGCCTGCCCCTCGCCAAAGCCAGCCGAGTCATCAGGGATATGCCCGTTGACGAAGCCGTGGACTTGTTGCAACAGCTTGACCCCGACGAACGGCGACCCATTTTAGGCGGCCTCCCCCTAGATGCCGACACCCGCCAACTGCACCAACTGCTGATTGAAGCCCCCGACACGGCAGCGGGGATTATGTCCACCGATTATATGGCCTGCCCCGTGGATAAAACTGTGGGCGAAGCCCTGCAACTCGTCCACCATGCCGAAGAAAAAGACTTTATTTATTACTGCTACCTGCTTGACAGAGACGACAAACTCGTCGGCGTGGTCAGCCTTAAAACCCTCGTCATCACCCCAGACGAGACACCGCTAAACGAAGTGGCTTGCTTTGACATGAAAACCGTGTACGACAGCTTTGACCAAGAGCTGGTGGCCACGGTTTTCCGTAAGTATTACAACCTGCTAGCCATGCCTGTGGTCGACCGCCACGACCGCCTGCTGGGTATTATCACCCTAGACGATATTTTGGACGTTATTGACGAAGAAAGCCAAGACGACCTCTTTAAAACCAGCGGTATCGTGATGGAAGACACCGCCACGGAGCAGGAGCTGATTGCAGGCTCGGTACTGCCCAACGTCAAGGCTCGGTTGCCGTGGCTGGCCATTACCCTTGTCGGCCAGCTCAGCGTGGCCGCCATTATCGCCTTTTACGAGCCGACCGTGTCGCAAGCCGTTAAGGCGTTCTCGTTTTTGCCGTTGTTGTGCGGGTTGGCTGGCAATACAGGCACCCAAAGCGACACCATTACCGTGCGAGGCATTGCCCTCAATCATATTAGGCAAGGCAATTTGCGCCAGCAATTGCTCCGCGAAGGGCGTGTGGGAGTGTTGCTGGGCGGTATCTTTTCGTTGGTGTTGGGTGCTGCCTCGTTTGCGTTGTACCACTTGTGGGTGCTAAGTGCCTTACTGATGGTGTACCTGTTGGTGGCCGTCACCTTGTCTAACTGTATGGGCGTGTTCATTGCCCACACGGTCAAGTATCGCTTTAACAAGGACCCCGCTGGTATTGGTGGCCCTATGATTACCACCCTAAGCGATGTGACCCTGTACCTAACCTATTTGCTTGCCCTCATGTTGTTGGCTAAGTATGTGGCCTAAGGTGTCGCCGTTGTTATTTGTTAGCTGATAGTGAGAGGATGCCGTAAATGTTGAACGACCTACTTGTGTGTTGTGTGATGAGTCTCGCGTTGTTGAGCGTAGCCCCTGCTATCGCTTGTGGTGGCCACGCCAGTCATCGATCCATGGCCTACGAAGCTCGCCTTGCCCAGTGGGAGCAGGCCGAACTTAAAGAAATTTTACTTAACCAAGCCGATGGTTCGCCTGCCCCTGCCGAGGCGAAGGCGGAAACCCAGTTACTGGCCGATAACCCTGTGAGCTGGTTGACTAGGACGACTCGCAAACTGTTAGGACAACCCGCCGTGCCTGCTCCCTACACAGGGGGCAAAATACGGAGTAAAAAAGGAGCCAAAAGCGTGCCTGCTACCAACCCTCAACTCAAACGAGCCAAGCAACAGCAATCTGGCGGCGGGTTTTAGGGACGAGCAGGTTTGTCTTGTTTAAAGAGAGGCAACCTCGTTGCTTGAGGGGTGTTACTATTTTCAAGTGTTGCCTATCCCCTTTAACCACAACGAGTTTAGCCCCATGACCACCACCAACCCTGAGTTTGGCTCCATCCCCGTTCTCAACGTAAGCCTTCCTGTTGCTGGCGCAGAACGCTTTATTCAAGCAGAAGTTCACGCTTTGGAAGCGGCCGACCTGCCCGTAATTGAACGGTTACTTGAAGAAGCTAAAAGCCATGTGCCTGAAGATACGAGAGACCATTTTGCGCCACAAGAGCGTACTAGTGTTGTGCCTAACCGAGAAGGTGTACTCCACGCTAACCACGAACAAAACATTTTTATTGGGGGCTTGAAAAAATTATTGGTTGCCATCAACGACCCCGAAGGCTTGGCCAATGCCCTCATCCTGCTGATTAAAAACGAAGATGGCACAACACACTTTGGAGGGCTTCTGGCGGGTAGTCTGCCTCGTGATCCACACCCTGAAACAGGTATCGTTAGCCGTACCCCTCTCAAAACCCATCAGGCGGATGACAGGGCAGCAGAAAGTACTAGCATCAACTATCTGGCTGTTTCACTCCCCCAAGAAGTAAAGCTTGCCGGAACTAGCCTGATAGCTACATTTGAAAAAACGCTGAACAAACTCTTTACACGTTTAGACCTTACTGCCAGCCAGCCGTTTTATGCAGCAGATACAACCAAATTTTACCAGAACTTGGGTTTTAAACCTGTACCCGAAGAAGGCGACTGGCCACACCTCACTGGTGGGTTAGCCTACAGTGCTGAACGAGCCGACTTAAAAACCGAAGTAGACAAACGCTTAGCTACGGTAGACCATGAGTGGCTAACCAAACAGCATTCGGTTGATTTAGAAGCCCTTAACGTCAAAGTTCCTGTTTATAAAGTGCAAAGCCAAGTGCTACCCGAAACGAATGGCAAGCCCTTTAACTGGGACAAACGAGGAGCCAGCCAAGACGAATGGAAACGACTACCCACTACCCAGTCACAACAACCCGATGAAGCTCTCCTACAGATAGCCACACCTTAAATTGTTACTAAGAGTAGGTAGAGCTCTAGCTTTTCGTATACTCTAGTAAGTATGAATAACACCACACTCTCGCCCGCCCTTAGCTGGAACACCCGCCTGACCACCGCCTTTGCCGAAGGCGAACTCTACGTTCATCAACTGGGCGAAGCCCTTGCTTCGCCCCACCTTATTGCGTGGAACGACTCCCTTGCCCAAGAGCTTGGTGTTGCCCACCTACCCGCCCAATTGGGCGAACCTGCCCTGTGCCAAGCTTTTACGGGTGAAACCGCCTTACCCCACAGCCAACCCGCCAGTTTTGTGTATAGTGGGCATCAGTTTGGGCATTACGTGCCTCGGCTAGGCGACGGGCGTGCGTTATGGCTAGGCGAGCTGGCTAGCGGGTGGGAGCTACAACTCAAGGGCAGTGGCCTTACCCCCTTTAGCCGTATGGGCGATGGCAAAGCCGTCTTACGCTCCTCGGTACGAGAATACGTGGCCAGCGAGGCCATGCACGCCTTGGGCATACCCACCACTCGGGCGTTGTGCTTGGTAGGTAGCACCACCCCCGTACAACGAGAAACCGTTGAAACCGCCGCTGTCGTCACTCGGGTGGCACGGTCGTTTTTGCGCTTTGGCACGGTGGAATATTTGCATCACACCCAACAACATGCCGTATTAGAGCGATTGCTGGTGTATGTGATGACACACTATTACCCTCACGCCTTGGCCGAGGTGGGCTTGCCTGCCCAAGTGGCGGCTTTATACAGCTCCGTGTGTGAGCGGACGGGCGCACTGGTTGCCCATTGGCAAGCAGTAGGCTTTGCCCACGGTGTACTGAACACCGACAACATGAGCCTGCTGGGTGACACGCTCGACTATGGCCCCTATGGCTTTATGGAAGCGTTTAACCCCGCCTTTATTTGCAACCACAGCGACCACGAGGGACGCTACGCCTTTAACCAACAGCCCAGCATTGGGGCATGGAACTTATCGGCGTTGGGGCGGGCGATGTCGCCTTGGTTGACCGATGACACCTTTAAAACAGGGCAACAAGCTTACACGGCCTCGCTGACCGCTACGTTCCATAACTTAATGGCGAAAAAACTGGGCTTACCCACCGTCTCGCCTGAACTCCTCAAGCCGTTGTTTGTGGCCATGACGCAAGGGCAAGTGGAGTTGACCCGCTGGTTTAGGTGGTTGTCTACCTATGAAGCGGGGCAATCGCCCGATACGTTTAAACAGGGCTTGACCAACGTGCCTAGCATGACGGAGTGGCTCGCCCTGTACAACGCTGCCCTTGCCCAAAGTGATACGCCCACCCCGCTACGGCACGAGGCCATGCAAGCCGTTAACCCCCTTTACGTGTGCCGAAACTACATGGCGCAAGAGGCCATTGATGGCTTGCAACGGGATGATGACACCGTATTCAAGCGGTTGCTGGCGGTTTTAAACTCGCCCTACACGTCCCACCCCCATGCCGAGGCGTGGGAGGGTGAGCCTCCGCTATGGGCGGGCGGGCTGTGTGTCAGTTGTTCAAGCTAGGCACGTGGTGTAAAGTGGCCAAGGATGTTAAACTAACACTACTTCAACGGTTGCCCTTAGTTGCTTAACTCACCATGAACCAACGCCCTCCTCTGTTTGTTATCATCATTGCTCTACTGGCCTTGCTCGTGGTGGGTGGTGTAGGCGTGTTGTGGCTGATGCAACACCCAGGTCAGCGCCCCGTATTAGTGGATGCTTACCAGCCCCCCCGTATTGTGGCCGATGCCACTACCAAAGATGCGGGCTGGGTCGAGATGGAAAAGCCACTCGTTGCCACGTTCCACCTGACCAACCAAGGGGGCGAACCGCTGGTGATACAAGACATGGAAGCCTCGTGCGGGTGTACCGATGTGAAGGTAGACCCTGAAACCGTAGCACCTGGGCAAACGGCCACCCTAACCGCCACGGTAGATACCAGCCTAAAACTAGGCCCCATGATTAAAACAGTAGATGTGTTTAGCAACGACCCCGCCACCCCCAAGTTACGCTTAACTCTTAAGGCCACTGTGCAAGCCCCACAACAAAGCAGCACCCACCACGGCGGGCTAAAGGTAAGTAATCCCCTTAAATTGTTTGAAGGCGATTGTAAAACCTGCCACGTGGATAAAGGCGTAGGCAAAAGTGGCCAAGCTCTGTTTGTAGCCGATTGTGGTATGTGCCACGGCCTTAACGGCGAAGGGGGCGTGTCGCCCAGCTTGGTGTTTGGTAATTTTGACGACCCCGCCGAACGGGCGAGACTCCGTAAGGTGATTGCCGAGGGTGCGCCTAACAACCCCAGTATGCCGCCGTTTTCGCAAGCCAAGGGCGGCCCCCTCACCGAGGCGCAAATTGATTCGCTAATGCAGTGGATGAGCTACCAACATTCGCTGATACAACAAGGCAAACTTAAGTTAAAACCTGTTGATGTATTTGCCGATGTGGAAGCAAAGCCTTAAAGCCTCTACCAAGGCAAACCAGCCAACCTTGCGGGTTGACCCGACTGCCAATTCAGCAAGGCCTCTACAATGCGCCCCGTGGCATGGCCATCGCCATAGGGGTTAATGGCACGTTGCATGGTGGCATAGGCCACGGGGTTGCTCAATAACTCGCTAGCTTCGGCCACAATAGCGGTTTCATCAGCACCCACCAGTTTCACTGTGCCAGCCTCTACTGCCTCGGGGCGTTCGGTTTGGTTGCGTAACACCAGCACAGGCTTACCCAACGAAGGAGCCTCCTCTTGCACGCCGCCAGAATCTGTTAAGATAAGCGTGGCTTGTGCCATCAGTTGGCAAAAAGGAGCATACTCTTGGGGGGGTAACAGCTTGACTCGTGGGTGTTGGCCAAGAGCTGACTCTACCGCCTGTTTGACGTTGGGGTTGGGGTGTACGGGCAAAGCCAGTACCACGTCGGGGTGGGCAGAGAGCAGGGCGAGTAAGGCACGCAAAATGGCTTGCAACGGCTCGCCAAAGTTTTCTCGGCGATGGACGGTGACCAATACCAGGCGTTGGCCAGCCTCTAAGCTAACGATGGGCATAGCCGTGGCTTGGGCTTGTGCCAAGGTGTGATGCAGGGCATCAATCACGGTGTTACCTGTGAGTACGATGCCCTCATCGGGTGCGCCAAGGCGTTGCAGTTGCTCAACGCTACGCTGAGTAGGAGCAAAGTGGAGGTCGGCCACGGTGTCCGTCAGTACTCGGTTCATTTCTTCGGGGTAGGGGAAGGCTTTATTATACGTCCGCAAACCCGCCTCTACGTGGCCTAGGGGGATTTGATTATAAAAGCAGGCCAAGCTTGTCGCCATGGTGGTGGTGGTGTCGCCATGCACCAGCACAATATGGGGTTTTAGCTCCGCCAGCACGGGGGGGAGTTCTCGTAGCACGTTGATGGTAAGCTCGCCCAATTGCTGGTTAGGTCGCATCAAGTTAAGGTCAACGTCTGGCACCAAGTTAAACAGAGTCAGCACTTGGTCGAGCATCCCTCGGTGTTGCGCTGTCACGCAGAGCTTCGCCTCAATGGCGGGGTGAGCTTGCAGGGCTTGCACCACGGGTGCCATTTTAATGGCTTCTGGCCGAGTGCCAAAGACCGACAAAACACGAAGGGGGGAGGGGGACAGCATACAAGGCAACTCGCAAACAACACAAGCAGGCGACGACACTCTAGTGTAGCACAAAGGCCGTTGTCACACCCCTTAGTAGCCCTTGCACCAGCCTTATGCTAAGCTAGCCTTACCCTTTAGCCCTACTTGTTGTGCGGAACTTTACCATGCCACAAAAATCACCCCTTAAACTGCTCTTTATTTTAGTGTTATTGGCCGCCGCTGTGGTCACCGCAGTTAAACATCCGCCTAAATTGGGGTTAGACCTTAAAGGCGGCACCCGCCTCACCCTACAAGGGATGCCCACCGCTGCCGTGCCTGTGCTAAACGACACCGTGATGGACAGCCTACACTACCGCATTGAGCAACGGGTGAACCAGTTTGGTATTAGCGAGGCCATTGTACAAAAAGCGGGCGACAACCGCCTACTGGTAGAAATACCAGGGGTTACCAGCCCTGAAGAAGCTAAAAAGCAACTGGGCAAGGTGGGCAACCTCACCTTTAAAACCGAAGGGGCAGACGGTACATGGTTGGCCTCGGGCGTAGGGGGTAAGGACCTTAAAAGCGCACGGTTGGATACCACCCAAGGCGGCCAATGGCTCATCGCCTTTGAGCTGACCAGCGAGGGCGCCAAAACCTTTAGCCAACTCACGCAAAAGCTCGCCCCTAACAATGAGAAGTTGGGCATTTTTTTTGATGACGAGCTGGTGTCGTCGCCCGTGGTGAAGTCAGCTATTGTGGATGGAGCTGGCGTGATTGAAGGCGACTTTAGCCGAGACGAAGCCAAGGCGATGGTCGACGTCCTTAATGCGGGCGCACTGCCTGTTGACGTGCAGGTGATTGAAGAAAGCTCGGTGGGGCCGACGTTGGGGGCGGCCAGCTTGCAACAAAGTTTGGTGGCGGGGCTGGTAGGCTTTGGGCTGATTGCCGTGTTTATGGTGGGCTATTACAAGTGGTTGGGTGCTGTGGCCACTGTGGCCTTAGCCATGTATAGCCTACTAACCTACGCTTTGTTTACGTGGTTTGGGGTGACGTTTACCCTGGCTGGTATTGCGGGCTTTGTCCTTAGTGTGGGTATGGCTGTGGATGCTAACATTTTGATATTTGAGCGGACGAAGGAAGAAATTGCCAGTGGCCGAGCCATGGCTAAAGCCATTGCCGTGGGCTTTGATCGTGCCTTCCCCTCTATTTTTGACAGCAACATGAGTACGATGATTACCTGTGGCCTGCTGTGGTGGTTGGGTACGGGGGCGGTTAAAGGCTTTGCCCTTACCCTTGCCTTGGGCGTAGCGGTAAGCATGTTTACCGCCATTACGGTGACACGCACCTTGTTAGACGTGGTGCTACAAGGCGATGGTAGTGGTAGTGGCCAAGCCTCGCCCCGTATGACGTTTTCTCGGGGTTAGGCTCTTACCCCCTCTCCCTCTAACTCCGGTAGGGGCGATTCGCGAATCGCCCACGATGACCCTCACCCTGCCCTCTCCCAGTGGGAGAGGGTGGGAGCAACGTAAAACCCCCGCTCCAACGTGTGGTTGGGGCGGGGGTTAAGGTTTATGTTTATGAGGCTTTAGCCTAAATGAAGTAGCTTATCTATATTAGTTGCGATGGTTTCAACACCAGGAAATTGGGCAGCAGCACTTAAAGGATGACCTAAAGCAGATAAGTCAACATGCGGAGGAGCTGGGGGAGCAAAATTGGATAAACCTGCCCTTATACCCGTTAAACCATCTTGAATATGAAGGCTAGGAATACTTAAACCATCTAACAAACCTTTAACATTGTTGATACCATCTTGAATGTGAAGATTAGGAGCACTTAAGCCATCTACAAAGCCTTTAGCATGGCTGAGGCCATCTTGAATGTGGAGGTTAGGAATGCTTACCTCAGGCATACCTTGTTTTAGGCCATTGAAGAAATTGCCAGTTTTAGTCGACAAGGTATTTCCGTTAAAAATCTCCTTTACAGGAATATTCTGATTAAGTGCTTCGGCTAGATCCTGACCTCTCGCTACTTCACCCAGTAAGAAGGTTTTAATCGTCGGCCCGTCTAAGCTGCTTAAGGCACTGGCTGAGGCTTTGATGTGTGTAGGTATATTCTGGGCAACCCTTTGTACACCATCAAGTTGATCTGCTGTTAGCACTGTTTGGCCACTATGTTTAAAGGCATCAAACCCTTGACCCACACCATATCTAACCAAATTACCTGTTTTATCTACCAAATGGCCAGCATATCCAATAGGATCGTAAGCTACTTCGCTTAATACCCTTTTTACTGCGTTAGCTCCATCGGTACCAGCACCTTTAACTGCCATTGATGCAATAGTACCACCCTCAAGGGCTCTGAGTGCTTTGCGTCCTAAGTATTGAAAAGGTTGTGTTGCAGAACTTATTATTGACATCTATCGCATCTCCTGCCCGTGGGCGGTTGGTAACACGAGGGGCTTCGCCCTTGTGTCGGTGGGTGTATCTCATACTGTAGTGGCATAAAAACAAAACACAGCACGTTGTTGCTAAGCCAAGGCCTCAAAACGTCACCTTGAAACACCCCTTGGTTTTTAAGATACTAGGTTACCTCTCTCTTTTGGCGTTAGCCCCCTATTTACCCCCAAACCACTGATTGTTCTGCCATGCCTACCCCTACCCCCTCGCCCGCCTCACAAAAAACCCACCACGTCGTCGTTATCGGCGGAGGCTTTGGTGGCCTGCACGTCACTCGCCAACTGGCCAACGTGAAAGGCCTTAGCGTCACCCTGATTGACAAACGCAACTTTCACCTGTTTCAGCCCCTGCTCTACCAAGTAGCCACGGGTGGCCTCTCGCCCAACGCCATTGCCTCGCCCTTGCGCCACGTGTTTCGACGAGCCAAAAACGTTACCACCCTGCTAGCCGACGTTAAAGGTATTGACCCCACCACCCGCACCGTCCGCCTCAGCGACGGCCACGTGACCTACGACACCCTTGTGGTGGCCACGGGGAGCAAACACCACTACTTTGGCAACAATCACTTTGAAGAAAACGCCCCTGGCCTGAAAACCCTCGAGGATGCGCTTGACATGCGTCACCGTGTGTTGCTGGCCTTTGAAGCCGCCGAACGTGAACCTGACCCCGAAAAACGCCAAGCTTGGCTCAACTTTGTGATTGTTGGCGGCGGGCCCACGGGTGTCGAGCTGGCTGGCTCCATTGCCGAATTGGCACACCGCACCCTACGCAAAGACTTTAGGCGCATTAACCCCGCCGATACCAACATCACCATTGTTGAAGGTAGCGACAGGGTACTGCCCGTGTACGGCACGGCGTTGTCGGCATCGGCACGTAAGGCCTTGGCCAAGCTTAAGGTTAACGTGATAGCGCAAAGCTTAGTCACCGATATTCAACCCAACCACGTGACCATTAAACACAGGCAAGGCAACGAAGAAACCCTCACCTGCCGCACCGTGCTGTGGGCGGCGGGGGTTAAGGCTTCGTCGTTGGGGCAAAAGCTGGCCACCGCCACGGGTGCCGAAGTGGACCGTATTGGCCGAGTGATTGTGAACCAACACCTTGCCTTACCTGTGGCCAACCATATTTTTGTGGTGGGCGATTTGGCCAATTACACCAGCGAAGCGACTGGCCAGCCTCTACCAGGGGTGGCTCCTGTAGCCATGCAACAAGGAGCCTACGTAGGTAAGCTGATTAAACACCAACACCTCACGGGTGAGATGCTCCCACCCTTTAAGTACAACGACAAGGGTAGCATGGCTGTTATTGGCAAAAACAAAGCCGTGGCCAAAATCGGCAAAGTAGAACTGAGTGGTTTTGTCGCTTGGCTGTTGTGGGTTAGCATCCACGTGGTGTACTTGGTGGAGTTTGACAACCGTATTGCCGTGGCCTTTGACTGGTTGGTCAACTACTTCTTCCGCAAGCGCACGGCTCGGCTCATCACCGTTAAAGACCCCTTCCCCCTATGCGACGTGGCCGCCCAAGAGGCCAGCCCAGATGCAAGCACCTCAACGTCCAAGGCTCAACCCGAAGCAGCAACAGCTTAGGCAGATAGGTTAGGTCGTCGTCGGCTATGGCTCCGTATTTATTGGTAGGCTTGGGCAACCC
>JBIKUS010000014.1:0-25468 GCA_044347425.1 Vampirovibrionales bacterium | reverse complement strand
GGGCTGGTTTTAAGGGCTTCAATCGCTTCGTAAAGGCTACCAGGCAGGGCATCAATATCGTGCTGAATCCGCTCACTTTCGCTGAGGTGGTAAATGTTGAGCGGGGTGGAGGCTGGCGGTTCGATGTTGTTTTGTACGCCATCCAAGCCAGCGGTTAGCACGGCAGCAAAGGCCAAGTAAGGGTTGGTGGAGGGGTCAGGCGAGCGCACTTCAATGCGGGTAGCATTGCCACGTTTGCTAGGCACACGCACCAACGCCGAACGGTTAGCAGCCGACCACGCAATGTAGACAGGGGCTTCGTAGCCTGGCACCAAGCGTTTGTAGCTGTTAACGGTGGGGTTGGTAATGGCGGTGATACCCTTCATGTTTTTAAGCACGCCAGCAATAAAGCTAAGGGCTACTTTACTCAATTGGTAGTCGCCGTTTTCTTCGTAAAACTTGTTGACACCATCTAACGTGGCCAGCGAGAGGTTAATGTGCATACCGCTGCCGTTAATGCCAAACACGGGTTTAGGCATAAAGGTGGCGTGTAGGCCGTATTTAGCGGCAATTTTACGGGTGATAATCTTCACCGTGGTGACGTTGTCAGCTTGGGTGAGGGCATCGCTGTATTTAAAGTCAATCTCGTGTTGACCTTCGGCCACTTCGTGGTGGTCAGCTTCCATGTCAAAGCCCATGCTGGCAAGGGTTTCAACAATTTCGCCACGAACGAGTTCGCCGTCGTCGTCGGGGCCAAGGTCGTAGTAGCCAGCCTTGTCGTGCGTCTCAAGCGAGGGGGTGCCGTCTTCGTTGCGTTTAAACAAGAAGAATTCAAGCTCGGGGCCCACGTTAAAAATGTAGCCAAGCTCTTGGGCTTTTTGTAGCACACGTTTCAGGTTGTTGCGGGGGCAACCATCAAAGGGCGTGCCGTCGGGGTTGTAAATATCGCAAATCAAGCGAGCCACCACACGGCCGCCTTCTTCAAAGGGCATCACGGTAAAAGTAGACAGGTCAGGGTGAAACACCATGTCGCTGGTTTCGATGCTGCGGAAGCCTTGAATGGAGGAGCCATCAAGCATAATGTCGTTGTTGAGGGCTTTGCTCAAGTGGTTAACGTGAATGGACATGTGCTTGGGGATGCCGTGCATGTCTACAAATTGCAGGCGAATGAGTTGCACGTTTTTATCACGAGCTTCGGCCAGCACGTCGTCAACACTACGTTGCTTGCGCGAGGGCGGGTTATAGGCGAGGGTCGTCACGGGGTGGCTCCTTTACGGGGGATGATGGGGGCAGGTTATCACAACACAAACACAACGATGGTAGGGTAGCTACTGCCAACCTAATGCACAAAACTTACCATAAAAGGCTGCGGCAAGCTAGGGCTTGTACCGTTACGTTTAAGGTAATGGCTGCAACGCTGGTGAGCGGTACGGTGGGGGCAAAAACACCTAAAAAGAAAGAAAAAGAAAAATCGCCAAACAACGGAACGCACAGAAGTCTAAAAACTTGCAAACTAGTCAGCTTAGGTCAACAAGGCATCGGCTAGTTTAAACTGGTGTTGATAGGGTACGTAAAAAAGCTTAGCCCAAGGCATGAGCTACCCAGGCTTCAAAGTTAGTAGTAATGGCTTCGTACACGGCGGTGGTGTGGTTGGGTGCGCTAATCAGCAGGCCACCTATTAAAATAACGCTCATCAGCAACGCACCAGCGTATTCAACCACGCCTTGGCCTTGCGCTTGATGCTTTACGGGGCGAATGGACACAAGACTAGCCTCGGGTAAGGGGATACGTACTAACAAGGCTTATCGGCACAGACAAAGCTACCTGAAGGGCTTGCAACGATAAGTAACACACCTTACACTAAAGGCTATGCTGACCCACCTCTCACTGAGCAACCTTGCCGTGTACCCATCGCTTGCCCTTGCCCTGCCCCAAGGGCTTAGCGTGCTGTTGGGCGAAGCGGGTACGGGCAAATCGCTCATCCTCTCCGCCGTGGCATGGGGCTTGGGCGCAGCCGTTACCGCCAAAGACGTGGTACGAGAAGGCTGCACCCAAGCCAGTATTGAATTGACGTTTAGCCTACCCACCCCGCCCGTGGGGCTACTGGCCGTGCTGCACCAAGCAGGGCTAGACGACGGTACCCTCTCCTCGCCCCCTTACACCCCCGAGGCTCCGCTCGAGTTGGTCATCACCCGCACCCTACCTCTAAGCGGAGCCAGCCGTTTTCGTCTCAACGGTTGCCTTATTAACAAAGCCACAGTCGATGCCCTACGCCCATGGCTGGCCGACTGCCAACACCAACACGCCGCTTTGCACTGGTGCAACCCCGCCCCCCAACAAGAGTTGGTAGATTCGTGGCTGAGCGACGACGGCCGAACCCTGCTGCCCCAAGTGGCGCAAGCTGTGGCACAGTGGCAACAGTTGCACACGCAACTCACCCAGTACCAAGTGCAACAGGCGCAACGGCATCAACAGCTCAACACCCTAAGCCTGCAAGTGCAACAGCTTGAGGCGTGGGGCATTACCCAACCCGACGAGGACGACACCCTCAAGGCACGCTTGCACCAGTTATCACAGGGGGAGGCCTTAACCCGAGATGTGACCACCTGCCTTGGCCTGCTGCAAGGCGATGCTCAAGAGGATGCGGCAACCCCTGCCCTTCGGGACAGCTTGGGGCAACTGCACAAACGTCTCACTCACTTGGCCAGCAAGCACCCCCCCGCCCAAGCGTGGAGCGATGTGGTAGCCGCCTGCCAAGCCGAGCTAGACACCCTCAGCTACGACCTCAATCACCTAGCCGATAGCCTTGAACCCGCCTCGCCTACCGAAGTGGACGAGCTGATGCTACGGCTGGATGTGTTGGACAAGGCCAAGCACCTGTACGGCCCCACCTTGGCCGATGTCATTGCCACGCAACAACAAGCTCAAGCCCAACTGGCCGAGCTGGACTGGCAACTGCACCAAGCCCCCCTCACCCCCAAACAGGTGGACGAAGCCCACCAGCACGCTCAAGCCTTGGCCAATGCCCTGACCCAAGCCCGTACCCAAGCAGGCGAGGCACTGTGCCAAGCTCTGCAACCCTTGTTGGCGCAACTGGCCTTGCCCCACGCTCAACTGGCCATGGTATGGCGAAAGCTCCCGTCTTTGACGGCTCACGGGCAAGACGAGGTGAGCTGGCAGTGGTCGGCCAATGCGGGTGAACCACCCAAGCCTCTGCACAAAGTGGCCAGTGGCGGCGAGTTGTCTCGGTTAGCGTTGGCCTTGGCCGTGTTGCAACGCAAGCAGCGTACCGCTTTGGCAGGCGTGACCACTGATGCCTTGCCCCTGCCCCCTTTGGTGGTGTTAGATGAAATTGACACAGGCACCAGTGGCCAAGCCGCCGAAGCCATGGCGCAACAAATACGGCACTTAGCCCAACACTGCCAAGTGCTGATGATTACGCACCAGCCCCTTGTGGCCGCCGCTGCCGACAACATGCTCTGGCTCCAAAAGCTGACCTTGCCTAGCCAAGGCGATGACCCCACCACGTTACGCACGGTGACAGAGGGCAAATGGCTGACCACAGCCCCCGCCCAACAAGAGGCTTTGGGTTGGTTGGCCAGTGGGCGTAGTGCCACAGGCCAAAGCGAAACCACGCTCACGGCGTTTGCTGCCCAGCTACAAGCCCAGTTAAGGCAAGTGCCTTCGTTAAGTGACCCTCACCCTACCCTCTCCCAGAGGGAGCGGGTGTAGCTCATGCGAACCCTCCTCATCACCCCTGGCGACCCGCAAGGTATTGGCCCCGAAATTACCGCCAAAGCCTTGCTCCACCTAGCCCAACAAGGCAGCTTACTCACTACTCGCCTACACGTGTTGGGGGCATGGCCGTTGGTAGCCGCTTGGGTAGCCCGTTGCCTCCCTCACACCGCCCTCTCCCCTCAGCAGTGGGAGGCGTGGCGAGAGGCGCATGTGCAGACAACCGCCCTCCCGCACGACAATGCTGGCCAATGCGCTTGGCAAGCCCTCGCCCTCGCCGTTGAACAGCTCCACCGCTACCAACAAGCTGGCCAGCAGGCCGTCTTGGTGACGGGGCCTATTAGTAAAGCCAACTGGCACCAAGCTGGCATCCCCTACGCTGGCCACACCGAAGCGTTAGAAGCCTTGGCCAACCAGTACTGGCCTCGCCCCCAAGGTGTTGCCCCGTGGCAGGCCGATATGGCCTTTGTGTATAAGCAGTTTAGGCTCTTATTGCTGACGAGGCATTGCGCCTTGGCCAACGTGCCTAGCCTACTGGCCGATACCCCCACCTTGTTACGTGCCTGCGGTGCCTTCGCCCACTGGTTGCAAAGTAATGCCCCTGCTGGCCAGCCCTTGAGTGTGGCCACCTTGGGTCTCAACCCTCACGCTGGCGAATTAGCCCAAGTGGGCGACCCCCACGGCCACGAAGAAGCGCAACTGCTCGCCCCGCTGTTGGCCGAGTGTCGGCGGTTGTACCCTACCCTTACATGGTACGACCCCGCCCCTGCCGATGGCTTTTTTAGAGGCTTTACAGCCCAAACCCCAAAGGCCTCGGGTATCATCGCTTGCACCCACGACCAAGGCCTCATCCCCATGAAGCTATTGGGTGGGCATGAAGCGTTAAACGTGACGCTGGGCTTACCCTTTGTGCGGGTATCCGTCAGCCATGGCACCGCCCCCGATATTGCGGGGCAGGGTGTCGCCAATGAGGCCAGCCTGTTGGCGGCACTGACGTATGGCCAAACTTGCGCTGTCTAAAAACGCTTTAAACAACGGCAACAGTTGATGCTCAAACTAAAGCGCAATTGTTTAGCTTCAGGGTTGTTGTAGCTTACACAAGCAGCCATTGCTTGCCCTGTTCAGTTGGCTTTGCCTGTATTGGGTTAGCGCTAGTTGGTAAACAGGCTATTAGCAAAAGGTTGATTGCACGCACATATCCCTAATTCGCCAGGCTTTACGTTGGTATTAAAGCCGTCTGTTTGAGGAGAACCTGCAAGCCAAACAACGTTAGAGGGATTGTACCTTAGCCATAAAAAATTGCTTTGATAAGAGGCTGGCTTGTTAGGCTCACCTTTTAAGGCAATCCATCCTTCAGAGTGTAAAAATAAGATGCTACCATCATGCATAATCAACCTATCCACACTTGTGAAGGTCCAATTGTCATGGAGCAATGCTTTGTCGCAGGGGGCGGTGACATTGTTAGCGGGGCACAGATGAGCATAGTTGAGTTTAGCTTTTAAAACGGCGATCGCACTGGTATAGCTGCCATCTAACACGGCAGCGTTTAAGGCTTGATTCATGGCTATATACGTTGTTTTTAGCCTGGCTTTATTAGCAGAAACCTGCATGTAGGTAAACACACCAGGCAGGGTAAGCGCAGCAAGTACGCCTAAAATAGCAAGAGATACCATTAATTCAGACAAGGTAAAGGCACTGCTAACCTTCTGGCGTAGGGTGTTAAACATAGGGTTGATCCGTAAGTTTTAGGAGTCAGCTACTAGAGTAACCTATCGGCCAAAACTGGGCAAACTTTAGGGGTGTTTACTCATTTGTTTAGTTGGTCTTTTTGGGGTGAGTTCGCTCCGTTGGCTTGCCTTTAGTGGGTTAGCTTGCTGGTAACAGCTCGGCTACGACGAATCGAGCCGTAGGCGAGTTTGAGTGCCGAGCGTGTGGAGCGAGCTTCGCCATTGGGGGTAAGCAGTAGGGGGCAAAGCCCCCTCTGTGGGGGAGGGCGAGGGGAGACCACCCCTCGCATCAGCCAACACCACCATTAACCCTAGGTAAGCCACCGCTTTAGTTCGATCCTTTAGTTTTGCCTGCTCTCGGCCACCTTTCTACGGTGCTGGGGGCTGGCAAACACAAAGAAAAAACCCATGAAAGAAAAAGCCAATAACAACGAAAATGAATTACGCCCTTACTCTATAAAAAGGGTATTAGAATGCTAAATCAACCTAGGTTATAAGCGTTAGCTACGCCGTCCAGCCTTGGCGTTGTTCTACAACCCTTACCAGTCTTTCAAGCTCTTCCACCTGTTGGGGTTGAACAATGGTTGGGTTATAACCAACGTTTGCAAGCATCGATTGTATCCAACGAAATCCCAATATACTACCGGTGTCATTTGTGTGTTCAATGTGAACCGCCTCAGAACGTGCCGCACGGGTTAGGGTTTCAAGCGTTTGTCGTATCACCCGTTGGCTAGGCTTTAACACGCCTTGGTGCGTATCGTCTCCAACTAGCACATGGTGATGCAAAGCTTCTGGCGTGGCTCCTGGCAAAGGGGTTAAAATAGGTAGTACCTTATCATTAGCTTGAACACCCAAAGAGAAGGGTAGCTGCCCCTCACGCATCGTCTCTGCTACAGGGTGTTGCACCCCAGCTTTTACTCCAATCTTACTTACTGTCCTTAAGCCCATGATAGCATCGTAAAAACCTTCTGGCGTTAACCTTGTTTCTTGCAACAAACCACCAATGAAATGAGAGGCATCTAATATTTTACCCAAACTACCTACCTGCCTGAGAAAAGACTGCTCGCCTAAATAGGCAACCTCGGGGTTCGTGGGTACTTCACCTTGCTCTAACAGGGGGGGCTCCAGAGCGACCTTGGCCTCCATACCATCGTGTCACTATCGTTATGGTGAATCGCAACGACTTTGTCTGCATCAACTACGGGAGTTAATCCATGACGAGTAGAGCCTGTTGCTTGATTCAACATGGCTAGTGCAGTGCGAAAAGCTTGGTTGCTATGTGGGTTAGGGTCAAGGTCTGAAAAAGGCCCCCTTCGTGGTCGGCCCATTGCGGTAGAAGCACCAAGAGAGCCGTTCAATTGCCTATCTTGGTGTTGCAGAAGTGCCATAACACAATGATTACCTTTTTGTAGATGTGCTTCTGGAACACCATTTAGCCACTGCCACAGTACCTGAGGGCGGTATTTTGGTAATAAAGGCATTTGCACAACAAAAAACCTGTAGATAGAGTATTTAATTAAGACAGAACAGATAAAGGGAAGTTAAAACAAAAGAAAGTAAAAATAACTACCTTAAAACAAGGTAACCTTAACACAAACAATAAACAAGTTAACACGCAACCTTTGAACTAAATAGCAATTATAAGTATTTAGGGGTGTTGTAGCCAGTACTTAATAGTTGCCTTGTAAGCTAGTTAGTTGTTTTTGTTGCGGAGCTTTAGTCCACCTCATGTTTCAGCGTCTTTCTCTCACCAACCCTTACGCACCCTTGCCGCTAGCTCAGCAGCAGCAACAAAAGCAAGCCTTTGGCCATTGGCAACCTGTGGTAGATGACGCTGGCCGTACCACGCCCGCCGTCACCTTTACCCAACCCGACTTGTTTAACGCTAGCAAGGTAACGGTTAAGCTCACAGAAGCAGCTCACCCAGACACCTCCACCAGCATTGAGCTACAACGCAAGCAAGCCCCCAACGGCGTAAGCTATTGGCAGAGCGAAAAGCCTGTGCCTGTTACCGCCAACATGGCCTACCAAACGGTGTTTACCCCCACCGACCCCGAAGCCAAACCTGTTACCTACCTAGACGTAACCCAACGCACCAACAACGGCCAAGGCAACTGGAACCTGATTGACGCTGGCTTTGCCAAAGCTCCGCATAAATTGGGTGCCGTGCTGGATGTTTTTGCCGACTCGATGGTGGACAGCCAAACCGCCCTCAAACTCTCGCAAGAGAGCGATCCCTACTGGCAAGCTCGTAACCACGTCAACAGCTTTAGGCAGTACGGTGTGGAGCGTGGCGAGTTAGGCCACGGAGCCAAAGGCCTGATTGAACTGCTTGATCTCACCAAAGACTACAACTTTAAGGTGCTACTGCTCAAGCCCTTTACAGGCGGCGACACCAGCAGCCACGGCTACTGGACGACAGACTTCTACGCCCTGAACCCCACCTTTAACTACAACATGGCCGAGTACAAGGCTCTGCAAAAAGGCACGCTGCAACGGGATTTAAAACTCTATTGCGATTTGGCCACCAACGTAGGCATGGCCAGCGTCCCCATGATGAGTAACCTGCTTTACGGTTACCAGTCGCCGTTTATGGATTTTATTGGCTATGGGCGAGACAAACACCCCGCTCGCTTCCCCAGTGCGTTGACGAATGACAAGTTTAACCTCGGGATGCTCCCCGTACGTCTCAACCCCAACACCCTGCAACCCGAAACCCGTTGGGAGCAAGTGGGCTTCCGCATCGTTAACCCACCCGACGAGCAAGGCCGCTACACCCGTGAGCCTTACCTTGAAACCTACCAAGCCAGCCTCTACACACCCGACGGCAAGCTAAAACCCTACGACCAACGCCCCGACAAAACCGACCCTCTGCGAGCCGCTGACGATACCATTTACCAACGCCGTTTTAGGGTAGACCCCGAAGCGTTACGGGTCAAACTCAAGCAGCTTAAAGAGATGGGCGTGACCCCCACCCGTGTGGATGCCCACACCGTTGCCCTAGCCCCCGAAGTGGTGGGCAACAACGCTGACAAGTACCAAGACGTGGGCGAACTGCTCAACGAATGGCCTCACTTTAGGCTGACGATACCCGCCGATGATAACAGCGGTAATAAGTGGCACGGCTCTGTTAATGCGGTGCAGGTGGATGTGGCCAACAGTGCCAACGCTCGCCAACACTTAAAAGACAGTATGCGCTACTGGTACAACACCACCCAAGCCAACTACCTTAGCTTGGTGGGCGGAGCCTTAACGCAAGCCAAAGCCCAACATCCCGAGGCTACCCCCGCTCAACTGATTGAAGCCGTGACTGCCGACACGGTAGACCAACCCTTTGACGCTACAACAGGCAAACTGCTTGGCCCCGTGTCAAGCAACCTGCACGCCTTCGAGAATGCCCAAGCCATTGCCAAACGTGCCACCCTTAAAGCCGAAGCCAACCCCAAGGTGTGGGAGCCTCAGCGGCAAGGCAAAGTGGGGCAAAGCATGGCCGCTAAGCTACACAACCTTGTGCCACTTGACGCTACCCCCCTCCACGAAGACGGCAACCCCCTTGGCTTTAAGATCACGCTCCAACAGCCCCATAGTAATGACAGGCTCGCCAAACCACGGCACCCGTTGGCGTACTTGGCCATGTTGGCACACAACTTAACCAACAGCGTGTTTGGGTTGTTGCATGATACCGCCCCCCACCGTAGTGTGCAGGGCCTGATGGGCGACCAGTTGGCCAAAGCCACCAAACAACTGCCCGAAGCCATGCAACAAAGTCTTGCCGTACCCGCCGTACAGGCCACCGTGGTGCAAAGCATTGGCCCCGACCTTTACCAGTGGTTGCTGACTGGCACCACCAGTAAGCAAAGCAACCACGCCATGGTTGAAGGCTACTACCACACCGTCCCCGAAGCCCTCCGCTTTGCCGACCCGCTGACCGCTGGCCGTATGTTGCCTGGCTTCCTCAAACAACGCCTGTACGACCCTAAAGCCGTTGAGGTGATGCAAACCCTACTGGCCGATGCGCTGACCGTACCCGCCGCCGATGGCAAGGGCAAACCCACGCTACTCACCCCCGAGGCCTTGCAACTGGCTAACGCTGTGCTGCTCAACCGTGAATATGGCCTTAACTTTAGGCTCGATGCCGCCAAAGAATTGGGCGACATTCCCGCCGTAGACGACACCCCGAAAGGCCACCGTAAAGCCATTGCCGACCAACAAATTGGTGGTGTCGCCCTAGACGTATGGCAAGATATTCTCAGTGCCGTGCCACAAGCCAACGTACTGGCCGAATGGACGAACGACCATCCCAACGCCGCCGACGGTATGCCCTACCTCAACGACTTGCTGGGCAAAGTCGATTCCTTCTTAGATTACCGCTGGTTTTACGACCGTGTGGCCAGCCTAACAGGGCGATTACGGCGTAACAACCTGTTTGATGGCGAGAGCGATTTTACCCCCGCCCGTGTGCAAAGCGATGTGTACATGATTAACGAGACGCTCCCCCGCCATGCCGTGCAGGGTAAAGTTAACATTATGAGCGTCCATGACAACGAATCCCTTACCGACAACGTCAGTAAAAACGCTGGCCTCAGCGAAGCGGATTATTCCCCGCAGCTAGGCTTAAAAGATAACCTGACTGATGGTGTGACGGAACTGCTCACCAAACCCGCCTTGGCACACCAACAAGCCCTTATTAAAGCGCAACCCTTTGGCCAACACCTGCTAGAAGCCTTGACCCAAGCGCAACGTGGCCTCAATGTTAGCGTGAGAGACGGCGACGACAAGCAACACGCCTTTGAACGCCAGGTGGCCGATTGGTGTGAGGCCACGCCTGGCCTCACGCCAGCGCAAAAGGCCACAGTGCAAGCCAAAGCTACCCAAACCCCCGACGTTCGTAATAAAGACGAAGCCTTCTGGTTGGCCGATGCTGCTACCAACCCCAACAACGGCCTCTTTGGCAACCTTGGCCTCTCGCCCAAGGCGCAACAAGTGGGTGAATCACTCTTTAAAGGTTGGATGCAGCAAACCATCCTGCCTCGTCAGTTGGGCTACGCCACCCCCGCCCTAGATGATGTGTTGGCCGACCCCGCTACGTGGCAAGCCGTTGATGACAGCCTCGCCCAAAAAGCGATTAAAGGTAGCGAGGCCGATGTCGTTAAATCATGGCTAGTGGCCAAAGCCGTTGTTGTGGCTGATGCGGTGGAAGCCAGCGACGTGAAAGCCGCCCGTGCAAGGCTTAACAACTTGCTAGAAGCAGACACCTTCCCGTGGGATGAGGTGTTACCTGCCCACCAAGCAACCCAAGAGACTCAACAAGCGGTCAAACAGGCTCTGTATCAGGGCTTTCAGCACGTTGCCGCTTTAGATGGCAAAGCCGTGGGCTACTACGGCTTTGAACATCTGCTTCAGCGCTTGGTTACCAACGCCGATGCCCCTTACGCCAACGCCCTACCCGCAGACAAGCGTGACGAGTTGGCCTCGCCCGAGGTAACGAGCAAACTGGTTAAGGCTCTGTTTGCTCAACTGCAAGCGGGTGTGTTACCTAAGGTAGAGCCAGCCTTCTTGTTGACAGGTGCCATGCAGGGGCAGCCCTCCTTCCACCTAACGCAAGACTTGTTTGCCACCACGGGCAGCGAACGTACCACCAACGATCACCAAGGCAACCGCCAAGCCGCACGCACCCACCACCTAGTGCCTAGCTTAAGGGAGCAATCGCCCTTCATGTCGCCCCAAGCGGCTAAGCGGTTTGACCAGTTCCAAGCTGTGGTTAAAGAGGCTCTCTCCCTTAAAGATCGCTTCCCCGCCATTAACGATGGTACCCTCTTACGTGCCTATCAGTTTAACGGTCACAACAGCAGCGCAGGCCCCAACGAAGCTGCCCTTAATGATAGTGGCGTGATGTTGCTGCCCTACAGCAATGGCCAGCAAACCGTACTGGTGTTAAACAATACCAAACAGACCCCCACAGACCGCACCACCACCAGCTGGTGGACAACGGATGGACGCATTGGCCAAGGCGCACGCTACCCCGAGATTGAGCAGTCTCAACCCACAGTAAGCCATTACACGGCCGATTTGTCGGCGTTGGGGCTACCCGAAGGCAGCCAGTTTGTGGCCTATCATGATAACGACCCCAACAAAACCGTGGCGCACACCTATACCTTGCACAACGGCAAGCTTGAAGGCGTTAACTTTGCCGACCAGTTGGTGCTAGAGCTGGCCAAAACGCCCCAAGTGGCTCAATAGAGCATGACCCCCTCACTTGGGCGATAAGCCTTAGCACATTTGTTTGTTCACGTACTTTTATCACACTGTTGCACGGTTCCTACCACCACCATCGCCCCTAGTTTTGAGTGAGAAAGCCCCCCTAAGTTATGTCGTCTGTCTCTGCCCCAACTGCCTTACTGCCTCTGCCTGTTACTCAAGCCAAAGGCCTTGCCCAACCTAAGCCAACGCCCCCACCCGTGCTTAACCCCCAACCATGGATGGCCGTCCCCCCGCCCGCCCCGCCCTCTACGTTGCCAACAACACTAGGCGTAGCGCAACCCATCCCAGCCCCACGCCCAGGAGCGGTGGCCCCTGTGGCGCAACCCATTACCACACCTATTACCAAACAAGTGGCCGTCCCCCCCTCCACTTCTGATCAAACAACAGACAACAACGCCATTGAGACCCGCATTGGCGTCGCTCCCGCTGCCGACGTGTTTGTCACCAGCCCCTTACGCCTGCTCGGCTTTTTTAACGAAACTGGGGCTTCCACCAACGAATTAAGCGGTAAAGCAGGCTGGGGGTCACAAATTGGCAGTGCGTTTTATCAATTTACATGGGCAGTCACCATTGCCTACGTAGCAGCACACGCCGCCTCACGCTCGGTAGATACCTACAAAGATGCGTTGGCCACCACTCAAGACGACACCACGGCCAAGCTGCATGGTGTCAAAGAAGGCTTGGTAACAACGGGCTACCAATCCGTAGCCAGCTTGTTTGGCCCCATTGTGTTGATTGGCCTAGCGCAAACCGTGGCCGAAAAAGCCTACGAAAAAGGCTTTGGTAAACGTCGGCTAACAGATGAAGCCATGTCGGTCGACAAACTCAAACAAGTCATGCTCAACATTGGCCGAGAACACTTTGTAGAGAATGCAGACAAGCTCAGCACAGAAGTTCTTGATACCAAACTGACCGAAGCGGCTACTGAGTTGTTAGACCATGCCCAAAAAGGTGGTGTCCGTAAAAACCCAGTACTCGCCACCGCTTGGGAGATGCCTGGTCGCCTGCTGAAAGCCCTTGATAATAACCTTCCCTTTGGCAACTTGTTTAGAACCGCCGAACAACGGACGCTGAATAACAGCCTACGTAGTAAAGATGCCGCCTTGATGAGCGTCGCCAGCCACATTCTCCATAAAGAATCTCACTTTAAGACGGACACGCTACTGCAAAAAGTGACGGCGCCGCTTAAGTTTATAGGCGACCGCACCCCTGGCTTCCAGCTAGCAGCGTGGAAGGCCGTGGCTGGCTTTGCCGCCATTTGGGCGTTTATTCGGTTTTTAGACCCCGTGGTAGAAGCCTTTAAGGCCAAAGTGTTAGAGCCTTCGGCCACCAACATTACCAACTGGCATTTGGCCAAAAACGGCCACGCCACCTATCAACCCCCCACCGAGGCGCAAGAAGCCGCCAACGAAGCCGCTCTTGAGGCTAAAAGGCACAAGGCCTAGGGTGTTGAGCATAAACCTCCCTTGCTTGGTGGGTCGTACCCGCAACGGCTAGGGCTTTAGGGCGATGTTTGCTAAACTAAGGGGACGTATCCCTTGGCCGAGGCACCCCCCATGAAGCTCTTACTCTCAAACGATGATGGTATCCAGGCTAAAGGCCTCCGCACCCTGATTGAACATTTAGCCCCCCACCACGACGTGTACGTGGTTGCCCCAGACCGTGAACGCAGTGCCATGGGTCATGCGCTCACCCTGCATAAGCCCATCCGCATTGAGAGTGTCCCCCTACCGTGGCCTGTGGAATTGAGCCTAAGCACCAGCGGCACCCCTAGCGACTGTGTTAAACTCGCCCTCTCTACCCTACTACCCGAGCGTGGCGTTGAGGTGGATTGGGTGATTTCGGGCATTAACCACGGCCCCAACCTTGGGGCTGATGTAATGTATAGTGGCACCGTAAGTGCCGCCCTTGAAGGTGCCATTTTTGATAAGCCCAGTCTCGCCATCTCGCTGTTTAACGGCCACGAAGACGATGCCAACTTTCACCCTGCCGCCCAGTTTGTTGCCCGAGAGTTGCCCAAGCTAGCGGGTATGACCCTCCCCCGCCGTACGATTTTTAACGTCAACTTCCCCCCCATCGCCACAGAGCATGTGATAGGCGTGCAAACGACGAAGCTAGGCTTACGCATGTTTGATGATTCGTATGATAGACGGGTTGACCCACGGGGTGGTGTGTATTATTGGCTGGCAGGCGAGATTGTTCAACCTAGCGACAGTGATGTGGACGATGTGGCGGCTATCCGTAACAATTACGTGTCTATCACCCCTGTGCATTTAGATATGACGAACCACACCGCCCTCGAGAGCTTTGCTCAGCAGCTTAACGAGACATATTAGTTAAATAAACAATCTTTAAAACACTTTAGCTTTTTAGGCTTTTGGCTCAAAGCACTTCCATTTTTTGGCGATATGGGGCTCTGCCCCAAACCCCGCCAAAGGGATTTCATCCCTCTGGACACCCACCATGTTAGGCTTGTCCCAAGGCATGTTTAACCCAATGCTATTTTAAAAGCTAATAAGTATTAGGTGTTTTGTGACCCCACCACACCGCTACATGGCATGAGGAGAAGCCACTAATCAATAAAGCTGTCTTCTTCGGCCGCACCACGGTTAATGGTAATCTCGCCCGAACTCTCCAACACCCTAATAATGCCCACAATATGGCTCTGCTTCTCCTGCACGTCTTTCGCACGCACAGGGCCCATGTAATCCATATCATCCTTCAACATGGCCGATGCCCGCTCAGACATGTTGGCAAAAATACGCTCCTTCACCTCGTTTTTGGAGCCTTTCAACGCCATGGCCAAATCTTTGGTTTCCACCTCTCTCAAAATACGCTGAATAATACGATCGTCCAGCTTTTGAATATCTTCAAACACAAACATCAACTCTCGTACGCTTTCGGCCACATCAGGGTCGCTCACTTCAAGCGTATCTAAAATAGCCTTCTCTGTCGCACGGTCGCTGTAGTTCAAAATCTCGGCTAACGATTCGATACCGCCCGCCTTGGTAAAATCGCCACTGGTCACAAAACTCGAGAACTTCATCTCCATGATGCGCTCAACATCTCGCAACACGTCGGGGTTGGTACGGTCCATCTCGGCCACACGGCTGGCCACGTCCACCTGCATCTCGGGCGAGAGGGCAGAGAGGATAGCCGCCGCCTTTTCGGGGTTGAGATACGCCAACACCAAGGCCACCAATTGCGGGTTTTCGTTTTGAAAGGAGGAGGCGAGCTGCATCGCATCGGCATTGTTGAAAAACTCAAAGGGTTGGGTTTGCATGGTGGCCACCAACCTGTCCAAAATCTTATCGGCACGCTCTTCGCCAAACGAGCTAAGCAACACCTCTCGGGCATAGCTCACCCCACCTGTGGAGAGATGTCCTCGGGCTTCAAACAGCACGTAAAACTCTTCCAGTATCAGCGACAACACGTCAGTACCCACTTTTTTCATGCTGGCAATCTCAAGGGCAATGCGCTCAACGTCCATCTCGTCTCGCACGTTTTTAAGTATTTCGCTGGCCGTAGCAGGGCCAAGGGCAATGAGCAAAGCCGCTACTTTTTGCGTTTGATTAAGGCCTTCAAGTGTTTCTGCCACGGCGTGGTTTACCCTAAGTGTGCTGTCATTTATCCCGAGTTGCTTTACCAGTATGGCTTAGAGTTGTGCTAGCTGTCGTCGCCCAAGCAGAGGAAGTTAAACACCCTTAATAAAGAGACTTAAACGCAAGTCAAGCAATTGTAACAAAGTTCTTGCTTATTATTGGTTTCTTACTTATTATACTTGTAGTTGTAAAAACGAAGTCGGTTGTAGTCACTGTAAGTTGTTAAGTCCTGTTTTGGGTTGCCCTTTCTAAAGGAACAGCGTTATTGCTGGGCAATACCCCCTTTCAACTTTTGAGGTAGATGCGTATGTCTCAGTCGTCCGCATTCACGGTATCCCTAGTATTAGATGTGATTGCCCTTGGGCTATTACTGTTAGGAGCCATGGGCGTTTATGCCGTACTTGGCTCTACCCAAGTAGCACAAGCCTTACCAGGCGGTTCGCAACGTTTGCCTACGTGGTGGCTACTTGCCCCACAGCAACAGTTGCTCCCTTCGGTATGGCAACGGGCTACCCTGCCACCCTCCTCGCCCAACACGTTGCTCACCCCTCCCTCAAGCCCTCAGCTGGCTAATGCAAGCGTAGGCCAAGCTACTAAGGCAGCATCGGGCTTTACAACGCAAGCCCACTGGCGTACGGCTTGGTCAACCGCCACACTCTACCCTTGGCAAACCACCACAGAAGCCCCTGCCACAGTGGTTAACTTTAAGCCCCACCATGCCCCCGCCACGCAAGTTCACCCCAAGGTAACTGCATGCTAGGCTGGCACCGCTTTACGCTGTGTTGTCTTCTCTCGCTGTGCTGTTTAGCCAGTTGTTTACCTGTGGCACTGGCAGCTACCAGCCACCCCTACAGGCAACACGCTCCAACGCTTCATCAACAAGCGCAAGCCCTGCTACAACAAGGCCGAGTAATTGAAGCCGTCAACAGGCTGCAATTGGCCATTAGTTATAACCCCAATTCGGCCTATTCGGCCACGTTGTACAACACGTTGGGGCTGGCCTATTTAAAAGCCAATTACCCCCAGTTGGCCATCGTCAGCTTTATGTATGCCAGCCGCCTGCAACCCCATTACGCCCCTTACTATGACAATATGGTCAAGGTGTGGCAGTTAACTCAATCCCTTGAGATGGCACAAGGCCAGCTAGAGACCCTTACCCTACGCTCGCCACAAGACGGGCAGGCGTGGTACTTGTTAGGCGTGGTGTATGGGGCGCAACAACAATGGCAACTGCAACAACAGGCCTGGCGGCAGTTTTTAGCCTACGAGCCTAACAGCCCCTTACGTCCTTCGGTGTGCCAAGTGGTACCTAACTGCAATAGTATCAACGCAGGTGCCATGCTTTAAAGTGGCCAAGGCAATTTTGCTGATGTTTAGCCTTTAACTAAGTGAGTTAAGCGTGCTTTTTGCTTAATCTGCTTTATGGTTCTACTAAGGTATTTTCTCATGACATTATCTCCTCTTGCATCGGCTAGTTTTGCTACCCTACCTGTTGCCAAGCAGCAGCCAGCTTTTGGTAGTGTAGGGCTTGGTACCTCGGCTGAACAGATTGGAGACGACCCTTTGCCAGCACTGGTCACGTTTACGTGGAATGATTAGCAAGACGTAAGCGGTTTACCTGATGATGTACCGTTGGGGAAGTATACAGTTCCCAAAGTCCATCTTAAAGTGCCTGGGTCAAAGTTTTCACCCAATGATGCTTTGCCCTACGCTAAAGTCTTTGTAAGAGCCGTGTTAGAGGCTTTTAACACTCCTAATGGTGTTAATGTTAACGAGCTTCAGTTTGATCATACTGTTAACTCGGCAACAAAGCTTGACGCTTCTCAGCCAAAGGGGCTTGACTACGCAACAGACATTTTTGTGGTTTCTCGCAAAACTCTCGACACAAAAAGCGAGAGACGTGGCGATAATCCCCCTAGTGGAGGCGGTCGCTCTATAGCCCCAGCAGGTGCAGGCGGCGGGAACTTGCTTAGCGGGTTCTTCTAACCCTCCACGCTTTACCTAGCCTCAGGTGTGCCTTGCCACACGGCTAACGCCTCCAGCATCTCGCCCGTCAGGTGTGCGCTGTCAAACAGAGCATACCCCGTAGCACCCGCCAACCGTGAAGCCTCCAGTTGCTCCATCATTCGGTTGGCCGAAAGGTTATTAAACGGGCCAAACACCCCTGACACCAAGCCCTTGTTCTGCATGGGCAGCTGTTGGCTCATGATCGCCACGTTGCTACCCACCGCCGTGGCGGAGCCTGTTAAACTCATGGGGGCTAAAAACTTAAGCAGGCCTTGCTGTTGCCAACTGGCCCAGTGTTGGTGCTTCAAGGCAAAGGCCTCCTCTGGCCGAGGAAACACCGCCGCCGACAGCACCAAGGGTTGCCCCCGCTTCGCCGCTAAAGCATTGAGTTGTGTCGTCGCCTGCTGCACAAAGGTGGTGACTTGGTTGGCTTTAAAGGTATTCCACGCCTGCCACGCTTCGGGTTGAGTATAAGGGTCAAGCTCGGCGGCCTCTAGCCCACCTGTCTGCTGAGCAAACGCCGCCCGAGCCACGGGGGTGTAGCCCCACGTCGTCGCCACATAGCTGGTGCGCTCTGGCGGGAAGCTATTGGGGTAGCGGATATAATCCAACTGCACACCATCCACAGGGTAGCGGGTCACAGCCTCGGCCAGTAACGCCAGCAAAAAGGAGCGCACTTCGGGGTTGGCGGGGTCTAAAAAGTAATGCCCCAACTCTAGGTTAGAAGGCTTCGGCGTGCTGGTCGTCAGGGTGTCAGGGTTAAGGGCGACACGTTGCACGTTAGCCCACTGAGGGTAGCGTTGCAAAATGGGGCCCACACCCTCAATGGCGGTGTTGCCCGCATAAAAGGTTTGAAACCACAAATGCACCTTCATGCCCCGCTGGTGAGCAGCGTCTAACCACCAGCTGAGCATGGCTTGCCCCTTGGCCACAGGATGCTGATTGGCAGCAATGCCATACTGCTGATACACCTGCGAAGCCCACAGAGGGTAGCCGTGGTAAAAACTTTCTAAAAAGACGGTATTTAGTCCCGCCTGTTGTAACCTGTCTAGCGTTTGCGCCACGGCTTGGGGCGTGCTTTCTACAGGCCGATGCCACACCGCCTTCACCGCCCCTTGCGGGTAGCGAGCCTGTTGTTGCCAGCGCACCCTGTTCACCTGCGGAGCCAGTGCCAACAAGGCATCCACCGCTTGGCGGCTTTGGTTGGCTTGGGCTAGGGCATCGGCTTGGGCAAGTTGGGCTTGCAAGGGGGCTAGGGTAGCACTGCTCACGCCAAGGGCTTGCAACGCCTGTAAGCCTTGCACCACGCCACTGCGATAGGCTTCCACATCCACTTTAGCCTTAACAACGGTGGCACTGCCTTGGGTTTCGAGGGTGATTTGCGCCCCCAGTGGTGCATTGGCAATCAGCCACTCTCGGCTACGGCCATGCCCGCTTAACACATACCCGTTGGGCGGTATGGGGGAGTTCGCCCCATCTTCTCGCACCACACGGCCATCTACTACGGTCACTTCGTAGCCATATTCGTTGGTGCCTGTGGTGGGCTGACCATAAGCGGGCGTGTAGCGCAACAATTGTTGGCTCGCCCGCAAGCCTGGGTAAGTGCGGCCTTTAGGGTTGGTCGCTTCGGTCGGGTCGGTGATGTCCAACGTGGCTTGCCCTTGGGTAAAGTAGGCGGGTTGTAGGCTAAAGCGTGCGCCCACGGGCAACTTCTCTTGCACGGCAAGGCGACGGTTGCCACTGGCCGACAGCACCACGCCTTTGGCGGGTATGTTGGCATTACCGCACGAGGCGAGGCTGTTGGCCTTCATGCACGCCCACACGTTGCTGGTTTGCATCACTTGGTACAGGGGCAGGCCGCTGGGCGTTTGCCCCACGGTTTCGGCCACGGCCTCAACGCCATAGGGGTTGGTGCGGGTGCTGGTGCCATAGGCGGGGGTGTACAATACCAGCTGATTGTCGGCACGGCTGCGGTTGGTGGCATCCACATTTAGCTTCCACTGCTGGGGTGTGGCGGGGGCGTAGGCGGTGGGTTGCAGGTTGGGCGAGGCTTCGCCTTGCACTTGCCATTGGGGAGTAGGGCTGTTGGCGTGGGCGGGTTGCTTGCTTTGCAGGGGTAGGCAAGCCAAGGCCACCATGAGGAGGCTCACCCACGGCGATGGTGCAGGCGACGAGGAGCGAAAAAGTGGCATGGCAGGGGGAACTCCGTACACAGACAGGGGGTGGTTTGATGAGAGACGACGGCGAGGCGATTGTGTTCGCTCCCTGTGGGTGTAGTATAGCAGGTGAGGGAGATTAGGCCAAAGCATAAAGGTTGCCCCTTGCTAATCGGCTACATTACGGCTACATTACGGCTATGTCTTGGAAGCCACATTACACCATTACAGATAAGCTACTCGTTACCATGCGTGAGATTGGGGAAGCGATTGGTAGCATTAAAAGCACGCCCATAACGGGGCAGGCTTTGGCCAAGCTCGAGCTTGAGGCACGAGCCTTATCGTCCTACGCCTCAACCAGTATTGAGGGTAACCCCCTCCCCTTAACAGATGTCAAACACCTGCTCAAAACCAAAAAAGAGCATCTCCGTGATACCGAACGTGAGGTACTCAATTACAACCTTGCCTTACAAACGCTGTACCAATCCGTTCGTAATAACACGTTTACTCTCAGCCTTACAACACTTGAAGCTGTGCAGAAACAAGTAACAGATACCCTTATGGAGAATAAGGCCGATAGTGGACGACTCCGTCAGGCTCCTGTGGTCATTCGTAACCCTCGTAAACTCAACGAGATTGTTTTCATACCGCCAGATGCCAAAGACGTGAAGCCTCTCATCAACGCCTTACTCACGTTTATCAACGAGCAGAGGGGCAGCATTGACCCCATTATTTTGGCGGGGTTGTTTCACCGCCAATGCGTGATTATTCACCCTTTTATGGATGGTAACGGGAGAACGACACGGCTCATGACAACGGCCATTTTGGGGCAAGCTGGCATGGATTTTTTTGAAATCTTTAGCTTTGAAACCTATTACAACCAAAATATTTCTCGCTATTTTAAAGCCGTTGGCTTAGAGGGCGATTATTATCGGCTAGAAAGCAGCATTGATTTTACCCACTGGTTAGAATATTTTGCCGAAGGCATTTTGGACGAACTGACACGAGTGCGTAAGGTATTGGCCACCAAGGGCGTACCGCATCAGCGGGTGGAGGCTCATCATCAGGAGATTTTGGCTTATATCGCTAAGCATGGTAGCATTACCCAACGGGAATACGAACAGTTTTCTGCTCGTAGCTTGTCTGCCCGAAAGCAAGATTTTGACCACTTGATGGCCTTAGGCTTACTTGAAAGCAAAGGCAAAGGGCGTGGCACCTACTACATTCAAGGGGATGGCACTGTTTAGTATCCCAACCGCTTGGGGACTTTTGTTTGACTGCAGCTCCCATGGGCTTTCTGGAGCTTGTAAATTGTAACGTTTTGTAAATATTTTAGAGTTTATAAAACTATAAGCTCAGGGTGGGTGGTAATATAGCCAAGAAAGCTTAATCCGTACTTAATAAGGATAGCACAACGTGTTAGAGTTGTCTCACTTGAGCGAAGAGTATATGGCAACATGCCCCCCAGATCTTCGGCAGATAATCCAACAAGCTATTGAAAACGAAGCATTAGTGACTAGTTTAGTTGTTAATGGCCACGAGCCTCACAACGTCATAAAAACACGCATGGAGCAGCTTGGTCTAAAAAGCAGAGATATTGCCCCGTTGTTTGGTAGTGCCTCCAAGGCTTCAATGGTACTCTCAGGTAAATCGCCTCTAACACTATCTATTGCCCGTGAACTGGTTGCAAACCTACAAATTCCAGCAAAGCTTTTAGTTGCGCCTAATATTGTAGAGCAGGTTGTGGCTCCCACATTTGATACCAGTAAACTACCCTTAAATCAGCTGGTTAAAGCTGCCAAGAAAGCAGGCATTTACTTTGACTTACCAGACGATTGGAAGACAAGACGTGACGAGCAGGCTAAAGCATTTATGAAATTGGCTTCACCAATGGAGTTGGAGATATTACCAAAAACACCAGCCCTCCCTAGAGAAAACAGTCAAAACCATGAAACTTCAGCGGTGGATACTGATGCCTTAAGGGCGTGGCTTATGGTGGCTACCGTCGTTGCCAAGCAAACTCAGTTACCACTATATCAGGCTGACTCCCTTACGGATGAACTACTGCGAGCTATCCCAACTTATTCATGCTATGGGGTTGAGGGCGTTAAGCAGGTACAGCAACTGCTGGCAAGCAAAGGCATTGCCTTGGTGTTTGTCCCTCACTTAACCAAAACTTATACAGATGGTGCCTGTTTTAGGCTCAATGATCAACAAGCCACCCCTGTTATAGCTTTATCGTTACGTTTTGATAGGTTAGACAGCTTTTATTTTTCACTTATGCACGAACTAGGCCATTTAAAGCTACACCTAAGCGACGAGCAAGGCCGAGGTCAATTTTTTGCCGATGACGAAGCCACCAAGAATACCCCTTTGGCGCAACTGCCTTTAAAAGAAAAAGAAGCGGATGCCTTTGCTAGGGGTTATCTTTACCCAGAAGGCTTACTAGAACATTTATTAGATCAGCCAACCTACCCTACTAACGATGACCTAAGGAACATTGCTACCAAAGTGGGCATTGATGTATCCCTTCTTGCTGGTGCGCTAGGCTATCAGCTTAAAGATTACCGCCGTTACCGTTTATTGATTAAACCAGCGGGGCTACGTGATGCCCTGTTTGCCGCTTAAGGAGACTGCACCCATGTGAAAACCACCTTAACCATTAAAAAGAGCCCAATAACCAAAGGTCACTAGGCTCTTTAAGATCAAACTTAAGGAGAACCCTTGAAGTTATACTGATCCTGAACAATTTCAGTATACAACGAGTGGTACTCCTTAGGCTAGGTCTGTTGTCCTATCTTAACCTTTTGGAGTAAATCCATGCTTGTAAACGAACGCCGAAAACGCCAATTAACCGTATACTGTAATGAAACTAGCCCTAAAAAAGCTAGCGACCCAGCCCTTAAGCCCGGTAATGAATGGGTTTACACACCTTACATTACTAAAAACGGTAAACGTCTCTATCGCCAAGGCGGTAAGATGTGGCGATTTCAAGTGCCTATCAAGAAGTAGTACTTAAATTACTGTAGACCCTACTGTAATGGTAGGGTCTGCTTTTATGACAACCTCAACCATGCAAAAGCACAGCCTTCGCATCTTTTAGCATATTGACTGGTTGTTTCAACATACAATAATAAAGTAAAACTTCAAGATCATAGGTTGCTGTATTTCTATCCAAAATATGGGCGCTCGGGGACTCGAACCCCGGACCACCTGCTTGTAAGGCAGGCGCTCTACCAACTGAGCTAAACGCCCTCAGTTGTCCTTACTTTGCCATAATCGCTAGGGCAATGCAAGCCTCAACCGCACACCACGGCCAAGGCCTCGGCCACACTGGCCGTTGCGGGTAGGGTGTGCATCCACTGGCTACGCCGTGCCAACCAAATGCGCTGCCGCCGTGCATACTGCCGCACATTAAAAATAATCCGCTGGCGTGCCTCGGGCAAGCTGGTGCGGCCTTGCAACACGGCCACCAGCTCGGGGTAGCCATGCGCCACCTGCAACGCGTGCGCCTCGGCACCGTAGCGCACCACCAAGGCCTCGGTTTCGGCCAGCCAACCTTGGGCTAGCATGGCATCCACCCGTTGTTCAATCCGCTGCCACAGCCACTCTCGGCTGGGGGGGCTTAGGGCAAGGGATACCACGTTAGGGGCTGTCACTGGCCATAGGGCGGGGCTGGTTTGTGTTGGCACGGGTTGCCCCCCTTGCGCCGCAATAATCTCTAAGGCACGCAACACCCTAAAGGTGTCGTTGGGGTGCAGCTGGCTGGCACGGGCAGGGTCGGCCAAGGTAAGCTGCTGGTGCAGCCAGCCCGCTGGCTGGCTGGCCGCTTGCGCCTGTAGCTGCTGCCGTAACGCAGGGTTAGGCGCAACGGCAGGCAACACGGTCGGCTCAAACAGGGCTTGTAAATAAAACCCCGTACCCCCCACCACCAGCACGGGCGTTTGCGGGTTGGCCGTTAACTCGCACAAGCACGGGTGCGCCTTAGCGACAAAATCGGCCACGCTAAAGGGCTGGTCGGGCGTTGCCCACCCTAGCCCCACATGCGGCACAAGGGCTTGTTCGGCCACGCTGGGTTGGGCAGTGCCAATGGCCATGCCCTCAATCACCTGTTGCGAATCGGCACAGAGGATGACGGGCTGATAACCCTGCCCCTGCCAGTGTTGCGCTAGCTGCAAGGCCAGCCCACTCTTACCCGAGGCTGTTGACCCCGTAACCACCGTAACAGTAGGCGGCGGCAGTGCGAGAACATCCCCTTGGCTCATCGTGCTGCACAGCCCCGCTTGCTACTTACAATACGCTTGCCGTGCCTTGGCCACCGTTGCCGAAGCACGTTTAACCTGTTGCCAGTGCATCAAATCATAAAACAGCCACTCAGTGGGCGTACGCTTCACGCCCTCTTTCGGGTGAATCTCATCGAGCACAGAAAGCCGCCCTGTTGGCCAACGGTAATGCCCCATGTCCACGTGGTCAATCTCTCTAAATACCCGCACGTTGCAGGTATCGGCCAAAGCGGCCAGTTCAAGCAAGCTCTCTCGGTAGGGCTGCTCTCGGGCGGGCAGGTGCAACATGCTCGAGAGCGGAATAATCCCATCGTTATAACGGTAGAGGTGTTCGTTTTTGCCCTTGGGGTTGTCCTCGCTGTAGGTGGGTAGGTTGGCCATTTGCTGGTTCATGTAGTTAAACACGGCATGTACAGAAAACCCATAAAAAGGCAGCACCGTCCCCACCACTCGCTTAGGGGCGTTGACCACATCGCTAAACAAATCGCTCTTCCAGTTGGGGTCTGTAAAGGGGTTATCCAAATACGACCCATACGGGATGAGCCGATCTTTAAAGGCCTTGTTCTCGGGGCTTTCGCTAAAGATGGGCTGGGTTTGCTGGGTTTGGCTAAAGGCTTGGCGTTCGTCGTCTGTTTTAGGCTGCACGTATTGCGGCATGGAGCGATCAAAGTTGACCCAGTTCAGCCCTCGGGTCAGGTTGCTTTTGTTAAACATGTAGGCGGTATAGGTGGCTCTATCCCACAAGGTCCGTATGGGCGACACGTGATGCAGGTAGTCCGTAAACCATTGCGGGTCAAACATCGGCGACCCATGGTAAGGGGTGGAGAGGCCAAACACCAAATCGGTTTTGTCCAAGAGGCCAGGGTAATCCTCAAGGGCATCTCGGGCGATAAGCCCGCCCAAGCTGTAGCTAATAATCGCCACAGAGCGGCCACCCGTTAGCCAGTCTTGCAGTATCTTAAGCTCTTGGGCAAACTCGCGCGACATGTCCTCCAACTCTTCTTCAGAGTCGTATAAAAACAGGTACAGCTTATAGTGTTGGTCAAAAGCGGGCGTTTCTTTGGCTTCTTCGCCCAGTTTTTTCCACCAGGGGTTGGCTTGGCGTTCTTGCACACGGCCAGGCACAATAATTACGGGGGTGCGGTTGCCTAGGGGCTGAGCGTCGTAGGCGTAGATGTGGTCGAGATGCCGACGTTTGTTGCCCTCAATGGCGGGAAAGGCTCGGTTGGTGGTTTGGGGTTGGCTACTGGTTTGGGGCGATTGTGCCACCAAGTGGGTTTCTGCTACAACAGTAGCCGTGTTGTAGGGTACCAACAGTTGTGAGGAAGCTGGCACTAACGGCATGGCTTGTGTTGCCTTAGCCCCATAACACCCCAAGCAGGAGGCCAGCACGCCCAAAGCAGCACAACCAAGTAAGTAACGGGAGGCAAGGGGGGACGTGGTTAACACTGGGTGGTTTCCGTAAGGCAGGGGGCTGGCAACAACGTGGCGTTAGTTTTACGCAAGCGTTGATCTAAGCCCTAATTTAACTACATTAACAAAAAATTAAAGAGGTGTCACTTTAATAGCATGGCGGTTTTGTTTTTGGTCTGTTTTGGCTGATGCGAGGGGTGGTCTCCCCTCGCGCTCCCCCACAGAGGGGGCTTTGCCCCCTACTGCTTACCCCCAATAGCGAAGCTCGCTCCTACCGCTCGGCACTCAGACTCGCCTGCGGCGAG
>JBIKUS010000094.1:0-7916 GCA_044347425.1 Vampirovibrionales bacterium | reverse complement strand
GTATGAGGCGTTGCTTCCCCAATCACCCGCAACAAAAAGCGAGGTTAAGCGTTTATGCAACTAACACCCTTGCCTCCCCCACCACGATAGACCCACCAGAGCGACCACGCCCACCATGACTTCATCCCCCTTTGTGCCGCCCCATCGGCTTGCTGCCTTTGGTCTAACCCAGCCCCCACTCACCCCAAGCACACCTTCTACCCCACCAGCCCCTGCCCCCGAACCTGATGCTAACACCATGGCGGCTACGGTGTATCATGCCTTGCCCACTGCTCAGCAAGACGAATTTAAACGCTTAGCCGCACAAGGTACCCTGGCCGATACCAAAGGCGACGATAATCACACACTCCTTTACTACCTACACAAGTTGGTTACTACCCCACGGGCAGCTGGGCTAAACCCTAAAACCACCTTGGCCGAGACGGTTGACTGGCTGGCTAACCCCAACGATGTTAACCAAGACAACGCCGTGACCACACAAGCCGAACGCACCGCCTTATGGCAAGCCGCCCAAGACCCCGCCTTACCCACGGGCTGGGCAACCCAACACACCGTAGACGATATTAGTGCCAAGGATGCCTACAATTGTGGCCCCGCCTCCATCCTGTCTCGCATGGCCGAAGAACAACCCAAAGAGCTGGCTCGGCTGATAGAAGAAGCTAGCAGCCCCGCCCTTTTGGCTACCGAGGTGGTGCAAGCCAGCGATGTTAAGCCCTCTCGTACAGCGGCGGGAGCGGGTGTGTGGGCTAACCTCCCCCCAACAGCGCAAGCCCAAGCTGTACTACAGGCGGCAAATTCGCAAGCTACGCCCCTCTCGCCCACGGCGTTTAAGGTGAGCTTGCCCGTGCCTGTTTCGGGTTTGCAGCGTGCCGTGTTGGCACAACGGCACCCCACGCCCTTTGCTGGTAGAGGTGTTGAAGCGTTGTTGTACAGCCTGCTGGTGCATAACGGTAGCCACCACACCTACGATGCCGCCACAGATGAACGTTGGGGCTACCTTCAAAATCTAAGTTTAGTGACCAATGCCAGCTTTTTAAACGACGATCTTAAAGTCAACCTGATAAACGTGCTGAACAACACGGGTAACCCCAAGCTGGCCAAGGTGCGTGCCTTGGCCATGCTGGCAGCCACCCCCACCGTGGATAAAGCTCAAGGTAAAGCTTTGATAGATAGCTTGTTTGCCACCGAAAACAAAGGCCTCTACGCCGACGAAGAGATACTGATGCAAAGCATTTTAGACGATGACGTGAACTGGCGTAACGTAGAAGTGCAACAACTGGGCAACGACCCCAACACCTCTAACGGTAGTGTGTTGCTAGGCTATAAACGTAGCTTTGAGCAAACCACTCACGACATTTTGCAAACCCTGTGGCAAGGCCATGCGCCTGTGGTGGGTATTAACTTTATGGATGATGAGGGCTATGTGCGGGGTGGCCACATTATTAAAATAGGTGGCTACCAAGTAGACCCCGCCAACCACGAGCTATGGTTATTGGTGAGTGATAGCCAAGACACGCACAAGGGCTACGTCCCCAAGCGTGCCAGCGAGCTGATACCCATGATTCACCACATGGGGTTACCTGATGCCATTGCCGATAACGCCGAAACGCAAATTGCAGCCAATGGCCCTTACGCCATACTTCTGCCCGATGCGAGTGATGCCCAACACTTTACCCTGCCTAGTTTATGGCACGACCCTAATCAGCCCAACCCTTTTACCTCACCGTCCACACCGCCCAGTGTTACACCTTAGCCTTATGGCTAGCAATTAAATACTGACATCTGTTTTATATATGATGTAAGGTTTACGTATCCACGAGTTTTGGCTCGTGGCTCGTCCCCAAAAGGGAAAACATAGATACTGGCTCGGCCTGGGTGGTTCGGGCCAGTTCTGCTTTTTAGGCATTTAGGCGTTGCTAACGCCCACACAAATGCTTATACAGAGGTTTCTACAGGTTGCGATAAGGCTCGCACATAAGCTTGTGCGCTTACCACTAAAGCAAAGCCAATGGCCACATTCACTAAACCACGCCAAAACAGCGGTGTGTGGGTTAGCGTTAGGGTCAGGCTAATCAACACCATTAGGCCAATCATTATCCAGCTTCGACGGCTGTACACGTGTACCAGTTTGTAGGTGTCGGGCATAGCATTTAAACGGTCAAGGTTGCGTTGGCTGGTTTTGCTTAACACAAAACGTCCCTTGGCAAGGCCTACGGCCAAGGCCACCATAAGGGGGAGTACCAAAGCCGCAAACGTGGTTTGTTGCGTCACAACCAAACGCTCTAAAAAGCTAAACCCTTGGGCGGTTAGCACAATGCCACCAGCCAGCCAAAAGCTAAGGGCAAGTAGTTTAAGCTGGCGTGCTGCTACTTTAAAGGGTAGTAACCATAAGACCAAGGGCAACAGGGGCATAATGGCCGAACGCATTAGTTGAGTGGCTTCAATCATGGGGGAATCCTTTTGGGGTGTGGGTTGATTGGCACTTGTTAGTGTAGCGGGCTTACAGAGCATTAGCAAGCTGGCGAGTTGTCATGTGCATTAACGGGTTATGCTACACTAGCTTACCCCTATAACACCCCTACACAGAGAAGCACCTACGCATGTTTTATTTACCACAAACGCCACTAAGCAGCCGTTCTCTCTTAAGCCAAAAGGGCGTAAGGTGGATGACGACCTTACTGATACTCACCCTGCTTATGCTAGGGGCAGACGAGTGGGCAACCCCCTTGTCTTTGGCACAACCTGTGCAGCCTCAAGCGGTACACGTGCGGCATTGGCCTAAAGCCCATCCCCCTACCTTAGCAGATGCCCAAACCGAAGCAGCCATTGCTCAGCTGCTTAAACGCATGACGCTGGAGCAAAAGGTGGGGCAACTCATCATGGCGGACATTAACAGTGTCACTCCCGCCGAGGTCAGAGACTATCACCTTGGGGCTATCCTTAACGGGGGTACCAGTGCGCCTGCTACCCGTAAGGCAAGTGACTGGTTAGCCTTAGCCGATGCCTACTACACGGCCTCTCTTCAGCCTGTGGGAGACTTGCCTCGTATCCCCGTGTTGTGGGGTACTGATGCGGTACACGGCCATAACAACGTGGTGGGTGCTACGTTGTTCCCCCATAACATTGGCTTAGGTGCCGCCCGAGACCCCGAGCTGGTAAAACGTATAGGGGCTGCCACCGCTGTTGAGATGCAGGCCACAGGGCTAGGGTGGACGTTTGCCCCCACATTGGCCGTTGCCCGAGACGACAGGTGGGGGCGAACCTACGAAAGCTACGCTGAAGACCCTGCCCTTGTAGCCACCTATGCCAGGGCGATGATTGAGGGCTTACAAGGTGTGGCTGGTGAACCCGACTGGTTGCACCACCAACATGTGATTGCTACCGCCAAGCATTTTGTGGGCGATGGTGGTACGCACCTAGGCAAAGACCAAGGCGATTGTGTATTACCCGAACGTAAGCTAGCGAAAGTACACGGGCGGGCATACGCACCCGCTATCACGGCAGGCGTACAAGTGGTTATGGCCAGCTACAACAGTTGGCAAGGGGTTAAGCTTCACGGGAATGCTCCACTGCTCACCCAAGTGTTGCGCCAGCGTATGCAGTTTGATGGGGTTGTGGTGGGCGATTGGAATGGCCACGGCCAAGTGGCAGGTTGTACCAACACCAGTTGCCCCGCTGCCCTTATGGCGGGTGTGGATATGCTGATGGCTCCTGACAGTTGGAAAGGGTTGTACGCCAACACTTTAGATCAAGTAAACTCAGGGCAAATTCCCCTAGCTCGTGTTGATGAGGCCGTTAGCCGTATTCTACGCTTAAAGTACAGGGCAAAGTTGTTTGATGCAGGGCTGCCCTCGTCTCGACCGACTGCGGGGCAGTTTGAGCTGTTGGGGCAACCTGCCCACAGAGCGTTAGCTCGGCAAGCGGTGCAAGCGTCATTAGTGCTGTTAAAAAACGAGCGGCAGACCTTACCGTTACGCCGAGGCTCGCACATTGTGGTAACGGGCGATGCTGCTAACGACAGTCAACAACAGGCAGGTGGCTGGTCTTTGTCATGGCAAGGGGCAGACGCTAACCCCGCTGATTTTATAGGCGTAACCACCATCGGGCAAGGGCTGCAACAGGTGGCGGCCACCCATGGTGCCACGGTTGAACTCAACCCACAGGGCGGTTTGTGGCAACAACGGCCTGATGTGGCGGTGGTGGTGTTTGGTGAACCCCCCTATGCCGAATACAAAGGCGACCGCTCCACCGTAGCGTTTGAAGAAGCGGGCAACAACTTGGCGTTACTGCAACAATATCAAGCCCAAGGTATCCCCACCGTTGCCGTGTTTTTGTCAGGCCGTCCCCTGTGGGTGAACCCTTACCTTAACGCTGCCGATGCCTTTGTGGCGGCGTGGCTACCAGGCTCTGAGGGGCAGGGTGTGGCCGATGTGTTGTTTGGCGATGTTGATTTTAAGGGGCAGCTATCCTTTAGTTGGCCATCATCGCCGCACCAAAGCGAGCTTAACCGTGGCGATGATGGTTATCAACCACTATTCCCTTATGGTTATGGGCTTAGCTATGCACGCCCTGGCCATGTTGGCCACTTGAGTGAAGAACTGCCAGTGGCTGACAAACACTAAGCCTCCGTCCATCACCCTTTTAAAGGGTTGTGCTACACTTAATAGCAGTATCGCTCAAGTTTGTGATGAAAGCCTGTTGCGCCTGTATGCTCACTGACCTGCCCCACGGCTCCACACGGTTATCGCCCAAGGCAAAAATCTACCTCTCCGTCAGTAGCGAAGGCTACGGCCACAGCAGCCGAGCCATGGCCTTGGCGGCGCACCTGCCCCCCACCCAAGTGGTGATGGCGAGCTATGGCCTTGCCCAACAACGCCTGCAACGCCAAGGCTTTCGGTGCCTCACCGTCCCGCAAGAAATTAAACTGGTGGGTAATGCTGGCAAGTTTGACATGGGGCGCACCATCCTTCGTAATCCGCAACGTGCGCTAAGCTTTAACCAAGTGGTGCAAACCGAACAAGATGCCCTTAAGCAAGAAGGTGCCACCCTTGTTATTGCCGATGGACGCATGGCACCCGTGGTGGCGGCTAGTAGGTTGCACATACCCTGCGTGGTACTCACCAACCAAAGTGCGTTTTATCCGTTTTTTGACCAAGATAGCCCGTTGATTAAACTGCTGGGGTTGTCGTTTGAGTGGCTGATGCAGTTTTGGCTCAGCAGTGCCGAAGAAATCTGGATTCCCGACTTTCCTCCGCCTGATACGGTGTGCCTGCCTAATCTCTCGCCCGATATGCAGGTTAAAAAGCGAACCCGCTTTGTGGGCCCCTTGGTAGCATGGCAACCCGCCGACTTGGCTACCCCGCCTGAGCTTGAAGCCCTGTTGGCGCAACCCGACCGCCCCCCTGTGGTGGTGGCCAGCTTAGGTGGGCATGGCTACCGTAGGCCGTTGTTTGATGCTGTGGTGGATGCTGCCCGACATATGCCCCACCACCAGTTTCACGTATTTTCCGGCTTTCTCTTTGCCGAATCGCAAGGGCCTCTACCCAACCTCACCCTGCATAGTATTGAAGAAGAAGCTGCCCCCTACCTTAAAGCGGCCGATATTGTGGTCTCGCAAGCGGGGCATAGCACCGCCATGGAGTTGCTCACCCTTGGCCAGCCCAGCATCCTCATACCTGACCATCAGCAGATTGAACAAGAAAATAACGCCCGCCGCATGACCGAACTCGGCGTGGCACTCTCGCTGACGTACGATCAACTTGAAGCGGGAGAGCTTCCCCAAACCCTACACACCGCCTTACAATGTAACTCATTGCGTAGCCATGCCCAGGGCTTTGCCCAACGGGCGCACCAGTGGCAAGCTCCGCAACAAGCAGCCCATCAGGTAGCCCACTATGCCCAACGAATTCTTGACTACTAGCTGGCTGAGCGGCAAACGCCCTAAGCCCAAACTACCCGCTTGGCTTACCGAACGCCGACGGCTGACGCTTAGTGTACAACGCCGACGGCTAATTTACCTGACGGTGGCCACCGTGGGGCTGTTTTTACTGCTAGAGCGATACCAACCTGAGTTGTCTGCCGTGATTGTGCTAACAGCGATGATTGTGTTTTACACCATTTACCTTAGCACCATGTTTGTGGTGAAGCGTGCCGTGGCTAAGGTGAGCGAGCGGGTTAACCTCAAGCTATTGGCCAAGCTCTACCAAACGCACGATTTTTGGCCGTTTAATGCCAAGGCCGACTTGCCCCTTGCCCCCCTTGAGGCCTTTAAAGCCGCTTTGGCCAAAGCTACCGCCAAAGTATGGGGAGACGACGGCAACGTTTCCATCTCCTCGCTAGACGAAACCAACCTGCCCGCCACCCAAGCTGAGGTTTGCTCCTTGGCTCCGCTGGTCAGTGTTATCGTCCCCGCCCACAACGAGGCGATTGTGATTAGGGATACCATTTTTAACCTGCTTGAGATGCAGGGTGTCCCCTTTGAGTTGCTGGTCATTGATGACCGATCGCACGATGCTACGCCCAACATCCTCTCAAAACTCGAGCAGCACCTTGCCCAACAAGGCGAAACCCGCTTTAGGTGGTATCGCCGAGCTGATGAGGCCACCCCAGGTAAGTCGGCGGTGCTTAACGAGGCACTAGCCACTACCACCACGCCCTATCTGCTGGTGTTTGACGCTGATGCCAAGGTAGCCCCCGATTTTCTCAGCCGTCTGTTGCCCTTTGTGGCCGAACCCACCGTGGCCGACACGGTAGCCCTAGTACAAGCCCGCAAAGCCATGAGCAACGCCGATACCAATTGGCTGACCATGGTGCAACACCTTGAATATTGTTTTGATGCCCACGTGCAAACCTGCCGAGATGCCGTGCAAGGGGCAGTAGAAGCCCGTGGCAATGGTATGCTGGTTAAGCGAGAGGCCTTGCTGAGTGTGGGCGGTTGGAACGACGCTTCGGTAACGGATGACTTGGATTTATCAACCCGCTTGCACTTACAAGGGTGGGATATACGGTTTGACAGCCAAGCCACGGTCTACGAGGAAGCCATTTTAGAGGCTCTGCCCTTGCTGCGCCAACGGGTGCGCTGGGCTGAAGGCTCGTTACGGCGTTATTTAGATAATGGCTGGGCGGTACTGTGTTCGGGTAAGGTGGGCTTACGTACTCGCATTGATATGTTGGTCTACCTCATCGAGTTTTTGTTCCCGCTGCTGATTTTGGCTGATAATTTGCTGGTGATTGCTATGTTTATGCTGGGGCAGGGTAGCCAACTGCACGCATTGCTCTCGTTTAGTGTGTTGCCTGTGTTTGCGCTGTGTTTTATACCAGCGTTGTACGTGGGTATTCGGCGGTTTGAGCGGCCTTCGCGCTGGGTGAGCTTGCAATGGGCGGCGCAAACCATGCTGTATATGCTGCTGATTTGGGGGCCTGTGGTTTACTACACCTTTGTTAAAGTGTTGTTGGGGCCAAGTAATAGCTTCCACTGGGCTAAAACTACGCACTACGGAGCCAACGCCGCTCAAGACCTCGCCGCCCTTGAATGCTAGTTTTGTTGATTAAAGTAGCTTACAAACGTGTGTCTCATCCATTTTTAGAATAGATCAAAAGGAATCTATAAAAAGTCAGTTTTTACGTTTTAATTTTGTAAGTATTTTTTTGTTTATTTCTATTTTTTTAGCGGATTCTTTTGGTGACAAGTTAGAGTTACGTTTGCTTCTAATGCGTATAGCTAATTCTTTTAAGAGAAATCCCGCTAGCATAGAGTTCTCTGGCTAAGCTCCAAACAAGTTCTCCTCGGTCATTGGGTGTGCTTTTAGTGTATTTGCAAGGGCAATTTTTGCATTGCCAACGCTGTACCTTGCCAACAAAACCAGCTTTTTTCTTTTCTGTAGATCCACATTTTGGACAGTGCATGGTCAACATCC
>JBIKUS010000013.1:0-25813 GCA_044347425.1 Vampirovibrionales bacterium | reverse complement strand
TTGATTGGCTCTATTGCGCACAACATTAGGGGATTCAGTTGCATAGCTTATAAAAGGAAGATCAGAGAAAGGCATAATAAAGGTACCCTCACATTGAGTAAAACAGATAAGAAAAAACAACGATATGTTGTTATTATATACCAAAGCCTCAAAATGTGTATATTCTTTTAGTTTAATGTAACAATTCCAGTAGTTTTTCGGCAATAGGGTAGCCTGTTAATTGGCTATCCAGCACAAACACGGGCGAAGGGTTCGCTTCAAAATACACCAACTTGCCTTCGGGGGTGCGTTTACCATCAATCCCCGCATGGCAATAGCCTAAGGTTTTACAAATCAGCAGGCATTCGTCAACTTCGGCTTGGCTTAAGGTGGTGGCTTGCCTAACGGCATTCTTATCGCCACGGTAGTCAAGCTGGGATGACTGAATCGCCAAGGGGAAAATCTCCTTACCCACCACATAAATACGATGTTCCACCCCTACTACCTCGGTTTGCAGGGTGAGAGGACAGTAGACCAATTGTGCTAATCGCTCGTCGGTTAAATCGTTAGGGGTGAGGCGTTCGGCCTCTGCCCACCCTTTGACGGGTTTGTAAATAAGGGGTTCACACTGTTGGCTGGCAAAGGCTCTGATGGTGTGAGGGTCGTTGCTCACAAGCGTTTTGGGTACAGGGATGCCCACATTGTGAAGATCAAGCAGTTGTTTCGGTTTATAGCTGTGCGCTTTTTGAGCCTCAAGGCTGTTAACCCAAGTGGCTTTAGGCGAAACAAACCTAAGCACGCTACCCAGAGCGGATTCCACATTCCAGTAGGCCAATTCTCTGAGTTGAGGGTCGTCGTAGGCGGGGGCAGGTTGGGGGCCTTTGTACCAGCGGTGATATACACCCGTCACTTGGGTTAAATCAAGCGTGGTAAGCCCCGCATACCCTAATAACTGGGTAAGGCTCGCACGGGGCTGGTCAGCGTCGTTAATAGTTAAGTTAAAATGATAGTGACTAGGGAAGCGGTCGGTTTCAAGATAAAAATACGCCACGCCCATAGCTTGTGCTTTTGATGCGACCCAGTGGCAGGTGGCATCGTGTGGAGTACCTAGTATTAAAATCGCCATACACAATCCTCGTAGGTGGTAATGCCTTTAATGTACTATTCTAGGTTCCCCTTTGCCATAGCAAACTAAAAATCTACGCCAAGTAACCCAAAATTATCTTGCTTACTCTCTGCTCTGCACAAGCCACAAGCGTGACACATCCCTTAACAACGTGCTACAACTAGGGATATGTTGACCCTCCCCCTAGCCATTGGTAGCCCCTTAAATCATGACGATGCCCGCCTCCACACCCGCCGTTGATGCCAACTACATTAAGCAAAACCGCCTTGATAAGGTGGCACAACTACAAGCGGCAGGCATCAACCCTTACCCGTACCACTTTAGCACCAGCCATACCTGCCAAGCTCTGCAAAAGCAGTACGCCGAACTTGCCGACGGCACCGAAACCACCGACACCGTCACCCTAGCAGGCCGCATTGTGGCCATGCGTAATACGGGCATGTTTATGGATGTACAAGACGCTACGGGCAAAGTGCAAGCCTTTTGTCACAAAGAAAGCCTGAACCCTGAGCAGTTACCCTTGCTGAAACTGCTGGATGTAGGTGATTGGTTGGGCATTGAAGGCACGGTGCGTCGTACCCCTCGGGGCGAACTCTCTGTGCGGGTAACCACGCTGACGGTGTTGAGCAAAAGCCTCGCGCCTCTGCCCGAAAAGTACCACGGCTTGACCGATGTGGAGTTGCGCTACAGGCAACGCTACCTAGATTTAATTATGAACGAGACGACGAGGCATACGCTACGCACACGCTCAAAACTCACGGCGTGTTTGCGGAGGTTGTTGGATGAGCGGGGCTACCTTGAAGTGGAAACCCCCATGCTGCACAGCATTGCAGGCGGAGCCGCCGCCAAGCCCTTTAAAACCCATCACAACACGCTGGATTGTGACCTATACCTGCGTATTGCCCCAGAGTTGCACCTAAAACGGCTAATGGTAGGCGGGTTGGCGCAAGGCGTGTATGAGATTAACCGCTGCTTTAGAAACGAAGGCATCAGCACCCGCCACAACCCCGAGTTTACCAGCCTTGAAGTGTACGTGGCCTTGGCCGACTACACCGACATGATGCGCCTGACCGAGGAACTGGTGGCCACCATGGCCAGCCAAGTGCTTGGCACCACCGACCTTCCCTTTGGCGAGCAGACCCTGCACCTTGGGGGCGAGTGGCGACGTGCCAGCATGGCGCAACTGGTTACCGAAGCCACAGGCGTTGACTTTTTAGCCCTAAGCACCGACGAAGCGGCGCAAGCCGCTGCCCACGGGCTAGGGGTGCATGTGGACAAGAAGGCCAACACGTGGGGGCATTGCCTGACGGCCGTGTTTGAAGAGAAGGTGGAGGCCACGCTCATTCAGCCCACCCACGTCATTGACTTCCCCAAGGTGGTGTCGCCGTTGGCCAAAACGCACCGCAGCGATGCCCGACTGGTGGAACGCTTTGAAACCTACATTAACGGCTGGGAGATTGCCAACGCTTTTAGCGAGCTGACCGACCCCCAAGACCAGTTGGAGCGGTTTACCGCCCAAGTGGCCGAACGTGACGGCGGTAACGACGAGGCTCATGCGATGGATAGGGACTATATTAACGCCCTTGAGATTGGTCTGCCACCTACGGGGGGTATGGGCATGGGGCTGGATAGGTTGGTCATGCTGCTGACCAATTCGCCCAGTATCCGCGATGTGATTGCCTTCCCCACGCTGAAACCTAGGGGTTAGGGCTTGGCGTTGGGTAGCGGGGTAGGCTTGGTGACAAGCTGGCTGTTATACAACGCTGCATGAATGTCTATGACCGCTTCAGCCATAGTGTTGGCTTGGTAAAAAATAACTTGCTGAGTGCTAATGTCAAAGTGAAATTTCTTCTTTTGACTTTTTTCACAAATAAAAAATACGGGGCGACCCAACCCCATGGCGTAACCTGCTTCAAACAATACGCCTAAGTTGTTGCCTGTTAAGTCGGCAATAAGGCACTTGCTTTGGCGAATCTGTGCTAGCATCCTGTTGTTAATATCACCGTGAGTAAACTTTTCGGGTGAATCAACCCGATGAATGGGCAGGTTTAGTTCGGCCATTTTAGGTTTAAGGTAGTCAGTATAAAAGGTTTGTTGCAGTGGATATTTTGTAGCGTTAAAGGGCATGGCCATAAAAGCAATTTGGCTATCATGCGCTTCTTGCTTGAGTTTTTCGTAGGCTAGTAAGCCGTCAAAGGTTAGAGAAAATGGGCTAGGATAGGTATCACGAGTAAGAGCTAACTCTTTAAGTTTGTATACACACTTGTCAAACTCAGTTGATTGGAATCCCCTTGAAATGGAATGTTGATCTATTTGATTATTTTATAAGTGATACAAATCTCTATCAACTTCTGAAAGTTGGTTCAAACGATCTTGGATTGAACCATGACTCTGAACTCTTAAGCCTTTATTTATCTCTTTATTTCTTTCAATACCCGTCTCGTCATAATACGCATCACCAAGTAGTAGCAAAAGCTGGTTAAGTTTTCCTTGTACACTCACTTAGGTGTTCCCCTTAACTAAAGTACCGTAAACCAAGGGCTTTTGAATCACCTTATCAAAGGCCTTAATCCTATCAGGCAATGGATAAGCAGCAAGCTGGTTAAAGGTTAATTGTAAAGGGTTTTCTCCCGTGGCACTTCTGTAAGCATAATACGACACCTTGTTAAAAGGCTTACTGGGTTTGTTAGGGTTATAACGTGGCGGTATCAACCCCTTAATAACCACGCTAGGGTTATACAGTTTGATGGTTTTAACAGCCGCTAATAAGTCAGTATCGCCACTCACTATCCATTGTTCTTCGCAGTGGTTAAGCAAGGCATCAGCCACTAACCGAGATCCTATAAACACATCCGTTTCTTTTTCTTCGGCGGTCTGCCAAGTAGCTCCGCAGTTATGACAAGACTTTTGTTTGTATTTAAACGTACCCGCTACAATGTTTATACCTGTGGACTCAAGCGCAGACAAGTACGTGTTATGTCTGTCAATAACGTCTTGCGATCGTCGGGTATCTATAGCCGTAAAGAAATAAACTTTGTTGAGACTACGCTGATTATTAGCAAGTGAAGCCAACAAGTTGTAGTAATCTAGCCACTTCAAATTACAGTCTGTTGCTTTGGCATAGTCATCAAGGCGATGATACACATTAAAGCCGTCAATATAAACGTTGACACGCACCACGAGCTTGCACCAACCATAGAAAGTAACAGTCCCACCTTACACAAAGTAGGGCGGGACTGCAATACGCTACTCTCCGCAGCGTTGGGATACTTATAGTATGACATTTTAATACTTTTATTTCAAGTGTGATCTGTCAAAAACAAGAACAATCCTATGAAAAGCGCATGGGTAAAGTTGTGGAGAGGCCTCAAGGCATTGCCAAAGTGTGCCGATACAGCACACTAAGTGTAGCACCGCCTGTTAGTGTACTTGGAGACCCCCGCCCCATGCCCATTGTTACCCTGTTAGCCCTGTGCCTTACCCTTGCCACCGCCTGCCTTGCCCCACAAGCCCACGCCAACGACGCTTATATGCCCGACATTCGTACCATGCCCCCGTCTGAAGCGGGCGTGACCCCTGCCGTGGTGGCGCAAGCCAGCCAAACTTTGCCCTCGCACCCTGCCTTTAGGCAGGCGGTAGCCCAGTACAGGCAAGGCGATTATACTTCCGCTTACGGCCAGTTTTCTCAGCTGGTGGCTGACTACCCCGAAGAGATGGCCTACACCTACTATCAAGCCTTGGCCGCCACGCAACTACAACGCTACCCCGAAGCACAACAGCTTTACCAAAACGTGCTGTGGTTGGTACCCAACACACCCTTGGCCAATTTAGCGCAACAGGGCCTGCAAGCCCTGCCCCTCGCCAGCAATCCTTCGCCCGCCAATGCTCCGTTAACCACGTGGGACGCACCGCCTGCCACGCCAGTGGCAGGGCAGCCAGCACCTATCCTAACGTCGCCCTCGCCTTCGGGGGTGAGCGCACAAGCCTTTGCAAGCAACCCTTACGGGCGGCCAGTGCAACCTCAAGGACAGATAGGGCAGGGTAATGCCGTCTCGCCTGAGATGTTACAACAGCAGATGCAAGCCATGATGATGATGCAAATGATGGCAGGCATGGGTGGCAACACCAATAACGCCGACCCAACGGGTATGGGTATGGGGCAAGGCTGGGGCATCAATCCTATGATGAACCCAGCGATGAACCCTATGGCCAACCCCATGATGAACCCCACGGGGGGGCAGCCCGCTATGGACCCCAACATGATGAGCCAATTGATGATGAACCAACTGATGGGCAACACCATGGGAGCGATGGAGAGCGATCGTGACCGTTAAGTTAAGTAGTGGCCATGGCGTTGGCGTTGTTCAATCGTATGGGCGCACGCAACCAACGGGTGTGGCCTTATGGCCACAAGGCCAAGTGGTGACGGTACTGGTAACGCAAGCCTTACTCGCCCAAACGCCTGCCGTGGCACAAGCCTTACCGTGGGCAGTAACCCAATGGAACGAGGCCTTACGAGCGTTGGGCTACCCTTGTCAGTTGCAGTATCAGCAGGCAGGCCAAGCGCAAGCCCTCCCCTGTGGGCAACAGGGGTCGGTGACCGTGGCGAGTGCATTGGCCAACCCGCAGCCGTGGCAACGCAGCACTATTACCGCCTGTTGCGACACGGTGACACTGCCTAGGCAGCCGCACGTGCTGCACCATGCCGTGGTGTGGGTTGGGCAGGATCCCACCCAAAGTGTAGCGTGGTGGCAGGGTGTGTTATTGCATGAGCTTGGCCATGCGTTGGGGTTACCGCATGTGGCGGGGCAACAAGGGCAGGCCGTTATGGCAGCAGGGCAAATCCACACCAGAGACTCGCTCATTTACCTTACCCAAGCGGATAGACACTTGTTAGCGAGTTTTTACCAGCGATAAGGTTAATGGCTGGGTGGTTCAGTCAAAGGCAACACTAAGGCGAAGCAGCTGCCTTGTTCGGGGGTAGACCAAAGCAATTGAGCGTTACCGCCGTGTGCCTGCATCACCTTGCGAGTATGCGCCAAGCCCAAGCCTGTACCCTCGCTACCCTTGGTCGAGAAGTAGGGCGTGAAGAGCTTGCTTTGCGTGTCTTCGGCGATGCCTTTGCCTTCGTCTCGCACTTTAATAAACACCTGCGTGTCGTTGGTACGTTGAGACACGGTGACGACGACGGCCTTGCCCTCGGGGGTAGCCTCAAGGGCGTTTTTAAGGAGGTTGGTCATGGCTTGGCGCAAGCGGGTAGCGTCGGCTTGAATGGGAAGGGTGGTTTCGTTATAAGCCAAAGCCAACTCAAAGGAGAGAGGAATACCTTTTTGGTCAAAGCTAGGGCGCATAAACTCCAAATGGTTCTGCACAAAGGCAACCAGTTCGAGCAGCTCCACCTTTAGCTCTAACGGGCGAGAATACTGGGTCAGCTCCTGTAAGATAGAGTCGAGGTGTTGGGTAGCCTGCTTAATCTGTTGCAGATTGGCGAGGGTAAGCTCGTTGCAATCGGGCAGTTGTTGCAAGTGGCTATCCACCAGCGAGGCATAAAGGTCAATCAACCCCAGTGGGTTGCGTATTTCGTGAGCGATGACGCTACACAGCTGGCCAATAGCAGCGAGGCGTTCGCTGTTGACGATACGGTCGTTAAGCTGGTTTTCTCGCACCAAGGCCATGGTCAGGTCTCGGTTGCGGGCTTCAAGGTTAGCCACCAACGAAGAGACAATGAGGCTTAGCTTATCGTCATAGCGGCGGTCAATGTGGCCATCGGCTAAAAAGTGTTGCAGCTCTTCAAGCTCAAACCAGTCGGCCAGTTGCGTGGCCAAGGTCTTGGTATCACCTGGATGAAAACTCCAGCCGCCTTGCAACATTCTAAAGGTATCTTGGGTTTGCTGGTTCCAGTAGAGGTAGGCACTCAGCTTATCCGTCAATACCACCATCGCCCCAAGGCCAGGGCTAAGCAGGCAGGCTTCTTGTTGCGAGTGGCGAGCGTGAGCATCAAGGGCGTAAATGTTAATGTTGTCGCAGGCTTGCAGGCCGAGGGAGACCAGTTGAAAATCGTCTTGCCCTTGCATGAGGGTAAGCACCGTGCCTTTAAGGCGTTGGTCACGAATCAAGCGTACAAAGCAGGCGTACAGGTTGAGAAACGTGGCCTTTGAGAACAAGCCGTGGTTAGGCGTTAAATGTCCCAGTAGCTCGTCTACTTTGTACGTGGAGACGGTGGGACAAGCATCTGCAAGGGGGTTGGGGTGCAAGGGCGAGGCGTGGGGAGAAGACGACATAGGGCAAGCAGGCTTTGGGCAACAGGGGGCAACACAGCTAAAGTCTCAAAACGAGAAAAACCAAAACAACAGCACGTTACTAGTGTACCCTTGCTTTGCGGTTTTGCCTAGAGGGTGAGTAGGGTGGCCAGCAGGGTTTTTAAGTGAGCCAGGCCCTGTTGGTTGCCTTGTTGCCACCACACGCCCACCAGCACCTCAAGGGCGGTGGCTTGCCTGTAGCTGGCTTGGTCGCTGCGTTTACGGCCTGTGTGGCTTAGGTTACGGCCTCGGCGCACCAAGTTGACAGTGGCCTCATCGGTCACCGTCTCTAACAGGGTGTGTAGGAGTTGGGTCTGTGTTTCGGCTTTGGCACCGTGGTTTTTAAGTTGTACCAAGGTACGCCACGGCAGGGGATGCTGGGCGTGCATGGCCAACAACACTTCTCGCAACAGCAACTCGTACACAGCATCGCCTAATAAAGCCATGTGCCGTAGCTCCACCTCGGCGGGGAGAGACGTGGCGGGAGAGGTGAGGGGGGATTCGCTCACGAACACTTACACCATGGCCAACTGAGGTTGTTCGGCCAGCTCCGCCTCAACCATGAGCGTCACCCAACCCTTAAACGAGAGGGTTGGCTCCCACCCCAAGAGGGTTTTGGCCTTGGTGGGGTTGCCCACCAACACGGCAGGGTCCAGCGGGCGATAAAACTGAGGATCAATCACCACCCGTGCCTCGCCAGTAGCGGTATCAACGGCGCATCGCTCTAGCCCTTCGCCTTGCCACTGCCAGTGCAGGCCAGCCGCCTCGGCGGCGGTACTAACCAACGCCTCAATGCTGTGGCTTTCGCCCGTGGCCACCACAACGTCTATCGCTTCGGGGTATTCCATCAGGCGAATGACGGCCTCCATGGTGTCGGCAGCGTAACCCATATCTCGGTGGGCGGCCACGTTGCCCAAGCGCAAGGGTTGCGCCGTGGCAGGGTGCTTTGCCCAAGCGGCCACGCCCTCCACAATTTTTTTAGAGACAAAATTGGATGCCCGCATGGGCGATTCGTGGTTAAACAGGATGGGGCAGCTAATGTGCAGACCATAGGCTTTGCGGTACAGCCGAGCCGTGTGGTGAGCGAACAATTTGGCCACACCGTAAGGGCTATCGGGGTTAAAGGGGCCGTTTTCGTCTACGCTGGTTTGCCCTTGGGGCAAGTCGCCCACCATTTGTGCCGAGCCTGGCTGACAAAAGCGTACCTGTGGCGCATGGTGACGAAGTACCTCAAGCAAAGGCAACACGTTGAGGCCGTTCACTTGGTTAAAGCCCACAGGGTCGGCAAACGAGGCGGCCACTTGTGTGTTGGCCACCATATTGTAGACGCACACGGGTTGCCACTGGGCAAGGGCTTGGGCAAAGGCCTCGGGGTCGTTGGCATCCAGCGGGCAAAGGGTGAGTTTATCCATCACGCCCAAGCGTTGCAGGCGAGAAAAATCGGGTGCGCTGCCATCGCTACGGGGGCGATACCCCCCCACCACGGTGGTGCCTCGTGCCAGCAAGCCTTGGGCTAAATACGGCGCATCTTGCCCCGTAATCCCTAAAATTAAGGCTGTGGGTGAAGGGGTCACCATCACTTACGCACCTGCCATAACAGGGGAAGGAGCGGAGCTTGAGGTCAGCCTGGCTTTGTTAGCCAACACGGCAGGGGCAACAAAAGCATCGCCTGCGGGGGCTTCGCCACGGTAAAGCGCAAGGTGATACGCCCCGACGGCTTCGGGCGTGTGCTTGGCCAAGTAGGCTTGCGTGGCGGTTAACCGCTCTTGTTTAAAGGCTTCATCTTCAAACACTCGTTGCACTTGGTTGATAAAACCCATTTGGCTACCATCGGTAAACATGGCCAGTGGGCAAGGCTCTTGGCTGGCGTTTAGCTCAAAAAAGGCGGGAGCATTGCTAGCCACTACGGGCTTGCCTGATTGCAACGCCAAGTGAATAGCCCCCGACGAGGAGCGAAACTTGTGCGAATACGGGGCAGCAAAACAATCCACCACGCTCATATAGCTGGTAAGGTCGGCTTCGTCAAACATGCCTGTAATGTGTACACGGTTTTGCAGGCCGTGGTCTTCAATGGCGGTTTGTAGCTCGTTTTGGAGTTTAGGGTTACCGCCCTTGGGGGTGCCTCCAATCACCAACAACTTAACGTGAGGAGGCATTTTAGCCAAGCACGACACCGCAAACGGATGCCCCTTAACGCTGTTAATAAAACCAATCATGCCAATCACTTTGTCACCCTCCGCCCAATTGAGCGAGGCCTTGGTTGCCTCTACCAGCTCGTGGCGGATGGGGTGGGTCATAATCTCGGTTTCTAGCACGTGGGGTATCGTCGTCATGCAGTTGGCTGACGCACCCGATTGGATATGCTCTTGGCAGGTAAAGCGGTTATGTGCCAATGCCCTTATGTTGCTAGAAGGCTTGCATCGCCCAGTTACCTGCTTACGCCACGCTAGGTTAATGCGCAAGCGAGACCATTGCTTCCACCAGTTTTTAGCAAAAAACACAGGCGAGTGAAACGTGATAAAGGTGGGCTTACCCATGGCATCTAACCCAGCCAACAGGCTACCCAGTACGGCCATATCATGCCTACGGCTGTAATCACCGTGAAAAAAAGCATATTCGTGCTGGATGTGAACCACGTCGCAATCTTTAGCGTGAGTAAGCACGTCGCCAAAGTAAGCTTTAGCTTGTTTGGCATCAATGCCCCGTAGGTAATCAACATCAATGGCAAACACCTCGTTTTCAACGCCGTGACTGGCAAGCCCTTTTACAAGACTTCTGGCGTAGTTGCCAATCCCACAAAACTGGTGGTAGGTACTGACGTGTAGAACCTTCATGGGGCTGACTCCTGAAAACTGAGGGATACGGGGCTGTTTAGCCTAACTGCCTTAGGGCAGCGGTAAGGGCTTCGATGCCTTGGGGGATGGGGACGTGGTGGTTGCCCACAAACCAGCCCTGTTGGTCTACGGCATCAGCAGCGGGGAGGCTTTGCCCAGCAATGCTATGGTTAAGGTAGCGCAAAACAGGATTTTTAGCAAAGTTGCCCGCCACAATCGGCCTGCATTCAATGCCTTGGGCTTGCAAGTGCGCCACGGCTTGCTTACGGGTCACAGGCGCATCAGGCTGTAGCATGAGAGCGAAGCCAAACCAGCTGCTTTCGCCCACTTCGGTTTGAGGGCGCACCCAGTCAAACTCGGCCATGGCCTCGACAAAGTGCTTGGCGTTGGCTCGGCGTTGGGCGAGCATGGGTGGCCATTTTTTGAGTTGTTCTAGGCCAATTGCCCCGTGTAGTTCGCCAGGGCGCACGTTGTAGCCAGGCAAGATAAAGCGAAAGGCTTCTTCAAAAGAATCGTCACTTTTGGTGCAGAGGGTGTTAGGGTTGGGCAGTTGCCGCGTCCACCCATGCGAGCGTAGCGAGAGCAAAATGTGGAACAGCTCCTCATCGTCGGTGGTGACCAAGCCGCCTTCCATGGTGGAAATATGGTGCGAGAAGAAGGTGCTAAACGTCCCCATGAGGCCAAAGGTGCCAGCTTGCTTGCCTTGCCACACCGCCCCCAAGCTTTCGCAGTTATCTTCTAATAAGATGAGCTTGTGCTTGGCGCAAAAGGCTTGCAGACGGGTAAAATCGTTAGGGTTGCCCAACAGGTTGACGGCACACACCGCACGGGTGCGGGGCGTGAGGGCGGCTTCCATCGCCGTTAAATCCATGTTCAGCGTGGTTGCATCCACATCCACAAAGCGGAGGCTTAGCCCATACTGGCTAAAGGGGTAGTACGTGGTGGGCCACGACACGGCTGGCACCAACACCTCGTCGCCCGCTTGCAGAGCCTCGCCCTGCTGGCGGAAGCATAAGGCAGCTACCATCAACAAATTGGCCGATGATCCTGAATTGACCATCACAGCGTAACGCCTGCCCACCATCGCTGCAAAGGCCTGTTCAAAGGCTTGCACCTGCTTGCCCATCGTATAGTGACCCGTCTCCATCACGGCCAGCATGGCTTGGCGTTCGGCATCGTCCCACGTGGTGGTGGCTAGGGTCAACACGGTGGGCGGGGTCAGAGTGGCGGTCGTCATGCGTGGCAGAGCCTTTCGTACAGGTGGCGATGGGTTTGGGCGATGTTAGCCCAGCTATAAGTGGCAGCGTAGTGCAAGGCTCGTTGCTCGTACCCGTTGCGTAGGGCAGACACGGCGAGGAGTTGGCGTAAGCGCATGGCCAGCTCGTGCGGGGCGTTGGGTTGGGTGAGGAGTAGCGTGTCGGGGAGCAGGGCGTTCATTTCGGCAAAGGTGGGGATGTTGTTGGCGATAACAGCCTTACCCGCTGCCAACGCCACGCTCACCGAGGCCGAACTGCCTGAATACGGCGGTTCATGGCCAACAACAACGGCATCCATCATGCCAAGGTATACGGCCAACTCCTCGTAGGTGTAACTGCCTGTTATCAGTACTCGCTCATGCACGCCCAACTCGTGAGCTAAGGCCAGCAACTCGTTGAGGTAAAGGGGCTTATTGCCTGTGGGGTGCAACCCGCCTGCAATGAGCAACTTAACGCTTGGGGGCAGCACTGCAAGGGCTTGTATCGTAGTTTTGTGGCCTTTGTTAGGGCTCACAAAACCTGCCATGCCTATGAGCTGGTCGCCTTGTTGCAGAGCAAGAGTTTGGCGCACGGCCTCGCTGACCCGTTGGCGGGTGGCATCGTCGGGGGTGGGCAGGGCTTCTACGCCAATGGGGAGGACGACGACATGGTCGGGGTGTGCGCCTGCTTCTAGCATGTCTCGGCGGGTAAACTGGTTATGCACCAAAGCCACGGCTTTACCTTTGGGCGTAAAGTGGGGCGATACTTGCTGGCACCATACACGATAGGGGGCTTGTTTATCGTCGCATTCTTTTTGGTAGCGTTGCCAGTCGGGGCTGTTGTGTTTATGACGTAGGCGGGCAGCTTTGCTCAATAAAGACAGGCGTAAGAGGGGCTTTTTTCGCCACGAAGGCAAGGGGAAGCTATGCGGTGCATGGGGTGGCGTGACGAAGCCGTAGATGGGGTTATTAAAATAGCTGGGTGTGGCGTGCAGGCTTACCAGGGTGGGGTGGCCGTGCAGTTGGTCTAGCATCATCGCCGTGACTTCGTTGGAGAAAGCGGGGCCAAAGCGTCCGCCAAAAAAGCAAAACTCGTGTTGGATGTGGGCGACGTGGTAGTTGGCCTTGGCCGCTTGCGTGTAGGCCGTAAAATACGTCTTAACGCCGTCTTTGTCGAGCGTGTCGAGATGAGGGCGGTCAATGGGGTGAATATCGCCCAGCACGTTGTGGTGTTGCAGGCCACGCAGCAAGTTAAAGGTGTATTCGGCATTGCCACACAACCCCACGGTGGATAGGTGCAGGATGTTAATAGCTCCCTCTCCCACCAGAAGCGCATCATCGCCTCTCCCCTCGGGAGAGGCCGCTACGGGAGTAGCGGGTGAGGGAAAACCCTGTTGCGCCGAAACTTGGCCGTCCCTCACCCTACCCTCTCCCGAAGGGAGAGGGTGTGAAGTGTTAAACTCCGCAGTTGAAGGCATCACACCACCCCAGCCAACACCGAAGGGTTGACGGCTTCTAGGGTTAGGCCTTCAAGAGCGAGGTCGGCTTCGACCATGCGACGCACCAACTGCTTAAACGAACAGCGGGGCTGCCAGCCCAATTGTGCTTTGGCCTTACTGGCATCGCCAATGAGTACATCCACCTCGGCGGGGCGCATAAAGCGTTCGTCAAAGGTCACCACGTCTTGCCAATCTCTGCCCACAAGGGCAAAGGCTTCGGTTAAAAAGTCTCGCACGCTGTAGGTTTCGCCTGTAGCAATTACAAAATCGTCGGGGCGATCGTGCTGTAGCATCAGCCACATCGCCTCAACATAATCGCCAGCAAAGCCCCAATCTCGTTGGGCATCAAGGTTGCCAAGGGCTAGCGTGTCTTGTTTACCAGCCAGTATGGCGGCCAACCCACGGGTAATTTTGCGTGTCACAAAGGTTTCACCACGGCGGGGCGATTCGTGGTTGAAGAGGATGCCGCTACAGGCAAACAGGCCGTAGCTTTCTCGGTAATTGACGGTGAGCCAGTGGGCATACACCTTGGCGCAAGCGTAAGGCGAGCGGGGGTAGAAGGGTGTGGTCTCTTTTTGCAGAGCTTCTTGCACCATGCCAAACATCTCGCTTGAGGAGGCTTGGTAAAACTTGGCCGTGGGGCAAGCGTAGCGTATGGCTTCTAGCAGGTTGACGACGGCCAGCCCTGTAATATCGCCTGTGGTGTGGGGCGCATCAAAGGAGTGGCGCACATGGCTTTGGGCAGCGAGGTTGTACACTTCGGTGGGTTGAATTTGGGCGATGAGGCGGGTACAACTGCTGGCATCGGTCAAATCGCCTTCGTGCAAGGTAAGGTGGGGGTGGTTAAGCACGGCTTGCAGGCGGCTGAGGTTAGGCGAGCTGGTACGGCGCACCAACCCATGCACGTGGTAGCCTTTTTCTAGCAGGAGTTCGGCTAGGTACGAGCCATCTTGCCCAGTAATACCCGTAATCAATGCTGTGTTCATCGCCAAACCTTTCTTTTACAGTTGCAGTAAGCGCAACCACCCAAAATAGTGCAAGTCATATCATTGTCAAACAAAGACGAGGGGTCGTCAAACCACACTTGCGCTTATCTGTGTTTAGTTAGCGACTAATCAGCCACGGGGAAGACGGTATCGCGGCCGAGTTGGGCAACGACAATTTGCTCAGGGCTAAGGATGACAGGCTCTCCCTTGGCCACAACGCTGTAGGCACTTTTGCCTGCTGCCACACCAGCACCTGCAATAGCTCCGCCAATGGCGGTAACGGGTACAGTCAGTATCATACCTGCACCGTTGCCAATCTCCTTACCCGAATCAATGCCTTGGCGAATCATTTTTTGCATCAGCGTACCGCCATCATCAAGGCTTTGGCCTAATTTGGCCACTAAGCCAGGGTCGGTGTAAAGTACGCCATCGTTGTTCACCACATCGCTTAGGGTAGAGAGGGTGACATCCACCTGTTGTTGTTGGCCTGTGGGTAGTACCACGTGGTCAAACGCCACTTTAATGGCCCCGCCACGGCCAAAAAACCGAGAGCTATTGACTTGCGACAAACGCCCACGCAAAGTCGTCCCCTTGGGCAACAAGAGCTTACCATACGAGCCAAGCACGTCATCCGTCAGCACAGCGGTAAAGGGTTCGCCCGTTTGCGATAAGGAGGAGTGCAACTGGGTTAAAAACTTGAGTTTGAGCAACGTGCCTTGGGGCAACCGTTGCGAGCCTGAATCGGACGAGAGCTGCAAGGCCGACTGGGGCAAGGTGGGCATATCAGGGTGCCAGCCCTGTTGCCAACCCGCCACGGGGGCAGGGGCAGCTTGGGGCAGAGTGGGCGGTGCTACTTGTTGGCCTGGTGCGGGTTCAATACGGTTAGCTAAGGCTAAAGGCAGGCTGCTGGTAACCAAAGCAAGGCCAAGTAAACTAAGGACCAGTAAGCGGGGAGTGGTTGACAAAGACATCAGGCAGAAGCTCTCGAACAAAAGGGTTAGTTTAAAGTGAGGTAGGTGGGGTCGGCACTGGCTACGGGGTTGTAAGTACCGCTAGAATTGACAGTAGAGGCCGTGAGGGTTTGCTGAGTGAGGACGTTGCCGTTGGCGTATAGCCAATACTCAACACTGTCGCTTTTAGTGGTTTGCTTGCCGTCATAATCCACCACAAAGGGCAGGGCGTGCAGGGCAGTACTGCCGTTTATCGTCCATGTTTTGGGGAAGACCACCACAGCTCCGTTTTTAAGGCGATAGATAGTGTAGTTGGCACTGGCCGCCGTTAAGCTGGCCGTACGTGGCGCACTACCGCTACAGCCCATAGTAAAACTGGTACCTAAAGGGGGGCAGTCAATACTGATGTTTTCTCCGCCAGCACTGAGGTTTTTAGCATAGGGGAAATACGTGGCCAAATCGTCTAACTTAAAGCTGGTGGGGATGGTGGCGTTGGCAAATTCGTAATCAGCAAAGGCCGATGAGATAAGCAGTTTAGCATCGTTAGCCATGGTTAAGGCCTGTTTAGAGTTTATTTTATCCAGCACTTGTGGCACGGTAAACGCTGCAATTAAGCCCAGTATGGCAAGGGCTATGAGGAGTTCGGGTAGGGTAAACGCTTTACGCTTAAGGCTCAACGGTCGTAAAGCTCTCAGTAAACTCAACATAATACGCAACACAGCCTCATTGAGCTTTAGCCCTAGCAATAACAACACACAACATAACATAGCATAGCAAAAGTGAGGTGTTTCGTCTATCGGTGTGTTTAGGTATCAACGGCTCCCAGCTCATCCCATAAAAAGCGCAGAGCTAACAACACGGTGTAAGTGGGCAACACCAATAGCGTCCCCCCTTCAGGTGTGGCAGCTAAGGCTTGCTTTAACGAGGTGAGCAAGTCGGCTTCGTGGCGAATCATACCCTCGTTGAGGCCGCCATACAGCAGGCGCAAGGCCATATCGCCCGAACGGCGACCACTGACCCACACAGGTTGGCGAACGGGGTGACACGCCAAGCTCTCAAAGGGGGCATCCCACAACCACGAGATGTCTCGGCCGTCGGCGTAATCGTCGTTAATGCCTACCCACACCGTGGCTTGGGGATTAAGGGCTACTTGGCGAAGAGTTTCGGTGGCACCCGCTGGGTTTTTAATGAGGAGGACTTCGATGTTACGGCCTTGGCAGTTAAGGCGTTGGTTGCGCCCAAAAACACCTTGGTAGGCAGCTACGCCCTTGGCGATGGCCTGCCAGCTTACCCCCACTTGCCTTGCCATGGCCAGGGCAGCCGCTACATTATAGGCGTTGTATAACCCGCTTAAGGGTAGCGTCATTGTGGGAGACGTGGCCTCTTCGGCATCGGTGGCTAAGGTATCATGGCATTGCACGGTGAGGTTATTAGCGGTTAAGGCCAGCACGGTAAGGGTAAACGTGGGCTGGGGTTGCTGGTAGCCACAGGCTTGACAGGCATAGCTGCCTAAATGGCCAATGGTATGGGTGTTGTAGTGCAACGGTGCGCCACAGCAAGGGCAATCAGTTACTTCGGCGGGGTGAGCAGGGCCAACATCGGCAGGCAGGGGAAGCAGACCGCTCACCCCTTCGGCTAAGCACACACTAAAAAAACGGGGGATGAGGTGACTCACCTGCGGGCGTTGTGCCAAGGCCGCCACCAAAGGGTCGTCGGCATTAAGCCATAGGGTTTGCTTTAGGTGAGCTGCCCCTTTGGCTACAAACGTGGCGGTGGTGTCCAGTTCGCCGTAACGGTCTAATTGGTCTCTAAACAGGTTAGTCACCAGCATATGGTCGAGGGTAAACTCACTGGTCACCCCTTCAGCAGAGGCTTCGTCTAACTCAAGGGCGATAAAGGCAGGCGAGGCCTTACGCCACGCCCACAGCGGGCTAGCATGGTGCAGCAACAGCGTGGCAATGCCCGTTTGCATATTAGCCCCAAGGTGGTTATGCCAGCCTTGCCCAAACTGTTGGGTAAGGCAACTGGCCAGCAAGCCCGTGGTAGTGGTTTTACCGTTGGTGCCTGTAATGGCCAGCTTGGGCAGGTTGTTTAAACGAGGCTGTTGGTTAAGTTGCTGGCTGGCTACACGTAATAAGCCAGGGCAAACTTTAAGGGCGAGTTTACCAGGTAGGCTTGAGCCTGCCCCTCTGCCCAATGAGACACTGAGCCACTTGGCCGTTTTGGCCAAGGCTACGGCTAAAAAACACCTAAGCAGGGTCAACATACAGCATACTCACAAGGCTAAAAATACAAAGCAGCAAGGGCATTTAACGCCACCTGAACCGAATCTTGTTGGGTTTGCTGGGGTATGAGCGGGTAATGGCTAAAGTAGTAGCGTAGCTTGGTGCTGTCGAGTGTCTCCAGTTGGCCAATGGGGCAACCCCGTAGCAGTACACTGTCGAGCAAGGCATCCACTTTAGGGTCGTAGGCTAGGCCAAACACAGGCACGCCATAACGCATGGCCATCAACACCGCATGGAAGCGCATACCCACGACCATGTGACAACTAGCCAAAGCCTGAAGGGGGCGTTGCCAAGTGTCGGCATCAGGTAAAAAGGGAGCTTCGCCGTCGTCGTCTAAAGCCTCGGGGGTGAGGGTAGGCCACGTGACGCTGGCCATGGCGGGGCGAGGCTTAGCCAAGGTTTCTTGCAGGTAGCTCGCTAGTATGTGGAGGATGGGTTTATCTTCGGCGGGGTGAAAGGGCAGCATGACAAACTCAACGGCTTGCGTGCTTTCGGCAGTGACATCGCACAGCACTTGCGCTAAGTGGGCAATGCGCTGGTGGGTCAGCTCGGCATGGGGGCGCAAGGAGATGCCGACCCGCCACACGTCGGTGGGTTGGGGGGGCGTGTTGGCCGTGAGCGGGGCGGGGGTCAACCATGCTAAATCAGCCATCGTCAGCGGAGCCGCTTGGGCATAATGCTTTGCCCACGCCACACTAGGGGCATCGCGAAGGGCAACCAGCTGGCACTGTTTTACGGCATGGGCGGTCAGTTTTTGGCCTAAGGGTGTGGTGAGTGGGCCAATGCTCTGCCCCACCATAGCCACGGGTGTACCCAACCACTTGGCCAACTGAATCACCCCACCATAATAAGCTGGGCTGGCGGGGCCCGTCACATCTTGAAACAAGCCGCCCCCGCCACTAATGAGCAGGCTGGCTTGGCGTAAGGCTGTAGCCACGGCCACAGGGTTGGTACGGCTAACGGCGGCTACCCCATGCTGGTATTGGGTAAGGACAGGGTTGGCCGACAGCACCAAGGGCGATGCCCCCCGAGCTTGGAGTTGCTCTACCAATACCGAGAGGAGGAGTTCGTCGCCAAGGTTATTAAAGCCATAATAGCCACTGAGTACGCATACGGGCGCATCAGCGGGGTGGGCAGTGGGCGATGTTAAACGATGAGCCACCATGGTGGGGTTCGCCTAAAACGAGGGTGAAAGGTGTCAATGCCGTTACCATAACCTAGTTGCTACGCTTAGGCAATAAAAGGGGCGACAAAAAAGCCCCAAGGCTGGCTCAACAGTCATTCATCTGTAACGCTTAGCCATGCTTGTGCAGGTGATCATCCACGCTGATGGTGACCACGCCAAGTTCTCGGCTGTGTACCCCTACCGATACCTTAACGGGTTGTTCGTTGGCAAGGGTGGGGCTAAAATCCACCCCACGGGTGCAGGCGGTAATGTGTAACACGCTGTTAGCAGGCACAAACAACGGCGACTCGGCCGACAGTTGCGCCAGAGGGACTTCTTCGTCGTTCATTTTAAGCAGCAGGGCATCGGGGCTTTGGCACCAATCGTCTACGCATACTTGGGTCAGGCCAATCAGATGGCCGCTCAGCATCCCGCTACGCACTTCAAACATCATGCGGTCGTGGGCGGGTAACCATAGCAGGCTGCCCCTAACGTACAGGCGTTCAATTAAAAAGCGTGGTATTTGCATGATGTCTCTTTCGTAACTTCACACTGGTGGCAAGGCTTACACGTTGCCCTCAGCCCATACCAGCTTAACCTGTTGCCAAGCGGGGTTGGTGGGTAAGTTGGCCTGCAAGGGTTTGCTTAACCCCAACGCACACCAGTGTAACGTATTGCTGCCCACTTGCAAACACCCCGCAGGTAACACAAACCGAGTTTGTGCCGTGTGGGCCTCCCACACCCGAGCCACCAACTGGCCGTTGAGCAACAAGTTGATGCGCTCCGCCAGCTCTAGGGGGACATCGACACATAAGGCACAGCTTAAACTGGCCTCGTAAGCTTTGGGTGATACGTCAAAGGTTGTCTCCCACACTTGGGCTTGTGGCCACAAGGCGGAGGCGTTTAGGCACAAGGTAGGGTCATGCACGTTACCCAAGCTGGTAGCCTGCCACGTGGCGGGGGGTGAGCCTTGCCAATCCATACTCAACAACCCGCCTGGGGTACGAGCATCGTTATAAAAGCCCTTGGGGTGGCCTAAAAAGTCGATGAGTAACGTCAAAGTGAGCGGTTCGGTGGTTGAGGCGGGTAACGCCACTTGGCCGATGGTGGGGGCGTGGTTGTGGGGGTTGTTTGGCCACGAGGCGTTACCTGCTACCCACTGGGCGGGGGCATCGCCCACGTGCAGGGCGGCTCCCCATAGGTGACGGCAGGTAAAAGCCACACTGGCAGGGCGAGGCGATCCCGCTGGCCACGTGGCTTGGTACACCGCCGTTCCCTCGTACCAGCCAAGGGAGTCTAAGTCATACGCTTCATCACCTAAGGGTATAAAAGCCAAAGGTGGTAGCTCTTGGGGTTCCCTCACCCCAGCCCTCTCCCTTGGGGAGAGGGAGCTAAGACCCTCACCCTGCCCTCTCCCAGAGGGAGAGGGTAAGAAAGAGTGTAAAAGGGGAGGCAAAAGCTTAATAATTAGCCCGTCGTGGGTGTGGACGGTTTCGGTGTCGCCCACCACGGCGGGGTAGGTAAGGGTGACGACCTCCCCTTGCGGGTTTTGTAAGATGAGCGTGGTTCCAGCCTCGCCTTGTAAGGCTAGCCAGCCCTCGCCTTGGGCAAGGGGTTCGGCAGAGGTGGCCAACAGGGTGTGGCCACTGGCCAAGGCCAAGCGTGTGGGCAACAGCGTTACCGCCAGCGGGGCTAGGGTAATGGGGAGCGGGTACGTCTCGCCTTCGTGGGTAAAGGTAGCTTCAAACGAGACGCTTGTCTCTTTAAGGTTACGGCAAAATACCCATTGTGTCCCCTCCGTCTCAACACACTGGCGCACGGCGTACAGGTGCGTTTGCGCCTCGGGGGGGAGTACCAAAGGGCTGGCCTTGTGCGGTTGGCGTTGCGTGGCGGCTAAGCAAGCAAAGCTGGCCAGTTGCTGGTTAATACGCTGGTGGGCAAAGTAATGCGGTTGCAGTACGCCCGTCTCAGACACGGGGGCGGCAAAGTCATAGCTGGTAAAGCTATCGGTACTGGCTAAATAGCCATGGTTGGTACCGCCCACGGCCATAAAGTGGTTGAACATCGTCAACCCTTGCCCTAACAGGCTTTTGAGTAGCAGTGGGGTAAGTTCTGGCATGAGGTTGTCACGCAAGGCTTGGTAACTGGGGCCCCGCCAACCCGAAAACCAACCCGCTTGCAATTCGGCCACAAACAATGGCCTGTTTTGGCAAAACGGCCGTAACGAAGCCTCAACATGGTCAACAAGGCTAAGGCTGTGTTGCGGTTGCGTACGCCAAGGTTGGTCGGCGGCCATCACGGCGTAATGGTCAAAGGCGTAGAGGTCAACATTCCCCTCAAAGCAGCCCATCGCCAACATATCGTTGTGGAAGGTAGGCACGCCCGCAAGGCCAAGCTCAACTGCCCATTTGCCTAGGGTGTTGATATAGGTGGGGTCTAACTCGTCGGTGACGTACTCGTTTTCAAGCTGCAATAGTAGCACATTGGGACACGTGGCTAGGCGAGGAATCAACGCCTCCCACCACTCTCGCACGGCCGCCATGTAGGCGGGGCAAGGCGTATGGCGACCGTCTGTTTGGTTACGCAGGGCTGTGATGGCAGGGTCAGCCAGTACCCAACCAGGCAGGCCGCCACCGCTAGTTTCGGCGTTGATGTAAGGGCCAGGGCGTACAATGACCCACAGCCCTAGCTCTGTGGCGAGGGCAAGGAGGGCTTCAACGTCTTTTGCGCCTGTAAAGTCATACTCGCCTTGGGTGTGGCTGTGGTAGCTCCAACAAAAGTAGAGATCGACGGCGTTGTAGCCCGCTGCTTTAAGCAAGCCCAGCCTGTGCCGCCACAAGTCTTGGCTGGGGAGCCTAAAGTAGTGTAACGCCCCCGCCCGTAGTACCAAGCGTTCGCCGTTGACTTTCAGCGAGTAAGCATCCCACGAGACAGTGGGGCGAGAGGGGGAGAGGGGTTGAGACATACGGCACCAAGCAACAGACAAACCAAGAGGTAGTACCAGTGTACACTATGGCAGGCCGTGCGTGGTGAGCTACGTTGCCTCAACCCTCTGTTTGGCGTGGGGAGTGGGACGTAAGGGTTGACACTACTATAAGTTTAATAGTTAATAACTTACCAAAAGTTTAGTTAATGCCAAACTCTCTTTTCTCTCGGTTCACATCATTCAACATTCAGCAAAAGGATACACTTGACTATGCTAAACACCATGGCATTCTGCCCTTATATGGCACCCCTACGCCAACCCGCTTTTGGTCAACAGAAGGAAACAGAAGCAGAGGGTCAACCTGAAGCCGAAGCCGAAGCTACTGCTGAAGCAGGAGATGCGGGAGCAGGAGCAGGAGCTAAAGATACTAAAAAACCTGTAGCACCATGGGTAACGGCACAAAAAAGCTCGGAGGCAACAGGTTATGGCACGGGTGAAACTTGGCCTAGAGGTGGTCTAAACGAGTAAGTGACTATAGTCATCTTGGTGTAAACTTTAGATTTTAATCTCATCATTATAAGCCTAGAGGCTGCCCGTTAAACGAGCAGCCTCTGTGGTTAAGCGATTAAACCTAATAGGTTACAAGGTTTTTTGGCCAGGCTTCCAGTTGACGGGGCAGTTGGCACCCGTTTTAAAGGCTTGTACCGTACGCAACACTTCGTCTACGTTACGACCAACGCTCAAATCGTTGACGACGTAGCTCCGCAAGTTGCCTTCGGGGTCAATAATAAAGGTACCACGGTAGCTGAGGCCTTTGGCTTCGTCTAGCACGCCAAAGCTACGGCTAATTTCGTGGTTAAGGTCGGATACGAGGGGGAAGCTTAACTGGCCTAAGCTGGTTTCGCACCATTGCTTATGGCTGTACACGCTATCCACACTGGCACCCAAAATAGCGATATCTTCGGCGTTAAACTCGTTAAACTTGTCTTGAAAGCCAAGAATCTCGGTGGGGCAAACAAAGGTAAAATCTAGGGGATAAAAGAACAAGACAGTCCATTTGCCAAGGCTATCGGCGAGGGAGACGTTTTTGATTTCGCCATTAACAAAGGCTTGGGCGGTAAAATTAGGGGCTTTTTGGCCAATAACAGGTGCCATAGGGTGAGTATCTCCTGACAATGGTGACTAAAAGTGGTCGAACACTTTGTTAGTATAGCTTTGCCTAAGTAGCTAAGCCAGTAGGGAGGCACTAAAAAAGTATTAAGGTTAACCATAGCCATAAAAACACAGAGGCCACTTGGTACAAGTAGCCTCTGTGGTGATGTGTTAGTTGGCCAGAGGTTGAGCTGGCGGCCAACGGCTGTTACATAGCGGGTTGGCCAGTGGGTTGGTGCATCATGCTACCTTCATCCATGTGGTGGCCTTTAAATTGGGGGTGTTTGGCCTTCCACTCGGCTCTTTCTGCAGGAGTCATGGCCTCCCATTTAGCTTTATGTTCGGCGTGCTTAGCTTTCCACTCAGCTTTTTGTTCGGGGGTGGCGTTCTCCCACATGGCTTTGTGATCGGCGTGTTTGGCCTTCCACTCGGCTTTTTGCTCAGGGGTCATGGCATCCCACTTGGCTTTATGTTCAGCGTGTTTAGCCTTCCACTCAGCCTTTTGCTCGGGGGTCATGGAATCCCACTTGGCTTTGCATTCAGCTTTTTTAGCTTCCCACTCGGCTTTTTGCTCAGGCGTGGCTTTGCCCCACATACCTTTATGGCCAGGTGCATGTTCGGCTAGTGCAAAAGGGCTTGCCACTGTTGCTAACGCAACCACCATGAGGGCTTTAAGTATTACTGTTTTCATTCGGGTAACTCCATCAGTCTATGGTAACTAACCTATCACGAGTATTACAGGCCTATTCTCAACAGGCGGACAGGTCTACTAGGCTTATGTCGTCTTTAGGGAGGTAATGTTCCTGTGCTACACTATCGTTACGTTATTTATGCTGAGTCACTGTTTTGATGCCTACACCAATACCCTACCCCCTTACCCTAGCGTGGCTAACTGATTTTGGCCTTAACGATGCCTATGTGGGCATGATGAAAGCCGTGGCCTTAAGTATGCTTACCCCGCAAGCACGGCCGTGGGTAACGCTATTGGATGTGACCCACGGTATTGAAGCCCATAACGTGACGCTTGGGGCGTGGCAGTTGGTGCAGGGTTGGCCCACACTCCCCATTAACACGGTGCTGGTGGCCGTGGTGGACCCTGCGGTGGGGCAGGCGCAACAAGGGTATCTGTTGGCTTATAAGCCATCGCACCAACAATACGTGCTAGCCCCCAACAATGGCCTGCTGGCTCCGTTATTGGCCGAGGGGGGCTGGCTGGTGAGGGCTATTACGGCAACGCACTTAGGCTGGCCTAACAAGCCCGCTCACCAAGGCCACACCTTTGCTGGCCGAGACCTACTGACCCCCGTGGCCGTGCATCTGCTAAACGCTTGGGTCGCCAACCGCTTACCCGAACTCCTCCCCACCGTGGGCGAGGTGACGACAACGTGGCAACCGCTGGCTTTGCCGCAAGCCACGCCCACACCTTACGGTAGCTGGCACGCCCAAGCTTGGCACACGGATAGTTTCGGCAATGTCGTCACCTCGTTAAGTTTAGCGCAACGCCCTTTCGAGCCTTCTGCCCAAGGGGCTTATGTCACATTGTTATGGCCAGAGGGGCAACAGTGTCGCCTACCTCTAGCAGGGGATTATGGCCAGCCGATGGGTAGCGTAAGCTCGCCGTTGCGGTTGGTGGCCGCCAGCCATGGCTATTGGGAGCTGGCCGCTCCATGCCAACCTGTACAAAGCGTGTGGCCACTCCCCCCCGAGCTATTGACCACGCCTTTTGAATGGGTTGAGGGCTAGCTTTGCCTTAGCCAATCGCTTGCGCTAAACTGAGCTTACTTCATTGTTTTGCGCCTCCCACCGTGAAAGGTACCCTGCTGATGCTCGCCTCTGCTCCCGCCTCCTCGTCACTGTCGCCCATTGCTGGGGCAGATAGCACCTGTTTTTGCACCTACGACATTCGTGCCATCGTCAACGATACCTTTAATGAGGCGACGTACACTCGCCTTGGGCAAGCCTTTGCCCTGTGGTTACAACGCCGTTGGCAACGGGGCGATGTGCCTGCCCCCACCGCTCAACCTTGGATTGCCCTTGGCTACGATGCCCGAGTGCATTCGCCACAGTTTTCGGACGTGTTGACGGAGGCTTTGGTGAAAACAGGGCTTAACGTATTGCAAGTGGGCATGGGGCCTTCGCCGTTGGTCTACTTTGCCGAACACTACTCGCAAACGGAAGCCAGCCTACCCACCGTTAACGCCGCCGTGGTGGTAACAGCCAGCCACAACCCGGCCCCCTACAACGGAGCCAAATTCACCTGCAACGGCCTCTCCATCTCGGCCGATGATTTGCTGGAGATGAAAGCAATTTTTGAAGCCCTCACCCCCGAGCAGTTGGGGCAACCTGTGTTTGGCTCTACCCAAGGCACCGTTCAACACTGGGACCCCATCCCCGCTTACCTTGCCTGGAGCCAAGCCCAATTTGGCACCTTTAAAACTGCCCCCACCGTGGTGTTAGATTCGGGTAACGGCACGGCGGGTGTGGTGGCTCCGCAATTGTTGCGCCTGCTGGGGTGCAAGGTGGTGAGCCTGTTTGAAGAACCAGACGGCACCTTCCCCAACCATCACCCCGACCCTTGCCAGCACAAAAACCTACAACCCCTGATGCAAGCCGTCATTGCCGAAAAAGCAGACCTTGGCGTAGCTTTTGACGGCGACAGCGACCGCTTGGGTGTGATTGATGCCAAAGGGCGCATCATCACAGGCGATTTTATCCTGTTGTTGTATGCACTGGATTTGCTCAAAACCCCGCACGCCACCCCGCCCGTGGTGGTGTCTGAGGTGAAGTGTAGCCAACACCTGTTTGACCAAATTAACGCCCACGGCGGGCAAGCCGTGATGTCGCCCACTGGCCATGCCTACATTAAAAACGCTATGAAACAGATGGATGCCTTGTTAGGCGGCGAACTCAGTGGCCACATGTTTTTTAGAGATAAACATTGGGGCTTTGATGATGCCATTTACGCCGCTCTGCGCTTGGTGGCCTTGTTAGATGAACATCGGCACACCACCGACCCCACCGCTACGCTGGCCACGCTGACCGAAGCCCTGCCCCAATCCTTTTTAAGCGAAGAGCGGCGTGTGCATCTTGAGCGTGACGCACGAGAGACAGTGTTGGCCAACTTGCTGACCACAATTGAAGGAATGAACGACTTTGCGGGGCTGTCCATCACCTCTATCGCCACGACGGATGGTATACGGCTTAACTTGGCGGGTGGGTTTTGGCTGGTGCGCCTCAGCAACACCGAACCTTGCCTCACCCTGCGTGCCGAGGCCACGTCGCCCCAACAGCTTGCCCAAGTAGAGGCTGGCTTGGTAGACTTACTCAACCAACATATTGTGCAGGTACTACCCCAGTGGACGCCCGAACAAGGTAAGC
>JBIKUS010000093.1:0-8079 GCA_044347425.1 Vampirovibrionales bacterium | reverse complement strand
AAAATGGCTTGTGTGGACTCTGTGGCGGTGGTCATCATGGGGGCGATCTCTCCTGGGGCTTCCCTTACCTAGTAAAAGCAACAAAAACGGTACTGCAGTGAGCAAGTGAATCACATGGCCAAAACAGCGCAACATCAGCATGTAAGCCGTTGCACGCAGCCGCACCTCTTTATCAACCCGAGGAAGGTTGACCAACCCAAGCCGTGCGACACTGTTAATGACACTGTCCTTACTCTGTTTGTAGTATAGCAACCAGAGGATGCAAAGTTCATTAACATAAGGATTGACTTTATTGTATCACAAGTTGTATTTTTTGGCATTTTGGTCTGTTGTGCTACTTGATAGGCAGCTCATCTTGTTACACTATGTTACAAACAAGGCATCTCCCCTTGCTTTGGGCATGGCTGGCAACTGTATCTCTTCACCAGGCTTTATAAGTGAGGCAACCCGTTTGCCTTGCCTTTGTTTTGCGCCTCTCTCACTTTAGGCTGATGCACCCTTGTTGGTCTCCTCGCTCACTCCCCCTTTAGCACCTTTGCCAAGGCCAGCACCCCAGCCAGCTAGGCTTGGGGCGAGCCAAGCCCTACCTGCCTTTGGCAACACGCCACCCCTTACCACCTGGGAGCAAACCACAGCACGAGCCTTACCCCCCGTGGCCTCTGCCCCCCTGCCTAAGGTGGATTGGAGCCAGTTTAACCGCTTCCTCAACGAGCCTAGCACCTTATTAAGCGGCAAGCTGGCGTTAAAGTTGGTGGTGCCTGCTATTTCGGTAGCGTTGTTACCCTTCCAGTGGGGGCCTATTGGCCTGTTGGGGCTACTGGTGGGCGGAGCCGTTAACCTACAGGCGGGCAAGGCCGCTCGGCGATTAGAGGACAGGCTACAACAGCAACAGGCACAAGGGGTTACCTTTACCAGCCGTACCAGTATGCGTACCCACCGTATGAGCCAAGAAAACCTGACCAACCTCTTTGGCAAGGCTGGCACGTTAGACGTACAAAGCACCCAACGCCCCAGTATGAGCAAGTTGCAATACCTATTTTGCAACCTTAACCTTACCACCAAGGAGGCGTTAAACGCTCTGCCCTTTAACGCTGGCGTGCTTGAAGGCTTGCGGCATGTGGTGGTGGCCGTGCCTCTGTCGCCTGTGGGATTGGGATGGGTGCAAAAGCTGCCCAAGGTGGGAAAGGCACTGTATAGCGGGTTGCAACGCTACCAAGCTTTTAGGCAACAGGTACTGACGACAGCCCCCAACACCTCCGACATGGAGCGGCTGCTCAAGCGAGGCCTGTATAAAGGTGTGCTTAGGTTAAGCGAGAAAGAGGGGCTAGGGGCGATTTTAAAAGAGATGTTGGATACCAGCTACCCTGGCCCTAAAAGTTTGCTTGAGGCGACAGAGGCCACCCATTATGGGCAGTATCTAAAGCAATTGATGCGCAATTACACCAATTACGCTAAAGCGTCGTGGTCGGCCATTGTGACGGATAGGAGCTTGAGTGCGGTGGGCAACAGGTTGCCACGGCCGTTTAACTATTTGTTTAAGGGCATGGCGCACACGGTAAGCTGGTTGGTGCAGTTGCTGAGCAAGGCATGGTAGCTTCCTAACGGTAAAGGTGTTGCTTGGCTGGTGTCGGGTCTCGGCCCGACAGCCGAGTTAGGGGGCTTGTGGAAGCCCCCTAACAACCCCACCACTCAAGGGGTTGCACCCCTTGTGAATCCCGCCACACAGTCTCCCTTATTTTGGCATGTTCTTGGTAAGTTTTCGGAGGCGGTCAATGACAGAATAAACCTGCTACTCCCAAACAAACCAGCTCGGCAAAAACGAATCGAGCCGCAGGCGAGTCTGAGTGCCGAGCGGGAGGAACGAGCTTCGCCATTGGGGGTAAGCAGTAGGGGGCAAAAGCCCCCTCTGTGGGGGAGCGCGAGGGGAGACCACCCCTCGCATCAGCAAACTCAGACCATCACCCCCAGCCCCGTCCAAAAACCACCCCTCGCATCAGCCAAAACAAACCAAAACCACCCCAAAAACCCTCAAATCGTAAATTTCCTTCGCTATGCTTTGCTAAAAACATGCGCTATACTATAGGTATCATCACGGTAGTGCTGCCGTTTATTAGGCCAACCACTCAACTGAGGTAAGATAGAAGTACCCCAGTGACACCAGTGGACAGCCGCCTTCGTTACGCCCTAATCCACCCCCTCGCCTCATTAAAAGGCGAGAGCGTTAGCTTTTGAAAGGATACCAACCCCAACATCACCATTGAATGGCGATTTTTTCTTTTTCTCTTTTTTAGGTGTTTTTAGACCCCACCTTATCCTGATACTTTTTATCGTTTCAATTCATCGGTTTATTGTTCACACACCGCCATGCGGCTGGGTAGCAACCCCACCTCGTGGTTTACCAAGGATACTCACCCACTATGAAACTTCTTGCCCTTGGGGGCGGAGGTTGCCGTGCGCTGGCCACCATTGGCGCACTGATGGCAGCCCAACGCCAAGGTATTGATTGTGTTAAACACTTCGACGCCCTCTGTGGCGACAGCAGCGGAGCCTTGCTCGCCCTGATGCTGGCCGCTGGCTGGCCACCCGCCCGCATCATGGATGCCATCCTCCACCTCGGCATCGACAAACTCCTCAGCCCCCTGCCGTGGCCTGTGCGCCTACCCATGGCCGTGGCCAAGCCCATCCCCCTAGCCCCCCTCGCCCGCTGGATAGACGAACAAGGCCTCGTCCCCCTCCACCCGCTGGTGATTAACACGTGGGATAGCGACACCAACACGCAACTGCTGATAACCAACAGCCCCGCCTTGGCGGCGCACTACCAAGGCCACACCACGCCCGCCTTGCTTAAAAGCCAGTGGTTAGTGTTGCCGCCCAACGCCTCGGCCATGCCCACGTGGGGGCAAGCGGTGTGTCGCTCCATGGCGTTGCCTGGCCTACTGGCCGACCACCCCCGATGGATGGATGGTGCGCTGGGTGAGCATCCCCCGTTGAGCTTTGCCGCCCCTACGGATAAGGTGGTGATTGTCAACTTGGGCTACCCTGGCTTGGTGCCTCATCCCACCCAAAACGGCCACGGCATGGTCAGTACTATCCCCCAAGGTACGTTGGCTCGGGCGTTGTATGCGTATGAAGTAACGGCGAGTATCAACCAGCAACGCTCGTTTGCCCGCTTTACCACGCCCGTGGTGCAGATTGAACCCCGTGTGTTTGACGTGCCGTCAACGGCGTTTAACCTGTCGCCTAAGCAAAAGTTGGCACTCATGCGCCGTGGGTACGAGGCCACACTGCCCCAGTGGCCAGCCGTGCATCACACCCTCTACACCCAAGGCTAGGCAATCGTTGATTTGCAAAGTTGGCAAAAGGTTAGCCTACGAGGTAAACTAGAAGGGTGTCGTCGCTTAACTGTTCGGAGTGTCCCATGATCACTGATGTAGAACTGGCTCATCTTGGTTCGCTCAATAAGGTAGCCTTTTCAAAGCTGGGGGCTATTAACCTAGTACTTGGGGGCAATGGCTCAGGCAAAACCTTTTTACTTAAAGCCATGTATGCCTCGCTTAAAGCCCTAGAGGGCTACAAACGAGGTGCCGAATACAAAAGTTTTGACGACCTACTGGTAGAAAAACTCCACTGGACGTTTCAGGCGGAAAAAATAGGCGACTTGGTTACTAAAGGCCAAACCGAAGACCTTATCTTTACGATGAAGCTGGATAAGCAGAGGTTAATCTATAGTTTTGATAAAAAAGCAAGTTCAAAAATCGGATCTGTACACAACCCCTGTGCCGAACGCACCAGCAACAGTATTTTTCTGCCTGCAAAAGAGGTGTTGTCGCTTCATCCCATCATCAAAAAAACAAGAGAAGATGACAAAGTTTTTGGTTTTGATAACACCTACTACGAGCTAGCCCAAGTACTCGACAGAAAAACCACGCAAGGCAACAACGCCGCCTTTGCCGATGCCCGTAAACAGCTTGAAAAACAACTGGGTGGCCGTCTTAAAACCGATGAGCATTCAGCCACAAACAAATGGTATTTTAAGCAAGGCAATCATCGTTACCCTATGGGGGTTACATCTGAAGGGATTAAAAAACTAGCTATTTTAGACACGTTGCTTGGTAATGGCTACTTAAGTAAAGGTTCCATTGTGTTTATTGATGAACCTGAATCAGGCCTACATCCTAAAGCTATTGCCAAGCTACTAGATATTATTTTGATCTTGAGTGAAACAGGCATACAGTTTTTTATGGCGACACACTCCTATTTTGTGGTGCAGAAGCTCTATCTTCTCTCGTTACAACACAAGGTCTCCATCCCTTGCCTGTCGCTCAACGACGATGGTACGTTTCAACAAAGCGATTTTATTGAGGGCATGCCTGATAACGACATTATTGATGAATCTGTCGAACTGTATAAGCAATCCATAGGCATAGCCCCCTAATGCAAATAAAACCTCCTGAAGAATCGGGTATGCAGTTTGGTTCTTTTAACGCAGATTGTTTTTGGGCAGTTGAAACAAGCCCAACCTACCAAAGCATCAAAAAGGCAGGGGTGTGTAGTGTTGAGTTTATCGTGAAACAAGGCTCTCGGCTCGTTTTTTTAGAGGCGAGGATGTCGGCACCTCACCCACACTCGCAAGAGCGTTTTGACCCCTATATCAACGAGGTTGTCACCAAGTTTATACACAGCGTGACGTTATTGCTGGCCGTTCGTCACCATAGGCACGACGTCGCTTTGGTTGAGAGCCTACGACACGACTTGCTAGCTAAGCCCGTGCTAACCCTAGTGATAAAAAACCATGACATTGCTTGGTTGCCACCTGTACAGCACCAGCTACGTAAAGTGATGAGACCTTACCTACGGCTTTGGAACCTGCATGACGAATGTGTTGAGGTGCTTAACGAAGCGATGGCCAAACGCAAAGGGCTGATTGAGTAAGGCTCCTCGTTGTTTAAAGTGTGGCTTTGCACTACAGTAAGTGGGTAGTGTTTGCCTGCCCTACGGCAAGGTGTGGCCATGACCCCGACCCTGTTACCCCTACAGTTTTACAACACCCTTACCAACACCAAGCAGCCGTTTACCCCGCTGGCCAGCCCCGCCGTCACCCTGTACGCCTGTGGCCCCACCGTCTACGACGATGCTCACCTTGGCCACGCCCGTTGCTACCTTGCGTGGGATGCCCTCGTACGTGTCTTGCGTTGGGGGGGCTACGACCTGACCTACGCCCGCAACATTACCGATGTAGACGATAAAATCCTCAACAAAGCCGCCGCCGAAGGTTGCACCCCCCAAGCCCTAGCCGAACGCTTTACCCAACGCTTTACCGAGGACATGGCCAGCCTGAACACCCTACCGCCCGACGTTGAACCCAGGGCCACGCAACACATTGAGGCCATGCACGCCCTCATTCAACGGCTAGAGGCCAACGGCTTGGCCTACACCTCCAGCATGGACGGTACGGTGTATTACCGCACCCAAGCCAAGGCCGACTACGGCAAACTGAGCGGCCGCACCGCCGAAAGCCGCCAAGCAGGCGCGCGGGTAGACGTAGCCCAAGGCAAAGAACACCCCGACGACTTTGCCCTGTGGAAGCCCGTGGATGCCGAAGAAGCCCAACAAGAAGGCCATGCATGGCCGTCGCCGTGGGGCGAGGGCAGGCCAGGCTGGCACTTAGAATGTAGTGCCATGAACCATTCACTCTTTGGCACCCAACTCGATATCCACACAGGCGGGGCGGATTTAATCTTTCCTCATCACGAGAACGAAATTGCCCAAAGCGAAGGGGCTTGGGGTTGCCAGCCCTATGCCCAATACTGGCTACACAACGGCTTTGTGCAGGTATCTGGCGAAAAAATGAGTAAGAGCTTGGGCAATTTTACCACGGTACGGGGCTTGCTACAGGCGTTTTCGCCCAATGCGTTGCGCTTGTTTATTGCCAGCCACCATTACCGCTCGCCTGTGGATTTTACCCACGAAGCCCTAGAGGCAGCACAAACCGCTACCGACAGGCTCGCCCAGACAATCCACACCCTTGGCTTAGCCGACCGTGACCCCGCCTTTTGGAACAACCCTGAGCAGTGGCTCCCTTGGCCGCTGATAGAGGCGACAGTGCCTGCTTTTGTAGAGGCTTTGGCCGATGATGTCAACGTCCCCAAGGCTTTGGCCGAGACGTACGCTTACCTTAAACGCCCCACCTCAGATGCCGACGTGTGCGCCACCTTATTGGCCGTGCTTGGGGTGCATCCCGCTAACAGCAAGCCCTTGGGCTATGCCAACCAACAGGCCAACGCCTTGGCCAACGCTCACCCTGCTTTGCAGGCCTTGGCCACAACGTATGGTGTCAACGTCTCTGCCACGGCCTCGCCCACCGAGGTGTTAGAGGCGTTGGTGGTTCATCGTTCGCACGTTAAGCAGGCCAAGCAATGGGCAGAGTCCGACGCCATTCGTAACGCCCTCGCCGAGGTGGGCATCACCCTAAAAGACGCTAAAACAGGCGACACCACTTGGCACGTTTAACCACTTTGTAGGAGTTCTCCCCCGTGAAAGCCCTTGTCCTAGCTGGCACACGTGCCACGCTCAACCCCGACTACCCCGCACCTACCCTCAACCCAGCTACCGATGCCCTGATACAGGTGCGCCAAGCTGGCCTGTGCCACACCGATATTGAACTGGTGAAAGGCTATATGGGCTTTGCAGGCGTGCTTGGCCACGAGTTTGTGGGCGATGTGGTGGCCTGTCCCTCAGCTCCGCAGTGGGTGGGGCAACGGGTGTGTGCTGATATTAACGCTGCTTGTGCGCTGGCCACTTCGCCCAACCATTGCGACACGTGTGGTCATCCGCATCACTGCCCCAACCGCACCGTGGTGGGTATTGAAAAACACGACGGCGCCTTTGCCGAACAGCTGGTGGTTCCCGTGGCCAACCTGTACTCCGTGCCTGCCAACGTGAGCGACGACAGTGCCGTGTTTACCGAACCCCTTGCCGCCGCCTTCGAGATTTTAGAGCAACTTACCCTCACCCCCACCACCAAAGTCGTGGTGCAAGGCGATGGCAAGCTAGGTTTGCTGATTGCCCAAGTGATGCGCCTTGCCAGCAACCACGTGTGGCTGGTGGGTCGTCACCCCGACAAGTTGGCCAAGGCCACGGCGTGGGGAGGCATACAGACCCTGACCACAGACGCGTTACCCGCCCTAGGCAACGCTTGGGCTGATGTGGTGGTAGAGGCCACAGGCCGAGCCGAAGGCTTTGAGCAGGCCATGCTGCTGGCTCGCCCACGGGGGACGATTGTACTTAAAAGCACGCTAGCCCTAGGCAAAGAGACCAACCTTGCCCTTGTGGTGATTAACGAGTTGAGCATTGTTGGCTCACGCTGTGGCCCGTTTGACAAAGCCCTTGCCGCCCTTGCCGCTAACGAGGTTGAAGTGGCCAGTATGATTGAAGCCCGCTACCCCCTAGCTCAAGCCGAAGAGGCTCTTGCCCATGCCCACCGCAAAGGTAGCTTAAAAGTGGTACTCACCATGCAAGGCTAAGGCTTGTTTGGTGAGTACGCTCTACAGGCCTTGTGATTCTATTGGTCTTCTGGTTCAAGCTCTAGATCGGCAGCTGTGCCAGTAGTGGCAGGCAAATCTTGTTGGGGAGGTATCTCAGGTAAGGGTTCGCCTAAGAAAGTAGGCTGTTGCTGACTAGGTGCTACATTTTCAGGATCAAGAGTAAAGTCGTCTGGATTAATAGACGCTCTCAATTCGGATTCGCTTAAAAACATGCTAGGATAATTTTGGATGAGCTGTGGAACAGGAACTTCATGGCTGTCACTCCTGTAAACCTGAACAGTCTCTCTGGAGTTAGCACCTTCTGTTTGCAAATAATAATTATTACCTGATATAACCGTGTGGGCAGCGTGAAAGAACACTTCTGCCATGTTTGCTTCATCAGTAACGTTTGGTAAATTGATATTTTCAGAATATAAGCTCATCCTGTCGTCAAAATCAATTATAGCTAATTCTAGAGAGTATGATACAATAAGGTGTTGTTGTTAGGTTACAGAGACCCCGCCGTTATGTATCCTGTTGCTTTTCGTCGTCGAGC
>JBIKUS010000092.1:0-8095 GCA_044347425.1 Vampirovibrionales bacterium | reverse complement strand
CGTGCCGTTGATGTTGCTCATGAGGGTGTGCAGGGGGCGTTGCTGGTAGCGTGGCGGCGAGGCCACCGAGGCTAAATGCGCCACTAAGGCCAGCGTCAGCTTGCTGTCGGCCAGTTGGGCTTGTACTAAGGCAAGGGCATCGGTTTGGCTCACATCGGCTGTTAGCACCTTAAGATGCTGGGGATAGTGCGCTGTTGCCCAAGCCAAGTTGGCGGTGTTGCCACTGTGCCAACTGTCTATCACCCACACGTGGTAGCCTAGGGTGAGCAGGGCATCAACAAAGTGGCTACCCAAAAAACCACCCCCACCTGCCACAAGTGCCAGTTGTTGGGCTTTAGCTTGGGGGATGAGCTTACCTAAGAGGGGTAACTTGTGGCAAACGGCCGAGACTACAGGCTGAGCAACCATTGCAGCACCAAGGCAACCACCACAACACTGGTAATAGCAGCCACAAAGATGCTAAAAAAGACAATCAGCAACCATTTATCGTTTTTTTGGGGCTTAGGCGAGTGAGCTACGCCTTTGGGCGAGGCGGCGGGGGTAATCATAGCAGGGGGGTGTCTCCGTACAGCATAACTTAGGGGTTTAGTATAGCATAAGTCACTTAAAAGCTCCCCCTTCCTTTTAAGGAGAGCCAATAATAACAAAAGCTATGGCCAGACAAGGGCAAAAACCAACCTTGCCCTTGCCAAAGCAAGCAGTACCAAGGCATACTAACACCCTATGCTCCTCTTACTTGCCGAACAGTCACCCGTCATCACCGTTGGCCGAGCAGCAACCCCTGCCGACAAGGCCAGTCTCACCACGACTCAGTTGCCCGTGGTGGCTTGCCAACGTGGCGGCAGGTTAACGTGGCATGGCACGGGGCAATTAGCGTGCTACCCTGTGCTACCCGTGGCAACGGGGCAGGCCGTGGCACATGTGCGCTGGTGCGAGGCGTGGTTGTGCGCTACTTTGGCCAGCTACAACCTCACGCCCATTACCCAAGCAGGGCTGGCAGGCGTGTGGTTACCACAAGGCCATAACCCCGCCCTAAAAGTGGCCAGTGTCGGGGTCAGTGTTAAAGGCGGATGGGCGCACCACGGTATCGCCTTAAACGTGTTGCCTAATCCCCATGCCTTTAAGGGCTTTGCCCCTTGTGGTTTACCCGCTGAGGTGATGACAACCCTTGCCCAACACCTACCTGCTGGCAGCCCACCACCCACCGTGGCCGAGGTGGCAGAGCGTACCGTGAGTTGTCTCCCACGCTATGGCTACACCAGCACACCCCTGCCTTGGGCAGAGGCTTTGGCACAGCTACACACACTAACAACGCCCAAAGGCGAACCTGTTACGTGGGATGAGGGTTGGCTGACGCTCTTACACCACCACACAGCACAAGGCTGGGCTTATCAGCTTACAGCCTAGCCACAGGCGAGCTAAACGGCGATGGCGACATCAACGGGGTAGCTTTAGGTTGCGCCATGGGTGATTGTGGTTGCTGTGGCTGGCGTATACCAACGGGGCTAGGCAGGGGGGGCTTAGCTACCGCCACAGCAACCACAGGCTGAGCAGCCTTTTTATCGTCTTTATGAGTCAATTCCATCAGTTTATCAATCATGGCCTCGCCGTGTAGCAAGGTGGTACGCTCTAACCACCAACCGCTAATGGGTATGGCCAAGGCAGCACCCAAAGCCACAGGTAGGTAACCATGCACAAACTTAAAGCCTGTTTTCTCTAGTACAGCCATGCTAGGCATAGGTAGGTGGCTGTTTTTGGGCGAACCCCATTTGGTTAAAGCACGTCCCACACTCAGCAACTCATCGTGAAACTTATCGCCCACCTTAAATAAGTTACTTTCGCCCGTAATGGCCACAGGGCCAGCAGGTACGTTGCTTAACTCGCCTTTAAGTACCGCTACCGCTTGGCCAATGCCTTTACCTAAGGGAGTGGTACCAGGTTTTTCTTGCTTATAGCCATAATGGGTGAGTAGTTGAGCTTTAACCACTTTACCCACCGTCTTAATTACGCCCCAACCAAGGGTTACGCCTACCACTTCTCTAAAAAAGGTCTTGGCACTCTCACGTTTTCGGTAGGCCACTTCGGCAGGAGGGCCAGGCTGTTGCGCACTGTACTGGGCTTGCATTACTCGCAATACCACGTGGATGATGGTTGCCCAAAAAGCAGCAGAAACGGCCAGTTCATCACCGTCTTGGCTAACGGTTTGCCACGTGTTGTTGGCAACTGTCCGCAAATCTTGCAGTTTACTGGGCTTGGCCAAGGTGTCGGTTAAGGCTTCAGAGGCGGTGTGGGCTAGGTTGGCCATTAGCGCAGTCCTCCCATGCTAATGTTGGCAGGCAAGGGTTGCGCCACTACCCAAGGCGATGCGCCTAGAGAGTTGGCGGGGGCAGGTTTAGGCACAACAGGCGATGAAGGCAACGTGGGCCTGGCAGGCGGAGGGGTGATAGGGGGGCGGGGGCTAACAACGGAACTGGGCTTGTCAGAGTCGGGGTGCTGCTCTTTAAAGCGAGTATAGGCATCAAGCAGCTTTTCGGTCACGTTGTACCTAAACCACCCGTCGTTCCAGGCTTGTAAGGGGCCACCGCTTAACCACGCACTCATGGCGGTACCCAGCATCAGGCAAAAGACACCCTTGCCGTTCAGGTTACGGTAAAAATGGTTGGCTTCATCAGCAATCAGGCCTTTGGCATACCCCCCCACGCTTTGTAACAGCTCGGGGTTGGCAAGGGTAGTGGCCAGCTTGGCCAGTTTACCGTTACCGTACAAGTTGTGATAGATAGCATTATGCGGCAAAGCGATATCAGCAAGTTGAGCCGTCTTTTTGCCAGAATCGGGCAAGTTGAGGACATGCTCTGGCGTAAAGGTTTTAACCAGCGCCGCTTCTAACTGCTTGAGCTGGTCAGGGTTCAGCTTGTCTTTACAGGCCTCCAGCAGGGCTTGCGGTGCCAGCGATTTGTCGACGGTTTGCACACCCTTGGCCGCCACGTCCTGTATCAGGTAGAGGATGCCGTAGGTGAGGAGGATACTGCCCACGCCCTCCGTAAAGGCTCGCTCAAGGCAAGTTCTGTCTTTGTCTTTTTCGGGGATGGGGAGGGGGTTGAGCTGAGGGGCATCGGCAACCACCCGTGTACCACCAATGACCGTACGTGTAGCGATACCACTCTTTAACAAAAAGGCAAAGCCAGCAGCACTAAACAGGTTAAGTTTACCTGTAATCGGCATATCAATTAGGCGTTGCAAAGCGTTCACGGGGTATCTCTCGGTACAACAGGGGCTACTAACAAGGCTTAAGGTGCAAGGGTGATGGTAACGAGGTAAACGCAGCTCAAGAACAAAAAATGCCCCTTCTTTTATAACATCCCTTGCTTATCAATAAGCAAAACAGAAAGTACCAGCAAGCCACGGTGACTTCAACACAAAAGATATATATTACGTAGTGTTTTTGTCTCTTTAAAGCATAGCCAACGCTACGCTTTGTTACAAAGTGGCACCCCCTACATCAGCCGAAGGGTATCACGGGTGTTAGGTAGGGGTAGGCACTCACTTTATTCTATGATGATGAGTGTAGTGTTGTATGCTTGCCCCTGTGGTTATGCCCCAAGCAGGCCAACGGCACAAGCTACCCAGTTTTATGTGTGTGTAAGTAACAGGTTGCCCCTTTTTACCACTGGCCTAGGTACAGGTACCAGCCCGTGGGTCAAAGCAAGCCAACTCAGCAAAGAGGCCTTTAAATTATGACGCTATGGATGCATCGGCAGGTATTTGGCGCAACGGTTGCCACCGTGCTGGCCTTGCTTGTGGCACAAACCGCCACCGTGGGCGACATGGGTCAAGGCTTGGTGGCCAATGCGGCCCCTGCCAAAGCCAGCGGAGCCTTTGCCCAAGGCCAAGCCTATTATGCCAAAGGGTGGCTGGTGAAAGCCATTGCAGCTTACCGCACCGCCATTAAGCAACAACCCAACAATCCCGCTGTGTACGCAGCCTTGGGCAACGCCCTCAAAAAACAAGGCGGCAAAGCCAACTTGGCCGAAGCCACCCAAGCGTTTGATCGCTCGTTACGGCTTGACCCTAAACAGCCTGACACCCTAAACGCTTTGGCTGAGCTACTGGGTTGGCAAGTAGAGAAGCGAGATGTGGCTATTGGCCTTTATAAAGACTCGTTGGCACTTAAGCCCAACCAGCCCGAAGTGACCAAGCAAGTGGCGCAACTGCTCTACTGGCAAGGCAACTATGCCGAGGCTTTGCCCTACGCTCGCCAAGTAGCCTACAGCAAAGACCCCACCTTTTTGACTGCCTATGCTGGCCTGCTTAACGCCACCCGTAACTACGACGAAGCCCTACAAATCTACACGCAACGCCTTAACGCCCCCCAAAGCAAAGACTTTGCCGTGCGCCAAGGCTACGCTGTGGCTCTGCTTAAAACGGGTAACGTAAGCCAAGCCCGAGGCTTGTATGACTCGTTGGCTAAAACCGCCGACAAAAAGAAGCCTGATGTGACTGCCGCCATGGCTGGCCTAGCCTACGAATTAGGCTACTACGACGAAGTTCTCAATTGGGACAAGCTCTCGCCTGACCAAAACAGCGTGGGCGTTCGCATCCGTAAAGCTCGTAGTTTCGCCAAGCTTAACCGTGCGCCCGAGGCTGTGGACACCTTCTATCGCCTGTACCAAGACGGCCTGCTGACCCCTGCCGAGCATGTGGAGTTTGCCGATTATTTGGTGGATAGCCAACTCGTGCCATCTGCACTCCCCCAGCCTAACCTGATTGAAACCCTGTACAAGCAAGCCCTCGCTGCCAACGTGACCCCTGCCGAAACTGCCCTTAAACTGGCACGGCACTTGGCCACCGACCCTACTCGCTTTAAAGATGCCGTTAACTTCTACACCTACGTGTTAGAGCAAGGCGAACTGGGTGCGGGTAGCCCTGCCCAAGTGGCCGTGAGCGAAGAAGTGACGGGCTACCTAAAAAGCTACGCCAGCCAACCAGGCTACCGAGAAGATGCCCTTGCTCGTTTTGGCGATTTGGGCCAACGCTTTAGTGGCAACTACGTGGTGCTTGAAGGTATGGCCGACGTGTTAGCGTGGGAAACAGGTACCCGTACAGATGCGCTCCGTCTCTATGCCTCGTTACTGCAAGAGTTCCCTCAGCAGGCTGAACGCTTGGCAACAGGTGTGGGTACCCTGAACGGTGCCACGCAACAAGTGCATGTGGGCATGAACAAAGTGTTAGATTGGCACCCCGCCAAAGTGGAGTTGATGCCTGTGTATCAATCCATTTTAGCCGTATCGCCAGACAACTACCACGCCACTTGGGCCATTGCTAGGGCGACTTGGCAAGATGGCGAAAACTACGCCGAAGCCCTTGCCCTCTATGACGATTTGCTCGCTGCCAACCCCGATGACGACGCTTTGCTCAAGGATTATGGCTACCTGTTAGGCTCTGTACCCCAAGGTGCTGAGCGTCGTAAGGCACTTAAAAAGCTAGCCGAATTACGCAAGCAGCACCCCGAACGTACCACAGTACAATTGGCCTATGCCAACTTGCTTAGCTATAGCGGCTATTACGACAAAGCCGTTACCGAATACAACGATCTCATCAGCAAAGAGCCTAGCAACCGTGAAGCCCTAAGTGGCCGTAGCCTAGCCTACTTGTGGAGCGGACAGAAGTTTAAAGCCGTTGACGAGCTAAAACGCCTGCAAGGGTTGTACCCCGATGACCCTCAACTGGCCTTAAGCATGGCCAAAGCCTACAAAGCCATGGGACGCTACGACAAAGTGCTTGAGATTGTGCGAGACCTGAAAACCGTCGGCACACTTCAAGAGAACACCATCCCTCTACCCCCACCCATGGATGAGTCGTTAGCTCCTGCACCTGGTTCGCTTGCCCCGATGCAAGACCGTATTGCGCCAGCATCGTCAACCAATTTATTACCTCCGCCTACCGAGGCTGACCCTGCTGACCCCTTATATGGCAGTACCGCACTTCCTGTTGATGAGGCTGCACCCAGCTTAGCCTTTACCGTGGTAGATGCCGTAGCGGGTAAGCAAGCAGGTAGCTCCGCTGGCCAAGCAGCCCAAGGGCAAAGCCAACAAAGCGTTGAAGGTGTGACAGCGCAAGCCCCAGCCGATACGCCTGCCCCTGTCTTGGTTGCCTTAGGCGAGACACGCAACACTGCGGATGTGCCTCCGCAAGTAGGTAAAGAGCTAGAGCTGCTAGAAGATTCGCTCAAAGCCCTAGAAGCCCTGCAAGGCCAATCGCAACAGCAGCTTACTCAGCTTGAGCAAGCCGTGAAGCAAAGCCAAGCTGCTTCGGCCATTGGTTCGCCCCAAGCGTCTACCCTGACCTTGGTGCGCCAAAGCCAACCCGCTGGCGAAGCGATGGGGCTACCCATAACAGCACCACCCAGCATGATGCAACAAGGTGCTGGCCAAATGGCACAAGCCAACTGGCAACTAGGCGACGAGGCTGGCTATGGTGATGAAGCTGCCCCCAGCTTTGCCCAACAGCTAGGCACCAACACGGCGGCGGCCAACCCCTTATTGGCCAACCAGTTTTGGAACGACGACAACCTTGCCACCCTTAGCACGCTAGAGAAGGAAACTCGGATCATCCTCCGCCCAACCTTCCGCACGGGCTTCCTATACTCCACCCAAGAGGGCGACGACTCGACCAACGCTTTGCGTAGCTGGGCATTCCCCAACAACGTCAGCTTGTCGTTGCACCCAAGGGTACGGGTACGTGGTGGGTATGCCTACAAGCGGTTTTCGTTGCCTGATACGGGCATTGACCCCCGTGCCACCAACGCTAACCAGTACAGCTTTGGTAGCACCATTAAATTGGCCGATAGGCTCACGTTTGATGGCGATATTGGCATTACCCAGTTTGACCAAACCGACAACACCAACATCACCTACCAAGCCCGCTTAATTACCGATATCCACGACAAAGTACGCTGGACAATCGGGGGGCATCGCCTACCTTACGAAACCTCGCTGCTGAGTTATGCGGGTTTACGGCCTGGTGCAGGTGCGCTGGCTGGGCAAGTGATTGGCCAAGCCCGTGAAAACGCCGTATTTACCGAGTTTAACCTTGGCCCCTGGAAGAATTGGGACCTTAACCTAGGCTACCAATTTGCCCTTATCACCCAAGAAGAACCCGATAACTCGTTGGTGGGTAGGGCTGGCCAAGCCTTGGGTACCGACTTGTTACCCTCTAACTTTATGAACCAAGCCTATGCCAACTTGGGCTACACCCACCGCTACTTACAGCAGCATTCGGCTCGGTTAGGGTATGAGTTCCTCTACTTTGGCTTTGACAAAAACGCTACCAACGGTTTTGTTGATTTAGTCAATGGTAGCGCACGGCCAGTGTCCTCCTTACGGCCTGTCACCCCAGCGGCCACGGGTGTCATTTACGGCGGGTACTTCAGCCCCGAAAGCTTCTTCTTAAACAGCGCACGGCTTGATTTAAAAGGCTACTTTAAAGGCCGCCTGTTTGAGTACGACCTTGGTGGAGCCGTGGGTGTACAGCACTTTGACAGCGGTATTACAGGCGAAGGTAGCGATACCTCGTTGGCGTACCAGTTGAATGCACGGTTAACGGCTAACCTGACGGATTGGCTCTCGCTGTATGGTGTGACGGAATACCTCGATTCGGGCGGTTTCTTTAGCCGTTGGCGTTTTGGGGCTGGCCTCATTGTAAGGCCGAAGATAGACGCTATTTCGCCCGTGTTTGGTAAGTATCGCTAAGCCTCATTCATCCTTGTTCAATGCCTCTCTCGCTTAGGTGAGGGGGGCGTTGTTACTTGGGCAATCCCATAAAGTGTTCTTGCGGTAAGGTGGGGGCAAAAAGCACCTAAAAAAGAAAAAATCGCCAACAAACGGAAACCCAGAAGTCTAAAAACTTACAAAAGCTCACCTATGGGCGAGAGTAAATTCATACAAAACACACGCACACCACTTTGAGGTATGTATAGCTAACCTTAAAGAGTTTGAAACACTTTTGTAAGTGCTTGTGAGATGTGAAGTAAGGGTTCATTCAATGCCCTAATTCGTGATTTTAACCATGACCAAGACTGTTCAATAGGGTTGTAGTC
>JBIKUS010000012.1:0-26605 GCA_044347425.1 Vampirovibrionales bacterium | reverse complement strand
CCTGCCAGTTTAGCGAGTTTAAAGCCCGTACCACCAACCAAAAAAACAACACTACGGTGTTTCATGGCTTATTGTTAGAGCTTACTCTGCCCCAACCCCTTAAGCATAAGCACGTGCTACGGCCAGGCAAGCACTTTAGCCTACCCTCATGGCTTACCCAAGCCCTTGGCGAGACCTTGCAACCTGTGGCCATGGGCGATACTGAGTTTGAAGCCCTGTTTGATGTCACCTCTACCGATAGTATTGAGGCTCACAAGCTGTTTTCGCCGTTGATGATGCAGACTTTAGTTGCTCTCTCAAAACAGATGGGCGCACCACTTTACATGAGTGCGTGGGGCGATAAGCTCACCCTTGGGGTGAACCACGGCAAGGTGATGTTTGAACCCAAACTCCGAGAGACAGTACTCTCCGCCACCGAGGTGTACAGCTTTGTAGAAGAGTTAATGACCATCAGAGGCTTGGTAGAAGCGTTAAAACTCCAACAAAAAACGTGGGCGCAAGCCAAAACCGCCTTGGCATCACCCTCTTAAACACTTGAGTGGTAGCTAAAAAGCTTAATACCAGCTAAACCACACAGGGTCTGTCGTGTCATACGTAGAATGCCCGGCCGTAAACGGTTTGGTACTTTGCGAAACAATTCTTCCCGTGTCCACCTTCATCCAAAACCCAATGCGTATGGCACTGCCACGTAAACCGTCAGGGTCGTAGGTACCTAAAAACACCCAACCACTGGGGGCATAGCTGGTAGCGTTCTCAAATTGAGCCACGGCACCATCTTGTAGCACAAGGCAGGTATGCCCTACCCCCGCTGATTGTTGGCACGTCCAGCTTCGGGGACCCGATACCTGCATTCTGTCGTGTGTGCCTTTTGTGGCCGAAGTACTTCTTTCTTCAAAGGCTAAATAGGGTAACACGTCATTGGGTACCAGGTTTTCCATGTATTTTTTGGATTCGTAAGAGGCTCGTACGTAGGCTTCGGCCATGGCTGCCGCATGGCGTTTTGCACCCGTTTTATACCCCTGAGACGAAATTTGAGCGATAAAGCTAGGCAACGTCATAGAGGCGATAATACCTATGACGGCTAACGCAATCAGTAACTCGTTAATAGTAAACGCTTGCATTACTGCTTTGTAGTTAAAAATCATGCTAGGCCTTTCATACTTTGCCTTACAAGTTAGCAAGCTTAAAAACTCACTTTCTAAGGCATTTGGATAGATAGCTAAGGTATCGGCAGGTGACCCAACTCGCTTTAACTTATCAAAAATAACTCCTGTAGGTAGTGGAGGCCGTTGATTGAGTTTTTAGCTTGTTAACAAAGTGGTGATTCTAGTTTAGCAGGTTTCTTGTTAGGTTGGTAGATGCCTCTGTTTAGAGTAGACTACTATCAACTTTTACCTTTGTATCCCCCCGCCACTCAAGGAGCCACCCCATGACGACCTCTGCCCTGACCTCTCCCCCCACCACTGATGCCCAAGCACAGCAGCCTTTAGCTGGCTTATTGGCTAACCAAGTGGGTGTCGTGATGGGTGTGGCGCACAAAAGTAGCATTGCTTGGGGCATTGCCAAAAAACTAAGCGATGCTGGCATGAAGCTGGTCTTTACCTACCAAGGCGAACGCCTTGAAGGCAATGTACGTGAGCTAGCCGATACCCTCGAAGGCAGCATGGTTCTCCCCTGCGATGTGACCAACGACGACGAACTGGCCAGCGTGTTTGAAGCCATTAAAGCCCAACACGGCCGTTTAGATACCGTCGTCCATGCCATTGCCTTCGCCAAAAAAGAAGATTTAGCAGGCGAGTTTGTCAACACCAGCCGAGACGGCTACCAATTGGCGCAAGACGTATCGGCCTACTCGCTAGTCGCTGTGGCTCGCCATGCCCGCCCCCTGATGGAAGCCACTGGCGGCGGTAACATCATTACCCTTACCTACCTTGGTGGCGAGCGTGTGGTTAAAAACTACAACGTGATGGGCGTGGCCAAAGCCGCCCTTGAGATGAGCGTACGCTACCTAGCCGCCGACCTTGGCCCTAGCAACATTCGTGTCAACGCCATCTCGGCAGGGCCTATTAAAACCCTCGCCGCCCGTGGCATTAGTGGCTTCTCCTCTATTTTAGAGTACATGGAAACCGCCACACCCCTTAAGCGCAACGTGACGGCCGACGAAGTGGGCGGTACAGCTCTGTACTTGGCCTCGCCCCTGCTGTCTAGCGGTGTGACTGGCGAAGTGATTCACGTGGATGCTGGCTACCACGCCATGGGCTTTTAAACCCTTTTAATCGTTATGTCGCAGAGGCTTTTCTCAATGAGAGAGGCCTCTGTTTTTTAGGTATGCCCTTTAGTTAACCATGCTATACTGTGGGAGTAATTTTGGTGCAGTGTTGTCATTAAGGTGTGTGTTGGCCATGCGATTTATCGTGATAGGGTGCGTGCTTACGCTGGCGTTAGCGGGCTGGTTTGTCACCACACAAGGGCATCCGCCTACCCCGCAACAGGTGCAGGCAATTTGGCAACACACCCCCGCCAATCTGTGGCCTGTGCAGAGCGTCCCCGCCCAACCCAAACCCTTGCCTGTGAAGTTTACTTATAAAAATGGGGTAGATTGGCGCATCAGCCCCTACCCCTCGCCCCAACAAAACGGAGGCCAACGTGGGGGGAGCTTTACCCAAGCCCTGCTAGGCCAAGGGCCTAAAACCTTTAACCCATGGGCGGGCTTTGATGCCACCTCCTCAGCCGTGGCTGCCCCTACCCTGCTTGGCCTCACCGATACTGACCCTTTCACAGGCGAGGTCGTCCCCATGTTGGCCAGAGAAGTACAGGTCTCGCCCGACGGTACCACCCTCACCGTCCCCTTACGCCGTGGCCTCCGCTGGTCAGATGGTCACCTTCTCACCCGTACCGATGTCCTCTTTACGTGGAACGTCATTTTAAAGCAGGGGCTAGGCAACCCCAGTATGCAAAGCATGTTGCTAGTTAAAGGCCAATTCCCCAAGGTAGAACCTCACCCCACCCAGCCCGACACCGTGGTGTTTACCACCGCCGAACCCTTTGCCCCCTTCCTCCGCTCGTTGAGTGTGCCTATTGCTCCCGCCCACGTGTTTAAACCCTTGGTGGATAAGGGAGGCGATGCCGCCTTTAGTGCCGCTTGGGGTAGCCAACAGGCAGCGCAACAGCCCAAGCAACTACTTGCCAGTGGTGCGTGGCAACTTGCCCAATACCAACCAGGCCAACGAGTCGTGTACACGCCCAACCCCCACTATGCTTCGCAAGATGCTGAGGGCGGCAAGCTCCCCTACTTGGATAGGCTGGTGTACCTCTTTGCCAAAAACGACAGCAACGCCCACCTCCTGTTTGAACAAGGCTTGCTGGACAGTTACACCGTGCCCGCCTCGCTTTTGCCCCAAGTCCGTCGGCATCGTAAACGCCCCCTCACCCTGTGGGACGTTGGTCCCACGGGAGCCACCACCTTTGTTGCCTTTAACCTCCGCCGAGATGCCAACCCCGACACGGGTCAGCCCTTGGTTGCACCCAAGGCGCAACAGTGGCTGAACAGCTTGGCCTTTAGGCAGGCGTTTAACTTGGTGTTGCACCGCCAGCGCATGGTGGACAACCTCCTCAAAGGTATTGGCGAGCCGCTGTTTACCGCCGAAGGGCTGAACTCGCTGTACCTACACCCCACGTTACGCCAAGGCTACGCCCCCGATGTGGCCAAGGCCAAGGCTCTGCTCAAAGCGGCGGGCTTTAGCTGGCGCACCCCCGATGGCCACCTGCTTGACCCGCAAGGCACACCCGTCGCCCTGACCCTGCTCACCAACAGCGGTAACGACCTCCGCGAGGCCTCGTGCGTACAGGTGCAACAAGATTTAGCCACCCTTGGGGTGACGGTTCACGTTAAACCTATGGAGTTTAACACCCTTGTCCAACGCCTACGCACAGGCCAATGGGAGCTAATGCTGATGGGACTCTCTGGTGGTTCTACCTTTGAGCCGCACTTTTCGGCCAACGTGTGGCGAAGCGACGGCCCCCTTCACTTGATGAACCAACGAGACCTCGCTGCCAAAACCCAACGCCCCCTTCTCCCCTGGGAACGTGAGCTGGATGGGTTATTTGACGCTGGGGTCAGGCACACTGCTTTTGAAGCCCGTGCGCCCTATTACTGGCAGTTTCAGCAGCTTGTGGCCGATAATGCGCTGATGGCCTACCTGTATTCGCCTAAGTTAATTGAAGCCGTGGCGCAACGGGTGCAAAATGTGGCCTTTACACCCTTAGCCACGTGGCACAACACCGACGCTTTGTGGATTAAAGACGACCAAGCCTCCCCTAAGCCATAATTAGGGTGTCGGTTTTGGCCTTAAGGGGTTGGTGTCACCGCCCTAAAAAACCAAGTATCATTGCCCATATCGGCAAATTGTCGATCTTGTGGGTCAAGCCTGTTGTTGTGGTTGGTATCTTCAATATAAATGCTTGAGGGGGTTGTAAACTCACCATTTTGGCTGGCAATGTGCGTGGTAAGTTTGTACACAGGTGCGCTTGAAGGTGTGTCTATCCCCTCGCTGCCCGAAAACTGTATCCCATGGTCAGCGTCTAGGCGGGTAAGGGTAATGGGTTCCAAGGATTCTCGTAAAGAAGCAAACGTGACAGCCTCTAGTGAGTCGTCTGGTTGCAAGTGCGACAACTGCCCATCCTTAAGCCCAAACAGTGTATTAAGTGCATAGGCTTGGGCTGGATTGATACCCGTAGTATAAAAGTGGGTTCGAGTATCATCCAGTAGCGACGTCGACCCATCTGTGGAGGCAATATCTGCCGTAAAGGTCTCCTCATTCTCTAGTAGGGTAAGTTCTTGCTCATTACTCACCAAACCATCACCATCCACGTCTGTAAACACAGCCCGAGAAAGCGGTGTGTCAAAACTTTCAGAACTATAGGTTTCAATTAAATAGCTGGGTGCTGTCGTGGCTCCGTGTTGTGGCAAGCTTATAATACGTAGGTTATTGTTGATGGGGCCACCAGCTTCAATAAACGCATCATAACGTCGGCCGTCAACCCTTAAGGTGTTAAGCCCCTGTGTTGGTATAGCCTCCAACACCTCTGGCGAGGTACTTTGAGAAAGTTGTTGTTTTAATTGCGTTTCAACGGTTGTAAACACTCTATTGAGTGAATTAAGCAAAGGGGTCATAGGGCAAAAAGTATCTCCATCGCAAGTATAAAAATAAAAACATTTTATATGAACTTATTGCTTGTCAGCCCAGCTTGTTAATGCTTAAGTTAAGCTACTTTGTGTTGTTGTTCACCCGCTATAGGATATTGCCACCCATGCCAAAGCCCTCCTCTCGTTTTAGCCAACTACCCCCCTACTTGTTTGCCGAAATCGACAAGAAAATTGACGCTGCCAAAGCCCGTGGTGTCGATATTATTAGCCTAGGCATTGGCGACCCCGACCTGCCCACCCCCGTCCTTGTGGTAGAAGCCCTGCAACAAGCCGTGGCCGACCCTTCCACCCATAACTACCCCCCGTACAACGGCACACCTGCCTTTAGGCAAGCCTGCCAACGCTGGATGCAACGTCGCTTTAACGTGGCAGTCGATGCCGACACCGAAACCCTCGCCCTGATTGGCAGCAAAGAGGGCTTGGCGCACATGATTTTAGCCTACGTAGAGCCTGGAGACGTGGTACTTTGCCCCTCGCCTGGTTACCCCGTGTACCACAACTACACTCTACTGTGCGGCGGCGAACCCGTCACCTTGCCCCTACGCCCAGAAACAGGCTTTTTGCCAGATTTAGACGCTATCGACCCCGCCGTAGCGCAACGAGCCAAACTCCTCTTCCTCAACTACCCCAACAACCCCACGGGTGCCATTGCTGATGAAGCCTTCATCAAAAAAGCCGTGGCCTTCTGTAAGCAGTATGATATTGTACTGTGCCACGACAACGCCTACAGCGAAATGACCTTTGACGGCTACCAAGCCCCCAGCTTCCTCGCCGTAGACGGTGCCAAAGACGTGTGCGTTGAGTTCTTTAGCCTGAGCAAAATGTACAACATGACGGGTTGGCGTGTGGGCTTTGCCGTGGGCAACGCCGCTGGCATTAAAGCCCTCGGCACCCTCAAAAACAATACGGACAGTGGCGTGTTTAAGGCCATACAAGTGGCCTCAGCCAAAGCGTTAGACAACAGCGAAGCCCTCACCGCCGACCTTAACGCCATTTACGGCGCACGGCGCACCCTCTTTGTGGAAGGTCTCCGCAAGTTGGGCTGGCAACTACCCATGCCCGAAGCCACGTTTTACCTATGGTTGCCCGTACCTCAAGGGTATACCAGCGAGGCCTTTGTAGGCGAACTGCTCGAAAAATGCGGCATTGTCGTCCCCCCAGGCCCTGGCTACGGCAGTGCAGGCGAAGGCTTCTTCAGGGTCGCCCTTACCGTCCCCGAAGCTCGCCTTACCGAAGCCTTACAACGCATGGCCGACGCTGGCATTCGCTATGACAGGCAAGCCGTAGCAGTATAGCACCTACCTTTAAAGGCTCACTTGTGCCACTCCCCTTAACGCAAGCGCACTCCCACCTCGCCATGCAACAGGCACTTGCTTTAGCCAAGCAAGGTTGGGCTACCGTATCGCCTAACCCCTTGGTGGGCTGTGTTGTGTTGAGCGACAAAGGCGACATCATCGGCCAAGGGTATCACCATGCGGCGGGGCAACCCCACGCCGAAGTCAACGCACTGGCCAATGCCGTGGCACAAGGTCACAGCACCCAAGGCGCAACCGTGGTCGTCACCCTTGAACCCTGCAACCACACAGGCCGAACGCCCCCCTGCACCCAAGCCCTCATTGCGGCAGGCGTGCGCCATGTCGAAGTGGCCTGCCTTGACGCTAACCCACAGGTAGCAGGGCAAGGCGTAGCAGCGTTACGCCAAGCGGGCATTACGGTGAATGTGGGTTTGTTGCAAGCCGAAGCTCTTACCCTCAACCTGCCTTTTTTTTGGGCGAAAACCCACCAACAACCATGGGTGAGCCTTAAAGTGGCCAGCACGCTTAACGGCAAGCTGGCCACCCGCAACGGCCACAGCCAATGGATTACCGACCCCACCGCCCGCCACTGGGTGCATCACCAACGTAGCCGAGCCGATGCCCTGCTAACAACAGCCGCCACCGCCTTGGCCGATACTTGCCAACTCACCCCCCGAGGCTTAGACCACCCCATCAAGCCCCGCTACCCCCGTTGGGTGCTGGATAGTCGCTTGCGTCTGCTACGCCATGCTCAAATCAGCTTACAAACAGGTCAAGCCCTCCACCCCCTGTTGGCGCAACAAGAGACGGCTCCCACCACACTGCTGTATAACCCACGCACGCCTCCCACCACCCAACAACTCGCCTTAGCCCATCAACTCGGCATTACCCTGCACCCCCTAGCGCAACAGGTCAGTGGCCACGCCGATATCTCAGCCTTAAAAACGTGGGCATGGGCGCAAGGGATCACTCACGTATGGGTGGAGGCTGGGCCACAGTTGGTAGCCAGTTGGTTGGCACAGCCCAACGCCGTACAACAGCTCTGGTGGCAAGTTGCCCCTAAGCTCCTGTTAGACGATGCTGCACAAGGCGTGGGTCTCCCCGCCGCGGCGGGTGTCTCTCCACCGTGGACGATGGGGGAGGCGCATACGTGGCATATGGCTAACTGCACCCAAATAGGGCAGGCCGCCACCCTCGAGTTATGGTCGCCCGAGGTGCTGGCCACGTACCAAAACTGTCTTGCTTTTAAAGGAGAACTGGCATGAGCCAAGCCTTTTTCGACGCACTAAAATCGCCCCTCATCGTGTCGGTACAGGCCGAAGCGCACGAGCCATTGGGGCAGGCCTCGCACCTGTTAGCCCTGTGCCAAAGCGTCATTCAAGGTGGAGCCTCGGCCTTGCGCTTGGCCAACCTTGAGGTAATGGCGGCGATGCACGCCACACTCCCGTGTATTGGCTTGTTAAAGCAAACCCCCGCCCATCTTGCCCAAGGTGCCAGTTTAGCCAACGAAGTTTACATCACGCCCACCCTCGCCACGGCCTTACAAGTGGCACAAACAGGCGTTGCCATGGTTGCGGTGGATGCCACCCCTCGCCCACGGCCTGATGGGCTAACACTGGCACAAACCATGCAAGCCCTTAAAGCCCAGTATCCTAACGTGCTGGTATTAGGCGATTGCGACACCCTTGCTTCGGCACAGCACGCCGTGGCGGCTGGCGTAGATGCCCTTAGCACCACCTTGGCAGGCTACACCACCGAAACCCTCACCACGTTTGACCCCCACACCCCCGATTGGCCACTGTTGCAAGCCCTTATCACCACGTTTGCCCACCAGATCCCCGTCGTGGCCGAAGGGCGGTTTTGGCACCCCGATGAAGCTCAACGAGCATTGGCTATGGGAGCTACCTCCGTGGTGATAGGCAGTGCCATCACACGGCCGCATCTTATCACTCAGCGTTTTGCCCACGCCTGTCAACCACGCCCTTAAACAAACATCACCCCCAAAAAGGGAGTGATGCCGTTGAAAATAGGTTTTTCAATAGCGTTAGCTATTCAGCCAAGCCAACACGTCACGTTCAATGCCCGTAGCATCAATACCATAAATGGTGAACAACTCATCAGGGTCGCCACTTTGGCCAAAGGTGTCTTGCACACCTAAACGCTTCAGCGGCGCAGGGTGATACTCGGCCAAGGTTTCGGCGACAACGCCACCCAAACCACCAATCACGCTATGACTTTCGACGCTCATCACTCTGCCAGTTTTGGCCACGCTACGTAGGAGGGTTTCGGTGTCAAACGGTTTAATGAACACGGCATTCAACACTTCGGCGTTAATGCCGTGCTTTTGCTGCAAGCGTTGCGCTGCCAACAAGGCGTGGTACACCGTCTCGCCTGTGGCCACGATGGTAATGTCGCTGCCTTCACGCTCAACCCGAATTTTGTAAGGTTCAAACACGTAATCAGGCGTATGAATGACAGGCACGTTGGGGCGCACCAAGCGCAAGTACATGGGGCCGTAAGTATCGGCTGCCCAACGGATGAGTGCCTCGGTTTCAACAGCATCTGAAGGAATCGCCACCGTCATGCTAGGAATGACACGGGTAAGGGCGATATCTTCGATGGATTGGTGGCTGGCACCATCTTCGCCCAAGCTGATACCACTGTGGGTAGGGGCCACTTTTACGTTGAGGTTGGAGTAGGCCACGGTATTACGTAGTGGCTCCCACGCTTTACCACTGGCAAACATGGCAAAGGTAGAGACAAAAGGAATTTTACCCGTGGTGGCCAAGCCAGCAGCGGTGTTAATCAAGTCTTGTTCGGCAATGCCTTGGTTAAAAAAGCGTTCGGGGTAGGCTTTGGCAAACATGCCCGTTTGGGTAGAACAAGCCAAGTCGGCATCCAACACCACCACATTGGGGTGGGTTGCACCCAAGGCAACAAGGGTTTCGCCGTAAGCCACCCGAATGGCTTTGCGGGCGGGGTTTTCAAGGTCAATCACAGTAGGTAAAGGTTGGGTCGAGGTGGCAACAGGTGCGCCCATGGGAGAATCTCCTAGTTAATAAAAGTAAGATAGGGGCGAGGCTATTAGCTAGCGTTGGCCAACAGAGCTTCAAGTTCGGCAACGGCTTGGGCGTACTGCTCGGCGTTGGGGGCTTTACCGTGCCAGCCTGCTTGATTTTCCATAAAGCTGACGCCTTTGCCTTTAACGGTTTTAGCCACAATCATCGTGGGCTTGTCGGCTTCTGGGCTGTTGGCGTAGCGTTCGGCTTCATCAAAAATGGCTTCCATTTGGGCAAAGTCATGGCCGTCTTCAAGGGTGAGGACGTTCCAGCCAAAGGCTCTGAACTTGTCGCCAATATCGCCAAGAGCTTTAATGCTTTCGGTGTTGCCGTCAATTTGAAGGCGGTTGCGGTCAACAATACCAATCAAGCGGGTCAACTTATGGTGAGGCGCGCTCATAGCGGCTTCCCAAATGTTACCCTCTTGGCATTCGCCGTCGCCCATTACCACGTAGACGTTGGCCTTAATGCCGTCTAACCTGTGGCCTAAGGCCATACCCACACCGCACGAGAGGCCTTGCCCCAACGAGCCTGTGGAGACATCCACGCCAGATACGTACTTGCTGGCAGGGTGGCCTTGTAAGTTAGAATGTGCCTTACGCAACGTCAATTTTTCTTCGGCGGGAATGTAGCCCAAGGGGATAAGCGTGGCGTAGAGTGCAGGCGCACCATGGCCTTTGGAGAGGATGAAGCGGTCACGCTCAACCCAGTCCGCGTGGGCAGCGGTGTGGCGCATACGCCTTGCCCATAGGTAGGTCAAAATATCTTGGCAAGAGAAGGAGGTGCCAGGGTGACCCGATTGGGCGTTGTAAATCATGGCCAAAGCATCAAGCCGAGCTTGTGCCGAAAAAGCGGGGAGTTGTTCCAAAGACAACGGGGTATGCAGGGTAGGCTGAGGTGTCGCAAGCGAGGATGTCATGAGAAAATCCTGAAGGTAACTGGGTAAGGGGGCAAAAAGCACCTTAAAAAAGGCTTATTAAGTAAAGCAAAAACACGGGGGTGATACAAACCCTAAAAAACAAGCAGTTGTCAAGCTGTGTGGGGGCAAAAAACACCTAAAGAAGAAAACACCCAAAAGGGCTGACACTTTAGCTTTTTGGCGTAGCGGTATGCAAAGTGCATTGCTCGTCAAACTGGCTCAGCCCCTGCACAACGGTCGTCTTACCTAATAAAATGCGTTGCATGGTGAGGTTGGCTAAAGCAAACACCTCGGCCTGTTGGGGCAATAGCGGCAAAGTGTGCTTGGCCGCCAACACCTGCTCGGCAGAGACCACCAAGGCCTTAGCCATTAGCGGCGGCTCCGCCTGTGGGTTAGGGGGCTGGCCTGCCACTAAACCCGCCTGCTGCTGCCAATGCCGCAACCGCTTGGCCAACGCCTGCTTGTGCGAAGGCAACACAGGAGCCACCACACTCAAGGCCTCTTGCCGAGTGGCATCGGCCATAAACAAAGCCAACGCCACGGCCTGCTTGGGGTGCGCCGTCCGCTTGGGGACGCTTAACACCATCAAGGCCGTATCGGCATAAGCGATTTGGGCTGGCCACTGGGGGCTGACGGTGGTGTTACTAGCCACGGTGGGGGCTTGCGGTTGTAAGGCTCCTACCAAGCTGGTACCCGCCACCAGCAAGGCCAATCGGCCAGAGAGGTACCACTGAATCGCATCTCGGTGGCCAGCCGTTAACGTGTCTGTGGGGATGAACCCCGCCTTGTACCAGTCGGCATAGCGTTGCATCTGCGCCACTACGGCAGGCTGTTGTGCCATGCCATAAGGGCAACCCTTGGCCAAATCCAACAAGCCCATGGCGTGTAGCTCTTTTAACCAATACCCATCATCCGCCAACGGAGGGAACCACCCATAATGCTCGCCTTCTGTGGCGGGGGTTGTATCGGCTTGTAGTTTGGCCAGCCCTTGGCCAAGCTGCTCAAAACTGGTGGGGGGCTGCGCTAACCCCATGGCCTTAAGAGTGGGCGTATGGGCAAACACCACCTTGCTAGTTAAATACCACGGTATCCCCACAGGGTCGTCGCCTTGCGGGGTAGGCAGGCTGGCAGCTTGCCACGCTACGGCCACATAGGCCTGTTTAAGCTCGGGCGAAAGATAAGGTTGTAAGGGCAGCAGCGTCCCCTTTTGGGCAAGGCGTGCCGCAAACGAAGGGTTCAGGTTAATCACATCAGGCACCTTCGCCCCTAACATGGCGGTTAACGCCCGCTTTTCACCTTCGGCAAAAGGCACGTCTACCCATTCCACATGCGTATCGGGGTGGAGACGTTCAAACTCGGCAAGGCTGGCCTTAATATAAGGGGCAAAATCCCTCAGTTGTAGCGTCCAAAAGGTGAGTGTAATCGGCCGTTGTGTAGCGTCTGTTTTAGGGGCGAGGCCACACCCTGTAATTCCCAACGCAACGCCAAACATCACCACACTACTCAGCGCACAGCATACTAAGTGGCTCAAGCTAAGGCGAGGTTGTCTCATGACGAACACCTCTCTTTAGGCCACAGAAGCTGGCAGTGGTGGTAACGGTTGGCTCACGGCCAAAGCTTGAGGCAGACCAAACAAGCGTACCGTGTTCGCCGTGGTCGCTTCGGCCAACTCGTCTACCGTTATCCCTTTAAGTTGGGCAATAAACTCGGCCACAAAGCGGGTACGGTACGGCTCATTGGGGCGGCCACGTTCGGGCATGGGGCTGAGGTAAGGTGCATCGGTCTCCACCAATAAATGCGAGAGCGGCACGTGTTGAGCGGCCTCTTGCAACATGGTGGCCTTTTTAAAGGTGACGTTCCCCGCAAAGCTGATGACGAAGCCTAAGGCCATCATGGTGTCGGCAAAGGCAGCGTCGCCACTGTAGCAGTGCATTACGCCTCGCACGCCTTTAAAGTTGCCCACCATGGCCGCAATATCGTCGTGAGCCTCTCTGTCGTGGATGATGAGGGGCAAGTCGTGCTTTTGGGCGAGGGTAAGCAGTTGTTCAAAGCAAGTACGTTGGGTGCTGGCTTCGGGGCTGTTGGGGGGGTGATAGTAATAATCCAGCCCAGTTTCGCCCACGGCCACGGCTTTGGGGTGAGCAAGATAGGTTTCAATCTCGGCTAGCCAGTGGGGGTGGCCGTGCGTCGTGTCCACATCACAGGGGTGAATACTGGCAGCGTAAAACACGTTGGCGTGCGCTTCGGCCAAGGCTTGCACACGGCCAAGTTCGGCTAGGGTCACCCCAGGGTTGATCCATGCCACCACGCCGTAGGCACGGCTACGCTCAAGCACAACGGCAAGGTCAGCATCGGCGGGGTGGCCGTGTTTGCCAGCGGCAATATAATCAAGGTGACAATGCGAATCAATCAACATAACCCTAGCCTAGCGTAGCAAAGGCTTACACACAAGGGGGCAAACTTCACTCTAAACTAAGCTTTTGGTCTGTTTTAGCTGATGCAAGGGGTGATCTCCCCTCGCACTCCCCCACAGAGGGGGCTTCTGCCCCCTACTGCTTACCCCCAATAGCGAAGCTCGCTCCACACGCTCGGCACTCAGACTCGCCTACGGCTCGATTCGTTTTTGCCGAGCTGGCTTGTTTGGGAGCAGCAGGTTTATTCTTTTATCTACCGCCTCCGAAAACGTGCCAAGGACACGCCAAAATAAAGGAGACTGTGTGGCGGGATTCACAAGGGGTGCAACCCCTTGTGTGGTGGGGTTGTTAGGGGGCTTCCACAAGCCCCCTAACTCGGCTGTCGGGCCGAGACCCGACACCAGCCATGAGAAACAAATACCCACGACCATGCAACACCACCCCTCGCATCAGCCAACAACACCAGCAACCCCAAGTAAACTAACTTAAAAAACGACACTTACTCGGTAGCGACGGGTAGTAAAGGCAAGCCCAAGCGTTGCACCACGTGGTGCTGATACGCCACCACCAGCTCAAACTCAGCTTGCGTGGCATGGTGCTGCCCCAACAGATGCAAACACCCATGGGTCACCCGCTCAAGCGCATAACTTAACACCAAGGCTTGCAAACGTGCAGCGTCCCCCTCAGCCATGGCTTGCGCCACCACGGGCAGGGTAGCCGCATAAGGCAAACACACCACCACCGAGCCTAAGGGCAACTGTGGCAACTGGCTCAACCCCTTTGGCGGGGTCTCCTCAGCCCACAGCGGGAAGGTAAGCACGTCAGTAGGCTTAGCCTGCTGACGATGCTCGGCATTAAGCTCCACCATAACGGCTTCATCTTGCCAAAGCACCTCAACCACCAACTCAGTGGTGGTGGGTAACGTGGCCAACCCCAACGGGGCTAGCAAAGTAGGGTGTTGCTGTAAACAAGCACACCAAGCCTCTCCCCAAGCAGGTAAACGGCTGGCTAATAAAGCTAAAAACTCAGCCCCTAAGGCTTGCGTTAACGCATGGCTTGCGGGTAGAGCCTCTTCAAAACTGTGTTGCCACTGCCATGGGTGACAAGCGTGCAGCACCTCCAGCGAGTCTTGGTCAAGCTCTGTCATCATTAGCTCACAGGTACCACAGGTGCAGACAACTGGGGTGATAAGCTCTCGGTGTCTTCGCCGTCGTCGAGTTTGTCGCCTGCCGTGCCTGATTCAGTATCGGGGCTGGCGTTGGGGCTACTTTGCCGCTTAATCCAATCGGTTTTAATCGATGAGATACGGTCGATCATCAGCACACCGTCGAGGTGGTCAATTTCGTGCTGAATACAAACGGCCTCAAGGTGTTTGACCTCGTAGGTGTGTAGCTGGCCTTCAACGTCGTGTGCTTGCACCGTCACCCTTGTGGCACGTTTGACGTTGGCCAAATACTCAGGGAAGCTCAAACAGCCCTCCCTGACCAACTTGTTGCGACTGGCCTGCAGTATAACAGGATTGACCAGTACTTTGGCCTCGGCTCGGGTGGTGGTAGCGGTCACATCAACCACAATCAACCTAACGGGCTGCCCCACCTGTGGCGCAGCTAACCCCACTGACCCTTGCCGAGCATACATAGTTTCCATCATATCTTCAGCCAATTTGCGCAATTCGGCGTTAAACTGGGTAACGGGTGGGCAAAGCTGGCGAAGCACGGGGTGTGGGTAATTGTAAATAGTAAGAACAGCCACGGGGAGTCTCGGGTTTAGGTCTGCGGTCAAACACAATAAAGTGTGTAGTAAAAGTTATAAAGCTACCGTATCAATAGGGCGGCATCGCATATCAAGGTTAAGTGTGCTAGCAAGGGTGTCTAGTTCGGCTTGCAGGGCTTGCCGTGCAGCAGCGTCGGTTAGGTCAAATTCCACCACCATCAGGTACACTAAACCGTCGTCGCCTTGCATTTGTCTAGCGGTTAAATCAGTAATGTTAGCCCCGTGCTTAGCCAAGGTTTGCGTCACATGGTAAGTAATACCCGTACGGTCGTGGCCAGCCACAGTTAAAATAAACTCGGCGTGCGGTGCCTGTGCAGCAAGGGCTTTAGGGGCAGGCTCAGCCAATGGGGAGACGTTAAGGGCAATGTTGAGCTGCTGAGCCAAGGCGTTACAGGCGGTTAAAAAAGCTTCGTCATCCGTATCAGCGGGTAGAGTGACGATTAAAATCATGGCAAACTGCCCCGCCAAGCGAGTCATGGTTGAATCATCAATATTGCCGTTAAACTCACATACCAGTTGGGTGAGACCTGCCACAAGGCCAGGTTTATCGGGGCCAACGCCTGTAATGGCTAGCAGCCTGCCAGCTACGCTGATGGGGTTAGGTGATGCTGCGGGTTGTAAGGTGGTCATCACGGTAGCAAATCCCTTTATCGCTGGGCTTAACAAGGTAAAACACGTATTTTATAGACTTAATAGTCTACTGCCTAAAGGGATGCAAGGCAAGCAGAGAGTTCGCTCCGCTGGTTTAGCCTACCTTTCGCACCTCTCGGGGGGACAAGGGTAAAACCTTTAAAAATACCCCTTAAACCCCAAAATCGTAGGGTTCCTTGGCTATGCTTTTTAAATAGCGGGTTATGAAGGGATTATCGAGTTTCTGTAGGGTTGGATTACATCCGCCCCATACCCCACACCCTAACGCTTGAAGGTTAACGATTAGCCAAGGCTTCGGCGGCTTGGCGGGCTTGGCGAAGGGCTATCAGTAACTCCTCGTTTAAGGCCTCGGCCTCATGCTTACGCCCTGCCGTCTCAAGTATGGGGGCAAAAGCCACACCTGCCTTACGGGTTTGCGTATTATACACAATGGCCGTAGGCAAAATGGCTGCCTCGTTTCGGCTGGCCAACAAGGTGGCTCCGCTTTTAATCTTTTCCAGCATCCCCCCGCCCTTACGTGTCCCCTCGGGGAAGATGGTCAACGCCCAGCCAGGCTCGACCAGCACTTGTTTAACGCTTTTTAAGGTGTGCTTGTCCACCTGCTCGCGGTTGAGGGCAATGGTACCCGTGTATTTATAGTACAGGCGCACCAAAGGGTGAGCAAACAGCTCTTGCTTGGCCAAATAACTTAGCCGCCACCACGGCAAAAACGCCGTCAACAAAGGGATGTCTAACCCGCTGCTGTGGTTACAAGCCACGACTAAGCCGCTATGATAACGGCGGGTCAGCTCGTGCCAGTTGGGAGGATACGCCACGACGACTTTAAACTTGCTCTGCACATAGGGACGCAAAATCACCTGCGAAAGCCACTGCATCACCTTGGTAATGGGGCTACGGAGCAAGGCCGTATCCACCACGGCAATTTTATCGGCAAAGTCAACTTTAGCAGCTGCCTTAACGGGTGGCGACGAGGCTTCAGCGGTGGTCATGGCTTACAACAGGCCTCCTAAGGCTTGCCAGTGGCTAAAAAAGTTGGGGTAGGATACGGCCACACAGTCGGGCGCATCAAGCAACCACGTACGCTTAAAACCGTTGCCTCGCCGAGCTTCCACCAAACCGTTTAAAATGGCCATGGCCATGGCAATGCGGTGGTCGTGATGGGTGGCAAAGGGAGTGGCGATATCGGCGTTGGGGGCGGGTTGCCAATCGGGGTTGCCCGTTAGGGTAAAGCCGTCGTGGGCTAGGGTGAGCGTGGCACCAAGGCGTTGCAAGTGACTGGCCATGACGGCTAAGCGGTCGCTCTCTTTGGCACGTAATTCTTCGGCACCTGTTACGGTGAGTGTGCCTTGGTTAAACAACGCCGCCACCATTAAAATCGGTATTTCATCCACCAAGGCGGGGATGGCATCGGCAGCGAGGTGCAGGTCGCCAGCGAGGGGCGAAGCTGACACGTGGATGTTGCCCATAGGTTCGCCAGCGTGATGCGGAGGCGTGGTGGGGTGTAGGGCGAGCTTGCCACCAAGCTGTTGCAAGGCGGTAAATAAGCCCGTGCGAGTGGGGTTAAGACTCACCTGTTGTAGGGTGACTTCGGCGTTGGGGGTGAGCGTGGCAGCCACGGCCCAAAACGCCGCACTTGAAGGGTCGCCTGCCACTTGCCACGCCTGAGGCTCAAGCCGTTGGTCGGGTGCGAGGGGGGCTATCTCAAGGCTACGCCCACCCGAAGGCAGAGGGGTGATACCCAAGGTGATGCCCAACTGTGCCAACATGCGCTCCGTGTGGTCTCGGCAAAGCAGGGGTTCGTTGAGGGTGGAGGTGCCGTTGGCTTGTAGGGCTGCCAAGATAAGCGCACTTTTGACTTGTGCCGAGGCGACGGGTAGGGTGTAGCCCTGCAAGCCTTGTAATGCCCCTTTGGCGGTGGGGTGAATGGCGAGGGGGGCATTGCGATTGCCATTGCGAGCGGTAATGGCAGCCCCCATGCTGTTAAGCGGGGCGATGACTCTGGCCATGGGGCGAGAGCGGAGGCTGGTATCGCCTGTGAGGACGGCGTAAAGGCCTTGCCCTGCCAAGTAACCCGTCAACAAGCGAAGGGTGGTGCCACTGTTGCCACAATCCAGCACGGTGGTGGGTTCGGTGAGTGGCCAACCTGGGCTGGTAATGCGCCAGTTGCCTTGGGCTTGGTCGGTGCATTCAAACGTCACCCCGCACGCCTCTAGGCAGGCGAGGGTGGAGAGGACATCGGCACTGGGTAGTAGCCCCGTGACGGTAGAGACCCCTTTGCACATGGCCGAAAACATGAGTGAGCGGTGAGAGATGGATTTGTCACCTGGGATGACCAACAGGCCTTGCAGGGTAGAGGAGGAGAGAGAGAGCGGGGCTGTCATGGGGGGAGTCTCAGGGTAAAGTGCTAATAGCTGATAGTTTACACTAAACATAGCCCACTCAATGCCCTTAAAGTGAGGTTTAAGGTGTTACACCGCTAGGCTGGGCGAAGCCACTAGGCATTGCTCAAAGCCGTAAGCCAAATCATAACGGTTAAGGTTTTTGCCGATAAACACCAGTCGGTTTTCGGGGGCTTCGTTAGGTTGCCACGGGCTGCCCAGCTCCACGTTAAACAACATGTGGACGCTCTGAAAGAGATACCGCTCGGCTTCGCCTTCAACGGCCAGCACGCCCTTGGCTCGGTAGAGGTTTTCGCCTTGCTCTTGCAATAAATAGCCCATCCACAGGTTAAAACGGTTGGGGTTTATCCACCCTGTGTAGGTAAGCCCCACCGAGGTAATGTGGTCGTCGTGCGAGTGGGCGGCGTGATAGTCGTGCGTGGCGGTGGGGTACAACAGCGGGAAGGCGGGGTCGTCGGCTTTATTAAGCTGTAGACCAAACTCGGCGGGGGTGTGTTGGGTAAACAGGGCGTAGCTCCCCGCCGTCTCTACCTGTAACGTGACGCTCTGCACGGTTTTGGCGAGTGGGTCGAGCCGCACAGTGTAGGCCACGGGAGCCATCTCAAGCGTATCGCCTGCTTGCTTGCTAAGCGTGACGGTGTTAAAGCGTTGTTCGGCTTGGTTTTCGGCTTGGGCAAGGGTGGTAGCGGGTAGGCAAGCCAAGGTAAAACTCGGGTCAGGGGCAGAGGCAAAGCCCAAGCTGTAGTTGCCAGCTTCTAGGGTAAACAGCCCTGCCCATTCGTACGGGCGTTCGGCCTCTAAAAAGTGGGGATGAGCGATCAGGGTGTCGTTAAGGTCAAAGGCGTTAAGGTTAAGCACGTGGTGCAAGCCCAAATTGGCCTGTGTGGTGGTGTGTAGCTGTGCTAAGGGGTTAAGCCGTTGCAGGGTGGTTTGCACCTTGGCCAGTTCGTCTTCGCTCACCAAATCCACCTTGTTGAGCAGAATAACATCGGCAAAGGCCACTTGTTGCTTGCATTGGGCGTTGTCTTGCAGGTGTTGCAGGCAGTGCTTGGCATCCACCACGGTAACAATGGCATCAAGGGCGTAGTGCTGTTGCAGGGTGTCGTCCATAAAAAAGGTTTGTGCCACGGGCGAAGGGTCGGCGAGGCCAGTGGTCTCAATCACCACAGCGTCAAACGGCACCTCTCGGGTGAGCAGGTCGTTCAGTATCCGCATGAGATCGCCACGAACGGTACAGCAGATGCAGCCGTTATTCATCTCGAACAGTTCTTCGGGGGCGTTGAGGACGAGGGCATCGTCTACGCCCACTTCGCCAAATTCGTTCTCGATAACGGCGATGCGTTTGCCGTGCTGCCCCGTGAGGATGCGGTTGAGCAACGTGGTTTTACCCGCCCCTAAAAAGCCCGTTAAAATAGTGACGGGGATGCGTGGCGTGGGAGTATCGGTAGGGCTAGGCATGGGGGATTGGCTCAAGGGTTTGACAGACTCAACATAAAGACTCATCGCCTCGAGTTAAGTGTAAATCAACCCCAAACCACTTGCAATGCTATTGCAGTAGGGGCATGGCCTCGGGGTGAGCAGGCAGGGTAAGCAGAGTAGGCGAAGCCACAGGGAGCGATTCGCTTTGTAGCACCTGCTTCATGCGTGCCACGGCAGAGCCTAGGCCTGTAAATACCGCCTCGCTAATCAGGCTGTGGCCTATGTTCAATTCTTCTAGCCCTGCAAGGCTTAAAATGGGGCGCACGTTGCCGTAATGCAAGCCGTGGCCAGCATTCACCCTTAAGCCAAGCTCTACGGCTAGGCGGGCGGCGTTATGCAAGGCTTCAAGCTCTTGGGCAACGTGCGTGGCACGCTCGGTGGCTTCGCAATAACGGCCTGTGTGAAGCTCAATAAACTGTGCGCCTGTGGCTTGGCAAGCCCGTAGTTGTGCTTCGTCTGGGTCAACAAATAAGCTAACGGCAATACCCACACCTTGCAATTTGGTCACACTCTCGGCCAACGCTTGGGTATGTGATATAACATCTAACCCGCCTTCGGTGGTCAGTTCCTGCCGTTTTTCGGGGACGAGGGTCACCATATCAGGCCGAACAAGGGCAGCAAGAGCCACCATGTCGGGCGTGTTAGCCATCTCTAGGTTAAGCCTAGTGGTCACTTGTCGGCGTAGCTCCCACACGTCGTGGTCACGAATGTGGCGACGATCTTCACGCAGGTGGACGGTGATACCGTCGGCTCCGTGGTGTTCGGCGACGTGAGCAGCGTGCAGCGGGCAAGGGTAGCTCCCCCCTCGGGCGTTACGAAGGGTGGCGATGTGGTCTATGTTAACACCAAGCAAAATCATAATAGGGGGCAATCATCCAACAGTTTAGGCAAATACGTTGAGTTTTTGGCCAAATGCTGGCGATTGTAGGTTAGGGGCGTTAATGCTGTAAGGTGCATACACGGCTGGAGGGGTGCCAGCTAACACATTAACGGAGGAAGCAAACGGATTAGCGGCTTGCATCCGCAATTCTCGTAATGAAGGTGAAGTATTGGTAGCTTGGATAGCATTAAGGGTGTTCATGGGTAAACACTCCAGTGTAACAAGGGATAAGATAGTACGATGAGAAAATGTGCAGACAGAAGAGTTTAACCGCAAGCACAGTATACACTACTAAGGGGATAGTGTCAAAGATTACGTTAAGCTAAGTGCCAGCCGTGCCGATACAAAAGGTTGACACCCTATCAACCCTGAATAGGCTTTAACTAGGGCATGTCACCAGTTAGGCGAAATACGATGGATTCAAGGAAAAAAGAACGGCTTTTGAGGCGTGTAGACATAACTACATAACGAAAAAACGGATCTTTTTGACACAGAAGACACGGATTGCAGCCAACTGATGACAAGCCCTAGACGTATTATTGCACCTGCAAGGCACTTATCACCATGAATAACCGCACGTTTGTAACTGGCATTAACTACCAAGGCGACGGCATGGCCGTGGCTGCCCGAAGCATGGCGGGCTACATGCAGGCCATGGAAGTACACGCCGAAAACATATCGCATTATGCCATACCTGGCTACCAAGGCAAAAAGGCCGTTATGCGCCGCTTTGTTGAATACCTTGGCCCCTTAGCCGTTGAAACCACCACCAGCGAGACAGTAGGGCGGCTGCGTAAAACGGGCGAAGCCACCGAGCTAGCCCTTGGCCAAGCGGGGTACTTTCAATACCTTGACCCTGAGACTGGCACCATTCAAGCCTCTCGTGATGGGCGGTTTAACATTGACAAACAGGGGCGGCTCACCTCGTTAGATGGCAAACTATACCTGCTAGACGAGGCGGGGCAACCCTTGGTGCTGCCCAAGCAACCCTCGCATGTAGACAAGCAACTGAAGATTACCACCGAGGGCAACGTGTACTTTTACAACCCCTACGGCGAAGGTGAGCAGTTTGTAGGCAAGTTGGCCGTGGTTTCGTCAACGGGGGGGCCGGCCGCTAAGGTAGAGGTGTTGCAAGGCACAATTGAAGATAGCAACGTGTACCTTGCCGAAGAGTTTGCTGGCCTGCTACCCAAACGCCGAGAGTTTGAAGCCAACCGCCAAATGTTCATCCTGCAAAGCGATTCACTCTCGCGGATGATACAGGAGTTGGGTAGACCCCAGTAGGGCTAAGCGTTGGGTAACAACCGTAACACCTTATATTGTGTGTTACGTTGGGCGGCTTGCTTGCCTAATTGGCTGGCCAAGGCTACCACTTCGTCCACCGTGTGGGTTTCGTGCTTAATGCCAGCTTCGGTGACGACGTTTTCTTCAAGCACCAGCCCGCCCATGTCGTTGGCTCCGTAGGCTAGGGCAACTTGGCAGAGCTTCATGCCTTGGGTGAGCCAACTGCTTTGTATGTTGGGGATGTTATCCAACACCAACCTAGCAATAGCCACGGTTTTGATAAAATCCAGCCCCGTCGCCAACTTGTTTGTGGGCAGCTTGGCCAGTTGCGTGTTATCAGGTTGAAACGACCATGGGATAAAGGCCGTAAAGCCTTGGGTGCGGTCTTGTAAGTCTCGTAGCCGCATTAAATGATCAATCACGTGATGAGGCTGTTCAACCGTGCCTATCATCATGGTGGCGGTGGTTTTTAGGCCAAGGCCGTGAGCGGTTTCCATCACGCCCAGCCAGTCGTCAGTATCCACTTTTTTAGGGCTTATTTTTCGGCGAACGTCGTCGTGCAGTATTTCGGCACCCGCACCTGGTATGGAATCCAACCCTGCGGCTACCAGTTGCTCCAGTACCCAGCGCACGCTTTGGCCTGTGAGCGTGGCCATAAAGCTAATCTCGCTGGTTGAAAAGGCGTGCAGGGTGAGGGCGGGAAAGTCGTGCTTGAGGCGAGAGAGCAAATCGGTGTAATAGTCAAACGGTAGGTTGGGGTTGACCCCGCCTTGGAGTAGAAATTGCGTGCCGTTAGCATCCAGCAGGGCTTGCGCTTTGCTGGCGATGACTTCGTAGGGGAGAACGTAAGCATCGGGGGCATCGGCGTGGCGATAGAAGGCGCAAAACATGCAATCTACGTTGCAAATATTGGTGTAGTTCACGTTTCGGTCGATGACAAAGGTAAGGGGAGACTCGAGCGGGTGGTAAGCCAGTTGTACCTGCCGAGCCAATAGCCCCAATTCGTGAATGTTGGCATGGGTGAGCAGCCACAGGGCCTGGTCAAAGCTAAGGCGTTGGCTGGCCAGTTGAGCTGGTAGCCACGGCGGCGAAGCGGGCAAGGACTCGTGAAGGTGGGGTGGGGTGAGCAAGTGGTGGGTGAGTGGCGGCACGTGGAGACTCCCAAGTTGAACGAAGTATCCTTAGTTTAGCAGAAACACCTAAGCTATGGGTCTGAGGCGACGCACAGAGTGAAGGAAACAATGGCTTGCTTACTGGCAACTTACTTTGGTTAGGAGTATTTACAAGAGTGTAACACTGCATGTCTCGCCAATTAAGCACCAACCCTTAAAAGAAACACCATGAACATTGGCTTTACTACCCCCACCCGCCCTGCCCAATTCCATACTCAACCTACGTTTTGAGAAAACGTACCCCCTTTAGATGGTAGAGAAGCAAGAGCAGCTATCGACGCAGCTGGAATACCTCAACGCCAAGATGGAGATCCACCAAGAACCATTCGTGTGACTAAAGACCCTAGTTCAGGTAGGATTTCGGCAGAGGTTAAAAGCCAACCAACGAATGACTAATAGACTATCTTACTCCCCACTAAGCTCGCCCAGTAGCAGGGTGAGCTTAACGAGTTTAACCCGTGCGCCATCCATGGCTTCAACGGTAAACTGATAGTCCTCGTAGGTCACTTCGTCGCCTTCTTCGGGTTGGCGACCCAGCAGGCCAAACACAAAGCCACCCACGGTGGTGAACTCATCATCGGGGATGGTGAGGCCAAACTGTTCGTTCACATCGTAGGTGCTAATGCGCCCACTCATGCGTAACTCGGTGGTACTCAGGCGTTCCAACTCCAACGACTCTTCCACTTCGTCGTCTTCGTCCCAAAGTTCGCCCACCAGTTCTTCCATCAAGTCGCTGGTAGTAATAATGCCCGAAAACCCGCCATGTTCATCTAACACGGCTGCCAGTTGCAGCTTGTGGCGTTTAAACTCCTCAAGCAAGTCGCTCACCCGCTTGTTTTCGGGGTAAATGGTGATATCCCGAAGCAAACCGCTAATGGGTTGGTCGGTTTGGCCTTGTAGCAGTTGCTCAAACACGTCTCGGGCGTGAAGCATCCCCACCAGCTCGTCTCGTTTATCGGCATCAAACACGGGCAACTTACTGTGCCTAGTTTCTATGGCCAAAGTGGCCACTTCGGCCAAAGTAGCGTCGGCATCTACAGCCACAACGTCTTTGCGGGGTATCATAATCTCTCGTGCGGTAGATTCGGTAAAGGCCAGCACGTTGTGCAGGATGAGAGCCTCTCGGGGTTGTAGCAGGTCAACGTCTACACCCTCTTGCACCAAGGCTTTAAAGGCTTCGCCCCATACTTGGTCGACTTCGTTGGCGATAACCTCTACTAATACCTCTTTAATGTTGCCCACGTGTTGTTGTAGGCGGTCTTTAAGGTGTTCAATGCGGTCATCCACTTCTCGCACGGGCAGGTCGGGTTCTACCTCTACCTTTAGGTGAATAAACAACCCACTCACCCCTTGGTCAATGGTGCGTAGTTCGACCATGCGAGTGATACCGTTGGTTTCAAGCACCAAGCGTTCAATGTCAATCTCGGTGCCTTCGCTGGCGGCGGCACCCGTTAAAAAGTTGCGGTTGTAGGCAAACAAGTTAAACGAAAGCCCCAGCAGCATCACACCAATCACCAGCGAGGCCACAGCATCAGGCACGGAGGCGTAGTGTTGTGGCAACCATTGCAAGTTAACGGCAATCACGCCCAACAGCAAGGCTCCGCCTGCTATCAATGCGCCCAACAAGGCTACAATGTCTTCAAAAAACACAAAGCGAGTGGTGGGGCTTTGCACCCTGCCAATGTTTTGCCATGCCGTAGCAAAAAGCGACCAGCCTTTTAAGTTGCTTTGCGCCAAGCCCACTTCGTAGACAACGGCCTTGGCAGCAGCAGCCACAGCACCCACTTCAAACACGGCACTAAGGGCTAGCAGGGCAATAGCCCAGCCCACATCATGCAGGGGTTCGGGGTGGGACAGCCGTTGCCACCCCATCCACAACGCCAAGATCGACGAACCAAACAACACCACCGAGGCGATTAACGCCCAAAAGTTGGTCTCTAGCCCGTAGCCATAGGGGTGGGTGCGGTCGGGCGGTTTTTTACCTTGAATAATCCCGAATAACAACGTCATGCTGTTAAAGGCATCGGCGGCCGAGTGGAGGCCTTCACTAAAGAGGGCGGCACTGCGGGTGACCCAAATGGCCACGCCCAGTTTGCTGGCGGCGATTAAAAAGTTAAACACCATGGCCACTAAAACGGCTTGCAGGGCGTGCTGGGTGTGCGAGGCTCCACCACTGAGGCCTGTATCGAGTTGCATCTCTTTGGTGAGGATGACCGTGGGCTTGCTGGCTACTTTTTGCGCCAGTACGGCCGAAGCTTGGCGTTTGCGCCGAGAGGGGGGGGTATCTTCGGTAGGGTGTGCGCCCACTTTACCGTTACCATTGGTGAGCGACGAGAGGGGAGCGTCGGGGGGAGGGGTAGAGAGGGCTGGTGAAGCAGAACGCAATGGGCTACTCTCGCCAGAGGCATCCGAAGGGGTGGCCATAATCAGGGGTGGGGTCTCCATCAAGGCGGCTGCTACAACATGCCCCAAAGGGGTGGCAGGGTGGTTAACTTACCTAGCCTACAGGTGCAGCCTTGCAAGTTATGGGTTGCATAACTTACTGGTGGGTTAAAATAGTACTATAGCACAGCTTGCCAGCCTGCCAACACTGCCTAGGGGGTTAATTGTTACCTCTTAGCACCCCTACTCCCTTAAATAACCGACCACCTTTGTACAAATGCACTTGCCATGCGACAATAACGTCATGCCCTTACTTCGGAGAGACCCCCGCCATGCCTCTATCGGTTGCTAAACTGTCGGCCTTAAACGTGGCACTGCTACAACCCGCCTACCAAGCCTTTGCCGCCCAAGCCCGCTCCCGCTATGGGTGGGAGACTGACCCCATACCCTTTGACCTGATTGAGCTGGCCATTTATAAAGGGCAGTTACAAGGGGCTATGCTATGCGATACCCCTGCCTCTGCCACAACAGAGCAGGTGGTAGCGTTTTGCCTGTACAAGCAAGAAGCCCACAACGCCCTTGAGATTAACGTGCTGGCTTGGGACGATGCCATCAGCCCCAAGGTAGTGTTGGCCAAGCTGATGCCTGCCCTGCTGAAACAATGGCAAGCCCTGCCCCACTGGGACGTGGTGAGCTATGCCATGCTGGGCCGCCAAGCCGAACTGATTGACACCATGACGTGGTACGGCTTTAAGCCCCACGGCCAGAGTATTGTGCGCTTTAACCTGCTAGACCCCCTCAGTACACAGGTGTTTAAAAACCAAGAAAAGCTCCCCGAACTCACCCCCGACTACCGCTTTACCACGTGGGAGGGACACCGCCGAGTGCAAGTGGCGAATTTAGTGTACCAGGCCTTTTCTCCTAAGACGGATGCCTTATGGGACCCGAGGTTTAGGACGGAGGCGGGAGCTTTGCAAGTGGTAGATTTTATCACCCAAAGCGTAATGGGGGCGCATTTGGCCAACTGTACCACCTTGCTGATACGTAAGGCTGATGATGCGGCCGTGGGTTTTGTGTTTTTGGTACAGACTGAAACCATCAAGGCCAACATTCCCCTGATTGGGTTGTTGCCAGAGCTGGCTGGCAAGGGTTTGGGCAACCAGCTCATGCGCCAACTGCTAATGAATACCTTTAGCCTCATTTTACAAGGCACACTAGGCATGACGGAGATTAACGCCACGGTAGATACAGACAACTGGGCAGCCTTAAAAATGTACCGTAAGTTTGGCTTTTTAGAAGATGTCAACTATCCCCACGTATATTTAACCCACCAGCAGGCCAGCCGTATTAAGCCAGGGCAGTGGTGCGCCGTTCCGCCAGCTTAATACTTCACACCCTCTCCCTCTGGGAGAGGGCAGGGTGAGGGTCACCAGTAGCAACATTCAAAAACCAAATCCCCTGCGAGACTCACGTTACACAGGGGATAAGCACTAAAGCTATCTATGGCCGAACAAGCCAACGGTTTACACAAGGTAAACAGGAGAGCAAGGCCTTACTTCAACATGTTGACAATCAACAGGTATAGCTAACCTTAAAGAGTTTGAAACACTTTTGTAAGTGCTTGTGAGATGTGAAGTAAGGGTTCATTCAATGCCCTAATTCGTGATTTTAACCATGACCAAGACTGTTCAA
>JBIKUS010000091.1:0-8348 GCA_044347425.1 Vampirovibrionales bacterium | reverse complement strand
GTGGTTACTCAACGGTGTGGTATGGCAACCCGACCCTAAAAGCCCGTGGAAGTTTAGCACCAACGTAGAAGGCTTGTGGCAACCCGTAGGGCAAAGCTGGCGTCCGTCCTCGCGGAGTGAATACCGTTGGTTGACGCTGGTAAGCCGCCACGTTGCCCCTGGGGTAGATGTGGGGACGGGCTACATGGCTCGGTATTTTGATGTGAGCAATGCGGGGAGTCGTCGAGATACGCTCTTTCATGCTTGGGTGGTATTGCTGGTACTTACACCTTAGGCGGGTTGTAAGCCTAGTTTTGCCAGTAGCTCAGCATCGTGCGTGGTGCCAGGGTTGGGTGTGGTGAGCAACATCTCGCCCGCAAAAATGCTGTTGGCACCAGCCAAAAAGCACAGGGCTTGCGCCTCGGTACTTAAACTCAACCGCCCTGCCGAAAGCCTTACCTTGGCCTTGGGCAACGCCAACCTAGTGACCGCCACTATGCGTACCAATGCCAACGGCTCTACGGGGGGCTGGTCGGCCAAGGGCGTACCTTCAACAGGCACAAGGCAGTTAATGGGTACGGATTCGGGCAAGGTGGGCAAGGCCATCAACGTGGCCAACAGTTTGAGGCGGTCGTCCTCCGTCTCGCCCATACCGAGGATGCCGCCACAGCACACTTGTAGGTCGGCTTCGCCAACGGCTTTAAGGGTGGCCAAGCGGTCATCAATGGTGCGGGTGGTAATCACCTTGGTGTAATGCTCTGGCGAGGTATCCAAGTTGTGGTTATACGCCGTTAGGCCAGCGTCTTTTAATTGGCGAGCTTGCTCAGGGGTAATCATGCCTAGGGTCACGCAAGCTTCCATGTTGTGTTGCGTTACGGTGTTCACCAAGGCCAGCACTTGCTCAAAATGGCGTTGGCTGGGCGGGGTGCGCCAAGCGGCTCCCATACAAAAACGGCTGCTGCCATTGGCTTTGGCTGCCACAATTTGCGGTTCCAGTTCGGCGGGGGTGGGTAAATCCCACACGTCTACCCCTGTGTTGTAACGGCTGCTTTGGGGGCAGTAATTACAATCTTCGGGGCAGCGGCCTGATTTAATGTTGGCCAGTGTGGCCAATTGAATGCGGTTAGGGTCGTGGTGTTGCCTATGCACCGTGGCCGCTTCAAACACCAGTTGCAACAAGGGTTGGGCGTACCAAGCCTTCAATTGAGCCAACGTCTCGGGGCAGTAATAGGCAGAGGCTTGGGGCGAGGCACAGGTGGCGGTTGTCGTCATGGCGAGGGGCTTCCTTGGGCAACTTGGGGGCGTAGGCTAAGTATGCTACACTAGGCAAAGTTTAGCCTAAAGTGAAGATCAAACCAAGATGCCCTCCTCCACCGCCTCCTCATCGCCCCCTGTACTGGTAGAAGTGACCGACCTCCGCAAAACTTACGACGGCGAAACGTGGGTGCTGGATGGCATTAGCCTCAGTATTCACGAAGGCGAAACCGTGGCCATTATCGGCACCAGCGGGTGCGGTAAAAGTACCTTCCTGCGGGTATTGGCAGGGCTTGAAGATTACCAAGAGGGCGAAGTTCACCTGCACAGCCCCAACTTTACGCTGGTGTTTCAGTATTCGGCCTTGTTTGATTCGTTGACGGTGTACGAGAATGTGGCTTTCTCTTTGCTAGAGCCGCCCGATGACCCTGAACGCCGAAAAGCCTTTAAACGCCTGCCCGATAAAGAAATTGCTCAACTGGTTAAAGAAAAACTAGCTTTACTAGGGCTAGAAGATATTGAGGAGCAGTACCCCAGCGAACTGAGCGGTGGGATGCAAAAACGGGTGAGCTTTGCCCGTGGCGTGATGAGTAACCCTAACATCATTTTTTATGACGAGCCTACCTCTGGCTTAGACCCTGTGGCCAGTAACCAGCTTGAGGACTTTATCAACAAGCTCTCTGTTGAATTAAACGCCGCCAGCGTGGTGGTGACGCACACGTTTTCTACCATTTGCCGCACGGCGCACAGGGTGGTATTGCTTGATAAAGGTCACATCCATTGGCAAGGCACGCCCGATGAGATGATGCGTACCAGCGACCCACTGGTTAAAGCCTTTACCCAAGCCGCCACCGCCACCGATGCCGTTGACTCACCCGAGGACGAAACCGCTTAGCACGTACCCACTTTCATGCGTCTTTATGAGGGTAGCGTTTTTCTTCTCCCCTTTTGGGCAACCCCACCCGAGTGTCATACCATGTTTGTAGCGTCCTCTTCACCTGTATCGCCGTTTGTATTGGCCAACAAGCCAGCCCAAGCTAAAGCTCCTGCGCCAGTGGCGTTTGGTCAGCTCCCCCCCGCCGAGCGCAAAGCCCTGCTTAATTTAGCAGAACAAGGAGGCCCCCTTGTTGAGGGTATCCCCAAAAACCTAGCTAGGCATTGGCCTAAAGCCCTTGCTTATGCTGCCACAGGTGTGGCCATGGGCATTATGGGCTTGTTTCTCCACTTAGCTTCATACGTGCCTATTGTGACTGCACCGTTAGGGATACTGCTGCATATTCATGGCTCGTACGTGGGGTTAGATATGTTGCTACGAGAAGCCCCCAAGGCTCTCAAGCAAGTGCGCTTCCCCTTGCTACCACAGGGGTATGCTGACCCGCTGGCCTTACTGGCCGAAAAGCAATACATCTACCCGCAACTGCTTAAAAAGCACGAGGGGCTGGGGCAATTACTGGAAAAATACACCACCCACCCGCCCGAAACCCTGATCAACCCATCAGCAGAAGCCCCCAAGTGGCACCCCACTAAAGACGAAGTGCTGGACTGGCTCACCAAATACCACGACGCTGTAGCCAGAGGCGTAGAGCTGATGGAGGATGAGACACGGGGTGTCAGCCAAAAGTTTCCCCATTTACTCGTAGCCACTAAGCCCGAAGCTGCTCAGCGTATTGGAGCCAATTACCCTCAGCTGACCCGCATTGAGAAGTTTGCTCACCTGTTTTACGACTTCCCCTTCCCCGTGGGTAAGTTGCTGAACAAGATCTTTAAAGAAGGCCCCAACGGCCGAGCGCATGTCAGCGACATTCCACGCTTGGTTGAAGAGCGGGTACAAGCCCTACACGAGGCTCACCCCGACTTTAGACGGGCGCACGCTTGGCTTACCGAATATGATGCCGAATACAAAGCTAAATTTGACCTAGGTAAAGGCTTTAAAGACCAGGGCATTGAAGTAAGCATTTAGCATGGCTTTGGCTTTGCGCCAACGCATGGGGTTACGCCATGTTTGCGTTAAACTGCCCACAGTTGCTTAGCCTTGCAGGAACCACTCATGCCACACGACGACTTAACCCAAAACCCTTGCTTTGATACCATTGAAGAAGCCCTAGCTGCCATTAAACGGGGCGAGATGGTGATTGTGGCCGACGACGAAGACCGCGAAAACGAAGGCGACCTTGTTTGCGCTGCCGAAAGCATTACCCCTGAGCTGATTAACCACATGGCCACCTATGGCCGTGGCCTCATCTGCCTTGCTATGGCTCCCGAATTGTGTGACAAGCTGGATTTGCACCAAATGGTGAGTCACAACACGGAGATGCTACGTACCGCCTTTACCGTGAGTGTGGATGCTCACCCAAAATATGGGGTAACCACGGGTATTAGTGCCGCCGATAGGGCTAAAACCATACAAGTGGCCGTCGCTAACGATGCCGTCCCCGCTGATTTGCGTCGCCCTGGGCATATCTTCCCGTTGCGGGCCAGGCCTGGGGGCGTGCTGGAGCGTGTGGGGCAAACGGAAGCCAGCGTGGACTTGGCTCGGCTGGCGGGGCTTAAACCTGCGGGTGTGATTTGCGAGATTCTCAACGATGACGGCACCATGGCTCGGCGAGAAGATTTGTTTACTTTTGCCAAGCAACACGGCCTTAAGTTTGTCACCGTAGCACAACTGGTGGCCTATCGCCTAAGTAAAGAGCGTACCGTGGTGCGCCAAAGCGAGGCCATGCTCCCCACCCGTTTCGGCGAGTTTAAGGTACTGGCCTACCACAACACCCTTGATGATTCTGAACACCTTGCCATTGTTAAAGGTGAGTTGGATGCGAAGCTGGATGAGACTTTGGCCGACAAGCCTCCGCTGGTGCGGGTGCATAGCGAATGTTTAACGGGCGATTTGTTGGGCAGCTTACGCTGTGATTGTGGCTTCCAGCTTCATGCTGCGCTAGAGGCGATTGCCACCTATGGCAAGGGAGCCGTGGTGTATTTACGCAAGCACGAAGGCCGAGGCATTGGCCTCATCAACAAAATTAAAGCCTACGAGCTGCAAGACCAAGGGCAAGACACCGTGGAGGCTAATATCTCGTTGGGCTTCCCTGCTGATTTGCGGCGGTATGGCGTAGGGGCGCAAATACTGTTGGATTTAGGCATACGTGAGTTTAACTTGCTAACCAACAACCCCCGAAAAATTAAAGGGCTTGAAGGCTATGGGCTTAAAATGCTGGGGCGTATCCCCTTGCAAACGCCCGCCACGGCCGAAAACGAGGGGTATCTCTCCACCAAAGCTAGTAAACTTGGCCACTGGTTAGAGCCGTAAACGCATGAGTCAGCCCAACCTCATACCCTTTAACGGTAAAACACCTTGGGTACACCCCACCGCCTTTATTGCCCCTACTGCCACCCTTATTGGCGATGTGCGAGTAGAGGCTCATGCTAGCGTTTGGTTTGGTTGCACCCTTAGGGGCGATGTCGCCCCTATCGTCATTGGCGAAGGGAGCAACGTGCAAGATGGCACGGTCATCCACTGTGCTAGCCAACAACTTAACGGCCAAGCACGAGGAACCGTGGTTGGCCGAAACGTCACCATTGGCCACATGGCCTTACTGCACGCATGCACTATTGAAGATGAAGCCCTTGTGGGCATGAAAGCTTGTGTGATGGATGCTGCCACGGTGGCAGAGCGTAGTATGTTAGCAGCGGGTAGTTTGTTGGCTCCGCATAAGCAGACTGAGACGGAGACCCTGTATAAAGGTAATCCTGCCAAACTGGCTCGGCCTCTCACCCCGCAAGAGTTGGTGTATCTCGCCCACTCTGCCAGCTGCTACCAAACGTGGGCAACCGACTACCTTAAGGCTTTAGGCTAACACCTTATGCCTAAGGGTACAGGCCACGTAGCATTTTAGCTTCGGACACTCGGCCAACGGCTTGCATCATGGCGGCCATACGGGGAGACACACCCTTGGCCTCGGCCGTGTCGTACACGCCATCAAAAGCCTTTTTCATCAGCGTGTAGAGCTTCTCGTTGACTTGCTCCTCCGTCCAAAACAGGTGTTGAATATCCTGCACCCACTCAAAGTAGGAGACCACGACACCGCCAGCATTGGCCAAAATACCAGGTATCACGTAACACCCTCGCGCCTCCAATATTGTGTCGGCTTGGGGGGTTACGGGGCCGTTAGCCCCTTCGGCCACAATGCGAGCTTTGACATTGTGAGCGTTTTTCTCGGTAATCACGTTAGCCAAAGCAGCGGGGATGAGGATATCCACTTCAAGCTCTAGCAGCTCGTGGTTGGCAATGCGGTCGGCTTCGGTATAGCCTTCAAGCGTGCCTTGCTCTCGCACGTACTCCATCACGGCAGGTATATCTAACCCGTTAGGGTTATAGACAGCCCCGGCAACGTCACTCACGGAGACCACTTTGGCTCCGCCTAGGTGCATGTGTTTGGCTGTTATACTGCCCACGTTGCCAAACCCTTGTATGGCCACGGTGGGTTGGCTCACACTGGGCATGCGTTTGGCAGCGGCCAGTTGAGCGCAATAGGCCACGCCTCGGCCTGTGGCTTCTACCCTGCCAAGGGTACCTCCCACGCTAACGGGTTTACCCGTGACGACACCAGGCACGGCATAGCCGATAAAATTGCTGTAGGTGTCCATAATCCACGCCATAATACGCTCGTTGGTGTACATGTCGGGGGCGGGGATGTCTTTTTCGGGGCCGATAATGCTGAGAATCTCGGTGGTGTAACGGCGGGCGATGCGCTCCAGCTCGCCGTCGCTCATTTCGGTGGGGTAGCAGCACACACCGCCTTTGGCTCCGCCGTAAGGTAGGTGCAAGAGCGAGCATTTCCACGTCATCCACATCGCCAAGGCAGCCACTTCGCCTAGCTCTACATCGTGATGAAACCGTATACCGCCCTTGCTGGGGCCTAAGGTTTGGTCGTGCTGTACACGGTAGCCCATAAACACCTTGGTTTGGCCATTGTCTAGTTTAATGGGTACCGACACCACCAACGACTTACGGGGGTAGCGCAAGCGTTCATGGATACCAGCGTCCAAGTTCATGGCCTTGGCCACTTGGTCAAGCTGGATTTGCGCCATGGCAAAGGTAGGGTTATCAAACTCGTGCAAGGCACCAATGGCCATAGGGGGGTACTCCTTAACAGAACAGGCTATGCGCTTAGTGTAGCACTGCAAGGGGTCTCTGGCTAGCAGGCATGCCAGCTTACGCCCACCCAAGGGTACGGCCAGCAGAGGGCTTCGGTTGCTTCATGGCGAGTTGTGCCTGTGCCATCACCTGTTGCGCCCTGTTGGCCACCCCTAAATCCGCCACGGAAGGGTCGCCAGGGGCGAGGGCTGCCCTGTAGGCGGTGCTGGCCTGTTGGTAACTGCCAGCAGGGTCGGCAGGGTTATAACCCCCAAAGGCTATCATTACGTGGCCACTGGTGGCAATGCCGTTGGTATCGGTATCAATCACCATGCCGCCTTGGGCTAGGCTGCCCGCCGCCGCTAGGTGAGCCGCTTCGTGTTGATATACGTGTTGGTAGCTGGCTTGTTGGATGGGTTTAAGGGCTTCGGCGTAGGTGGCTCCTTCGCCTGTGTATGCCCCATAGCGTAGCTTAACGGTGCTTGGTGGTTGAACACTGAGCTGCATAGTACCCTCATGGTATGGTGTGATTGTGCAAGAAAAGCTGAAAGATAGTAGGAAAGTACCTTACCTTAGGGTTTTTTGCGGCATTTGTCAACAGAGGCGTAACTGGCTGCCTAACTGGCTGAGGGTGTGCCACGTGGCTTGCCTCTGTGGTAAGTTAGTACGCATAACTTGCCCCTAGCCTTAGCCCACGGAACCCCTCGCCATGACGACGACCGCCCACGCCCTGCCCCAATTGGATAAAGACTACGACCCCACCCATCACGAACCCGCCTGCCAAGCCCTGTGGGAAGCCGAGGGCATCTACAAGTTTGACCCTGCCAGCAGTAAGCCACTGTTTAGCATTGATACGCCCCCGCCCTATGTGTCGGCGGCGCACCTGCACATTGGCCACGCCATGAGCTACACCCAAGCCGAATTTATCATCCGCTACCGCCGCCTACGGGGAGACAACGTATTTTACCCCATGGGCTTTGACGATAACGGCCTGCCCACCGAACGGTTTGTGGAGAAAAAATACGCCATTAACAAGGCCAAAACCACTCGTAGCGAGTTTCGCGCCCTCTGCCTAGACGAAACTCGGCAAGGTGCCGAAGTCTACGAAAAACTATGGCGAGCCTTGGGCTTAAGTGTAGATTGGCAGTACAAATACAGCACCATTAACGACCATTGCCGCCGTACTTCGCAATTGAGCTTTTTAGACCTGTACGAAAAAGGCCAGCTCTACCGTAGCGACGAGCCTGTGCTGTGGGATACCGTCTTTCAAACCTCGCAAGCCCAAGCGGATTTGGACACCATGACCCGTAAAGGCCAACTGCACGACATCGCCTTTTTAAGCGAGGATGGCCAAACCCCGCTGGTCATCGCCACCACTCGCCCCGAGCTGATACCCGCTTGTGTCGCTTTGTTTTGTCACCCTGAGGATGAGCGGTATACGCACTTACAGGGCAAAAAAGCCTTGGTGCCTTTAAGCGAGCGGGGTGTCCCCATCCTGACGAGCGAGGAGGTTGACCCTGCCTTTGGTACGGGCTTGATGATGTGCTGTACCTTTGGCGACGGCGAAGACGTGCGCAAATGGAAAGAACATCAGCTTGACACCCGCCTGATTGTGACCCCCGATGGTAAACTGAACGAGTTGGCAGGGGCTTACGCTGGCCTGCGTATTGAAGATGCTCGTAAAGCCATTGTTGAGGATTTAAAAGCGAGTGGGGCGTGGCAATCGGCCAAAACGGTGGAGCAAGCCGTCTCCATTAGCGAGCGAAGTGGGCAACCCGTCGAGTTTTTGATGGCTCCCCAGTGGTTTATTAGGGTGTTAGATCATAAAGAGGCCTTGCTGCAACGTAGTGCCGAACTGAACTGGCACCCTGCCCACATGAAGGTACGGCTAGACGAGTGGATTAAAGGCCTTAAATACGACTGGAACATCAGCCGTCAGCGGTTTTATGGCGTACCCATCCCCGTGTGGCATTGCGATGGGTGT
>JBIKUS010000090.1:0-8423 GCA_044347425.1 Vampirovibrionales bacterium | reverse complement strand
CACGCCTCAAAACAGCCATGCACATCACCAGCCGCTTCAACCTCAAAACCGTCCACGCCAGTGTTGAAAAAACCAAGCAAGTGCAAATCGCCCTCCGTAAAGAGATGGTGGAGCGTAAAGAACAAGCCCTCGCCAAACTGGCCACCCCACAAAATCCGAAAGCCATCCTGCCCGCACCGCTCACCCCCGAACAAGCGGCCAATCCACCCCGTCACCCCAGCAGGCTCGAGGATTTCTCGCCACTGGCTAAACCTCTGTTGCAAATGCTGCCTTCGGTCATTCAGCACAACGTGTATAACGACAAGATCCCGATGCCCGACTTGCAGACTTTGCAACAGCATTGGCATACGTGGGGCTATACCACCTTCAGGTATGATGCTGATTACCGTGGTGAGATTCGCAAAAACGGCAAAAAACTCGGCGCACTTTACCGCACCACCCGCCACAACGAAACCCGCTACGTTCTTAAACTTCCCGCCTCCCACCCTCTCCCCTCGGGAGAGGGCAGGGTGAGGGACAGCCAGAAAACGCCGATAAATGCCCGTCCCTCACCCGCTGCTCCCGCAGCGGCCTCTCCCGAGGGGAGAGGCGATGATGCGCCTCTGGTTAATAACACCACCGTAGGGGCGATTCACGAATCGCCCGCAACACTAAAAACCACCAAGGCAACAAAGGCAAAAGCCACTTTTGTGCAGCCCTCACCCTCCCCTCTCCCAGAGGGAGAGGGCGGGAACGTCAACCTCTCGCCCGAGGCGTTTGCCTACTTGCAAGCCCAACTCGTCCACGTGTATGGCACCGCCGACCCTCACCAACTGCAAACCCAACTTTCAGCCGAAGACTGGCAACTGGTCGCCCCCTTCCTTTCCGCCAAACAAGAACGAGCAGGCTAACCCTCGCCTGTTATAGCCAAGCAACCATGGGCAAGCTACACTTAAAAGTGTCTCATTGATGATTAAAAGCACTCAGTTAGCCTCATGTCGTTTGCTCTACAGCCCACCTTGCCTGCCCCACTCCGTAAACTCGTGGCCACATTAAAAACAAACACCCCCGCCGTGGGTGTCTTTTGGGGCGTGGTAACGGCCATGTGTTTTGGCCTAATGGCCGTGTTTGCTCATGCCGCAAGTGCCACCATGCCCAGCCAACACGTCCTCTTTTGGCGTAGCATCGTCAGCTTGGTGATGATTGCCCCCTTTGCCTACCAACACTTGCCCGCCATCCTTCGGCATCCTGTACATCATGGGGGGTTGTGGCTTCGTTCGGGCGTTTCGGCGGTGTCGGTGTGCATCCTCTTTTTAAACATTGCCCACTTGGGGGCAGCACCAGCGTCGTTACTCATCGATACCTCGTTAGTGATGATTGTACTCTACCGAGTCCTGATTCAACGCTTACCCTTGCATTTATGGCAGTGGGTAGCTTTGGGCTTGGTGCTACTGGGCAACGTGGCGTTGCAACTACCCAGCGTGGCAGCCACCAGCTCAAGCGCAGGCCTTGGCAGCCATCAGCAGGCGTTGTGGGGGCTTGGCTTGGTAGGGGCAGCCTTAGCAGCCGTCTCGTTTGTACAGCTCAACACCCTCAGCGTGCGCTACCCCTCCTCTACCATCTTACTCGCCTACCTGATAGCCATCATTCCCTGTGCGTTGGTGCCGCAACAGGTGTGGCTGCCCGCTTTAACCAGTGGCCACAGTGCGTGGGCGTGGCCTACCTTGGCGCAAGCTGGCCTGTTGTTGGGCTTAGGCCTTGCCAGCACGGCCAACCAGCTCACCCTTACTGCCTGCTACAAACGCCTTACGGCCAGCATGGCAGGCATGGTCGTCATGACGGGCGTGGTATGGGCAGGCCTCTGGGATGCGTTACTGTTGGGCGTGCGCTTTTCCCCCGAAGAGTTGGCCTGCTACGCCGTGATACTGAGCGGGTTGGCGGTGCTAAAAGCGGTGAAACCCACCCACTTGGTCAACACCGCCCGCTAGCCCCCCGCTAGAAACCATCACCGCCCCTGTGCTACTCTAATACAAGTACCCTACCTAACGAGTGACCCCATGTCTCTCCCCACACCTCCCCCCGAACCCTCTGCCTACCCTATGGCGCACCACCCGCTGGCTCAGCCTGCTTTGCCTTTGGTGCAACGGCAAGAGGCCTTGCTAAGCCTGATGCAAACCAACGAAGCCGTAGCCTACACGCCTTTGGTGATAGCCGTAGCCACCCAACCCACCGAGCCACTCACGTTGCGGTGTGCCTGCATCATTAGCCTAGGCCGTGTGGCCACCCCCGAAGCCCTCGCCACGCTGGACTCCCTCCGTCGTCACCCCGACGCTCCCCTAAGGCAGTACGCCCTTGAAGCCCTTGTGGCCACCCAACAACCCGAGGTACTCCCTTGGTTGATTGAAGCCCTAGCCGACGAGGACAACGCCGTTTTTGGAGCCGCCGCCCAAGGGCTAGGGCAGTTTAGCACCCAAGCGGTTCCCGTATTGTGCGAGCTATTGAGCAACCCAAACGCCGCCCCTGATGCACGGTGTGTGGCGGCTTGGCAACTGGGCGAAGTGGCTGGCCACGAGGCCGTACCTGTGTTGGTGGCTCAGCTACGTGCGGCTAACCCTACGGATGTGTTGGCGTTGTGCCTGTGGGCTTTAGGCGAGATTGGTCACCATTCGCCCGAAGTGTTGGCGGTGTTGCAATGGGGTAAACAACAAGCCGACCCCGAAATTAGGCTTAGGGCAGAGACGGCCTTAAAAAAGGTCGTTCGGGCGTTTAATTGAGGTGTAGAAGAAGAGAAGTTGGATTGTTCGCATGGTTTTATTGCTTTAATTTGTTATGGTATGCTTAGTGTATTTTAAGCCTTAAGATTGACAGGAATGCTAGTATCGTGAATAATAAAAGTAATATATCCCGCCCGCTTAGCTCTTTACCCAAAGATGATGCGCATCTGGCGGGATGTTTCTTTGATAAGCCTTTGCTTACCTTGCAACAACAAGCAGATTTGTTGATTGAGAGAGGGTTGCTTGTTAAAAACGAACATCAGAGAGACCGCCTTCTTAGGTACTTGGCGCATGTTGGTTATTATCGCCTTTCAGCCTACACAAGGTATTTTAGTAAAAGCTGTTCACAGTTTCAGCATCAATTTTACGAGGATATTACCGTTGAAAAACTAATTAGTTTATACAAACTAGATAGGCATCTTCGTAAATATTGGTTTGATGGCCTAGAACAAATTGAGATCAGCGTTAAAGCAACGCTTAATCATACCTTGTCTGAACAATTAGGTATCCATTGGTACGAAAACCCAAATGCCTATTATAACAACTTAAAATATGCATCCTGTATTGAACGTTTAAAAAGTGATATGCGCATAGATCAACCTCATGACAAGCAAGAGGTGTTCATTAGCCATTATCTCAAACAGTATAAACAACCAGAGCTACCTGTTGGATGGATGATGATACAAACGCTTCACTTTGGTTCACTCTCTAAGTTATATACAAGCCTCTCAAAAAAATATCAAAAAGAAGTTGCTGCACAGTATGGCCTAAGTCCTCAGTTACTTGCTCATACACTACATTCGTTTACAGTGCTGAGAAACACATGTGCTCACCATGGTAGGGTGTTTAACAGAGAATTTGGTGTTTATCCTCTCATTCCTGACAAGTTAAAAAAGCAGGGTATAGATATTGGTGGAGCTTATGAACTTAATCCTCGGCGCATGGCAGCTTATTACAGCTTGGCTTGTTACCTATTTAAAACTATAACACCTTCTATTAAATGGACAAAAGGATTGGTTGATTTGATAGAAAATGCCTCTGTGATAAGCTACGAATCTCTTGGTTTCACACGGTCGATAAACGACTACCGAGAGCTTATTTGCATCACACCGTAAAAATGGGCAAAAAAAAGCCTGTAACTGATACAATTACAGGGGGACATAGGCTGTGTTAAATAAAAATTGGTGTTGCGGTAGCCTTAGCTACACCTAAATAAACAAACAAAATAGCCATAAATTGACTCCCAAACCCTCTAAAAACCCAACTTTATCGCCCTAAACCGTTACGTATTCCTAATCCATATCCAACCTACCTATACCTTGTTTATTTAAGCTCTACTTAAGCACTAGGGCTTTGTAACATTGTAACAACCCACGAGTGCCAAGCACTTGTGTTACACTTAACCCAAATGTTATAGGCCAACTCTGCCCAGGTGCGTATGCCTCAACAACCCCCTCCCCCACCACCTAACGATGCCCAAGGCAACCACGTTTTTGCCACCAAGCAAGTGGTAGCCCAAGCCCTTGAATGTTGGGCAGCCAAGCCCAGCATCCCCAAACACCAACTTGAGGCCATGGTGGTTAAGCTAAAGCAGTTGCCTAAACCCAGCTTGGTAAAAAAGCTGTTGCTGCAAACCTTGGCGCACCCCGCCACCTTGCCTGATACGTTACGAGCCACGGGCGAATTACTCTGTGAACTGTATACCCTAGCGCAACTGCAAGACCCCCTGTGGGAGCTGATTGAAAACCCCACCCTGAGCGATGCCGCTAAAGACATTGCCAACTTAGTGCTTCGCCACTTGGGCGATGGTGCCGACCCCGAAGCCTACCTTGCCTACCTCAACGACCCTGAAGGGCTGATACAAAAAGAGACGGAGCGGATGCTCTCCCTCTCGGGCGATAACCCCGAAGCCCTTGTGGATTTTATGGACTTTCTCCTCTCGCTGCCCGATGAGGATCAATTGGACTTGCTCCGTTCGTTAGCGGGCGATGTACCGCCCGACTTGCTTGCACACTTACTGCTCCCCTTATTGGCTACTTTCCCCTCCCCCCCTGTGTGGGAGCGGGCGTTGACCCTGCTGCCCGTACCCGTCTCGGGGCAAGGGGTAACCACGCTTAAAAACCTACTGGTGGCCTTACAAAGCCCGCAACTCAAAACACACTTGGGCGAAGAGGCGGTGGCCAACCTTCGTAAGCTCACCCAAAAACGCCTTAATAAAGCCAGTGGTGCAACCAAAGCACCCGCTGCCGAGCCTGCCCCAACCCTCGTACCGTGGCAACAACGGCTCACCCCAGTTAACGCTTACACCACCCTGCCCGATGGTTTGGGCAACATGCCCTTCATCCTGTGTTGGCAATGGCCTAACCAAGATTATGCCGTGGTTAGCCTGGTGTTAAATGATGTTGAGGGTATTACGGATTGTTTTGGGCATTTTCAGCTAAGCCAAAACGAGTTTGACCGCCTGCTGGCCTTGTTTTACCGAGAGCTTGCCCGTATTGAGCTACCCCTACCCGCCGCTGTTGAGCATACGCTTGATGCTGCCGAAGCCAACTGGTTACGGGGCAACGCCCTGCCGCACGAGTTTACCTGCTGGCAAGGCTTGCTAGAGGCCTTTAAACCCGAGGATACCACTTATTGGCAGCCCCCTTGTGCCGCCGAGGTCACCCCCGAAGTGGCCGTGAGCTTGGGTGAAATGACGGCCAGCCTCTACCAACACCCCGACTTTGAGAACTGGTACCTACTGCAAGAGGCGGAGACCCAAACACCTGCCACCCCAGAGGAGCCAACACTCAGCGATGTGTTGTACCAAGAGTTAATGACCATTGCACAACTGGGTGAGTTAACACAGCAACGCTTTTACTTGGATGCGTTTTTAGTGACATTTGCCCAAACCGTATGGCAGCAATACCCCTTAATTGTTGCGTTGTTAGCCCAAAGGCTTTATGTGGCCAGTGTGCTATTGCATTACCAAGGTAGCCCCACCTTTAGTAAGCTGGCTTATGCCGAAGCCTTGTGGTTGCAACAGGTGCAAAGCAACAAACTCCCCTTAACCCTAACGGCCGAAACGCTGAGCCAACCTAGGTTTGTGTGGCATTGGCTTAAAACCACCCTCATCGAGCATCTCTCTGCCCTGCTACCTACTGATGATGATAAGGACGATGACGATGACGACGACGACGATGACAAGGACACCCCCGATCTCGACCCCGCTGTCATTATGGCGTTAGTTAATGATACGTGGGCAAGGTGGCGGCCTCAGCAAAAGCAGGCTAAGCCTCAAGCCAAAGTCTTTAAACCTCTCACGCTCATGGCACAGCCCCCCTCACCCCAGCAGGAGCCTTAGAGAAGATGCCACGCTGGTTAGGTATCGACTACGGCCAACGGCGGCTAGGGCTTGCCCTAAGCGATGCGTTGCTGATGACGGCCAAAGGCCTGCCCACCTTTGATAGGGGTAAGGCCACGCAAGGTAAGCAGCAGGCGCAACAAGCGGCCAACTCGCTTAAGCTGGCGGTGCAGCATGTGGTAGGGTTGGTGCAAACCCATGCGGTAGAGCAAATTGTGGTGGGCTACCCCCTCAGCCTCTCGGGCGAGCCTTCGGCCATGGCGCACGAGGTTGAGGCCTTTGTAGATGCCCTTGAAGATGCGCTGGATGCGGTGGGGCTACACAAGGTAGGGGTCGCCTTGTTTGACGAACGCCTTACCTCAAAACTGGCCGAAAGCAACTTACAAGCCAAGGGGCAGCAAGGCTCTCGCGATAAAGGAGCCATTGACCAAGAGGCTGCAAGGCTGGTGCTGCTTGATTATATTGCTCACCAGCACCCTGCCCCGCTAAGCGAGGGCTAACCTGCAAAAACTTGTTGGCAACCAGCTAGCAACAATGGTGCTTCAGGGGGCTTTACCTCTATGTTCACCCTTAGCCAGCCGTCACCCCCTTGGGTTGTTACCTGGTTGCACGCCCTCCCTTATAAGGATACCTCCCCATGGTACAATCAGTTTCTAGCTTTTCCCCCAGTGATAATACCGCTGCTTTAGCCGCCCTTGCCCAAATGGCACAGACACCCGTGTCTCCCGTCTCCCCCGTTGAAGCTTCGCCCTACAGCGGCATAGGCAGCTTGCCTACCCCTCCAGCACAAGACGAGTTTACCTCCTCCTCTACCCCAGACGCTTCGGCTACGGGTAGTGGCTTGCCTCAACCTGCCTCAACCCCCTTAAGCTCACCTACCGAACCCACACCTTCGCCATTGAGTGATTTGCCTGCTGGCTTTAAAACCGTTAACCCAGCAGCTTCGGCAGCCATTACTGCTGTAGGCGGCTTTGCGGCTAGCCAATTGGTGTTTGCCGTGGTACAAGGTGCTAAAGACATTATGGCCAAACAATGGACGCTGGGTAAAGCCTTCAAAAACCTTGGTACCGCATGGCCTATTGGCTTAGCCTTAGCGGGTGGTTTAGGCATTGCTGATTTTGTTGTGCAGAAGAAGCAAGCCAGCAACTTAAAAAGCGTGGTAGGTGGTGCTGATATGCCAACCCCAACCCCTACACCAACGCCAACAGCTAGCCCGCTACCGCCTGCTGGCCAAAGTGCAGCTCAACCTGCTTAAGTAGCCCAACAGTTATCGCTCATTGCCCCTCCTGCCAACAGGAGGGGCCTTGGCTTTGGGGATGAACGCCCCACGCTAGACACAAGCCAAAGGGGCTAAACTTAACCCTAGTGGCCATGTTATGGGGGTAAGGTAAGGCTATAGTAAAGGTATAGCTCACCCCCTAGGAGCCACCTCCTGTGAGCTATACCTATCACACACACACCATCATCCACAGCGAGCCTAACGCCATACCTACCCCTAGCACTGCCTTGTGTTGTGTTGGGGTGAGCTATGGCGTTTTTTATTGGTTAGCTTTTACCCTAGGCCACCTTGTGGATGCAAAGACGACCCCACTTGCTTTAGACTTGAGAGTACGCCCCCTTACTGCCCACCCTACCCAGAAGCACACGCCCATGAGACCCCTGACACGAGCCGCTTTTCGCTTACCACCCCTAACGGCCAGTGTGGGTTGGTTGATGCTAGGGTTTACCCTCAAGGGGGTGTTTTGGTTACTTGTTTTTTGGGCTACCACCACCATGGGTTGGGGAGCCGCCCCTAGCCCTAAGCTGCAACCACTGCCCAAAGCCCCACCTACGTCTCAGCCGTGGGTCTACCCCACTCTGCCACAACAGGCTAACCCTGCCTATCAACCCTGGGTAGCCCCAAGCCCCGCCTTGGTACCCCAAGTGCAGCAACAGGGTCAAAAGCTCAAACAAGGCATTACCACCCACATTACGGGCGAAACCCCTTGGGTGCGCCACGTGGCCATTGTGCCAGTCTCCCCGCCGTACCAGCAGCAAGCCTACCAACACAGCGACGTGTTAGTGGCTGAGGCGTTGGCTTATCACCTACACTTGCAACTGGGTGATACGGTGCCGATAAGCCGCCCCGCCCAGTGGCAACAAGGCCCACAAGCCCAAGCCTTACCTGCCTTACAGTTGGCCTTACAGGCTGATTGGCAAACCTATGGCCAACCTTCGCCCGATACCTTGCAAGAGTTGGCCACGCTGATGGCACCCGCCCAGCGGTTGCTACTGGTTGAAAGCCAACTGGTCTCGCCACTGCGTAGCACCCAAGCCACGGGCTTTTT
>JBIKUS010000089.1:0-8437 GCA_044347425.1 Vampirovibrionales bacterium | reverse complement strand
GCAGCCGTGGCCGTTATGGCGATGATTTTATTGTGCGAGCTGGCCAATACCATCACCGAGTTGCTGGTAGATTGGCTATGCCACCACCAGTTTGACCTACGAGCCAAGACCATTAAAGACGTAGCCGCTGGAGCCTGCTTACTCTCGTCGGCAGTAGGGTATGGCTTGCTGGCTGTGCTGTGGGTGATTTAGCACGCTCTTACCCTCTCCCTCTGGGAGAGGGCAGGGTGAGGGCTACCCTAAAGCGGATTAACCGCTACAAATTAAAGTTTCATCCTAAAGAAAGCTTAAAATAACGGGTACATCCTCGCTAAAAAGTGACTATTTTTTAGGTTTTTTAGATGGCGAGAGCTTCCGTCTTTTGGCGATTTTTTCTTTTTTTCTTTTTTTAGGTGTTTTTAGCCCCCACCTCACCGCCATAGGGCTTGGTTTTTAAGGGTTGCTTGTTGCTTTACATTTGCAACGTGGCCTCGTTCATGGCCTTCGCCGTTTGAAACGCCGTCACACTCGCCTCGTACGCACGGCTGGCACTAATCATATCCACCATCTCCGTCAACGTGTTAATGTTCGGCATCTCCACAAAACCATCTTCACGCGCGTCAGGGTGAGCGGGGTCATACACCATGCGGGTAGGGGTCACGTTATCTTCTTCAACCTGAACCACCTGCACGCCTGTACCATAATTGGCTTGGTAGCTTACTCCAGCATTCAACATGGGCTTACCATTCACCATCGTCATACCGCCACCCGTCGCCGAAGCGTTACCACCCAAGGCTTGCTGCTGTTGCGCCAGCAGTGGGGCAAACACCACATTGCGGCGTTTGTATGGGGCTACCGTGCCATCTGCCTGCCGAGTGGTGTTAGCATTGGCCAAGTTGCTGGCAATGGTATCCAACCGTAAACGCTGCGCGCTTAAGGCACTGGCGGTAATGTCGTACATGTTCATAAGCTAATAACCTATGGTTAGGCAAAACAGGCTAGGCTATACTTGGCCACTGCCTTGTAGCACTTGTTTAAACATTTGGTTGCGGCGGCCTTGTAATACCGTCAAGGCTTTAAACCGAGAAGCATTTTTGGCCAACTGCACCATTTCAATCTCAACATCTACATTGTTTTTGTCGCTTCTAAAAGCGTGAGTAGTATCTTGTGTGGCTTCTAAGCTAATGCTTAAGGGGTTACCCTTGCCTTGCTGTGCCTGCCACCCCACGTGCATAGGGTTGGTGGCCTGTAGCTCCACTTCGCCACTAAAAACCGCGCCCTTGACACCACCACCATTTTGTTGCGCCAAGCCTTGCTGGTGCTGTCCTACGGCGGCTTTCAACTGCTCGGTAAACAAGACATCTCGCCTGTGGTAGCCTGGTGTCTCTACGTTGGCGACGTTACCCGTAATGGCGGTTTGGCGTGCCAAATGGCCGTCCATGCCTTTACTTAGCACATCGTCAGTAAAATTAGAGGTTAAGCCCATGAGCATGGCAAGCGTCTCGTAGCTCTCTTTGTTAATTCAAACTCTCTTTAGCAAGGCAAACTCAGCACGCATAACGTGGAGCCTGATACCTTATTTGTAGTGTAACGCATGGCAGCAAGGCAACGCATTAACCTAAAGGCGTACAAGGGAGATAAGTTAGAGCAGGTCATGAGGGTAGAGTTAAGCTAAGCTGGAGCAGCACTAGCCTATAAAAACAGGGCGGATAAACGTTAAACAGCAACCTTAGGCAAAGGTTTTAAAGGTGGATTGAATGTTTTTGGTGACGACCTTTTTAACCGAATCCAGCTCGGTTTGTATGGCTTCACGTTGCGAATCAAGCCGCCGAAGCTGCAAATCCAACGCTTTATCAATAGACTGAATGGCGGCGATACGGGCTTGTAACAGCTGCACCGTTTGCGATTCTGGCTCGAGGTTGGCGGTAATGGTAAACAAGGCACCCACGGTGTTGGCTAACTGTAGGCGGGCTTGGTTAATAAATTGTCCTTGAAGCTCGATGTCACTCATCCTTGCGGTGAGCATCATGAGCCTAGCTTGACTGGCTGCAAATCCCATGTGAGAGTAGACCTCTGTAAGAGAGTACCTGGGGGGTAGGTAGGTAGGGGGAGAACAAGAGAGAGAAGGAGGTAAGGGTTGATTGATAAGAAGGAGGGGTGAAGCGGCATGTAGCACTCTAGGTTTAGGCCATGCAAACGCTTAACCTAAACAACCAATGTATTAACAGCTTAATCTATTAAAAACATATTATTTATATATATTGCCCCCAAACAGCCATTCCGTAACATATATTTACAATATACTTAAGCAACACTTTTATCCTCCTTACCCAGCCACGTTAAGCAGGTTAGCCTCGTAAGGCTATTTGGCGTATACTAACTAAGCCTGTTAGTTAACCACCCCCTACGAGCCACCTCTATGATGCCTTGGTTACTTGAACTGGTGAGCAGTAGCCACCTAAGCCATTTAGCCCATTTACTAGGCCAATTAGCCGTTATCTTGGTTGCGGCCAAACTGGCAGGCGAACTTGCCCAACGGCTGGGGCAATCTAGCGTACTGGGCGAGCTGGTGGCGGGTGTGCTGATTGGCCCCTTTGCCCTTGGCCTCGTCACCCTAGACGAGTTTACCCATACCCTGATGGAGTTGGGTGTTATCTTTTTATTGTTTGAAACGGGCATGGAAACCAACCTCAAGCAGCTACTTAAAGTGGGCGGGCAAGCCATGGCGGTAGCGGGCGTGGGCGTGGCCTTACCCTTTGCCTTGGGCTATGGTTTAGGCCACTTTGCCTTGGGCTTACCCACCATGGGGTCGCTGATGATTGGTGCGACCCTAACGGCCACCAGCATTGGTATTACCGCCCGTACCCTTAACGAACTTGGCGAGATGGATTCGCCCGAAGGGCGCATTATTATTGGTGCAGCCGTGCTTGATGATGTGTTAGGCCTAATGTTGCTTGGCCTGATGCAGGCCTTGGTGAGTACGGGCAACTTTAGGCCAGATTTTCTGGCCGTTAAGGTGGTCGTCTCGTTGGCAGTATTGTGGGCTTTAGGCAAGTGGTTTACCATACCCCTGTTTAACTTTGTAGATACCTTTAAAACCAAAGCCTTAGTGCCTGTGGCCATCGCCTTTATTTTAGCCCTCAGCGTCTTGGGCGAAGTGGGTGGCCTCTCTGTGGTGATTGGTGCTTTTGCGGCGGGCCTGTTGCTTAACCGCACCCGCCAACAGGGTACACTCCACCATGAGCTGGCACCACTCACCCAGTTTTTTGCCCCCATGTTTTTTGTGGTGGTGGGCGCACAGCTCAACATTGCCCTACTCAACCCCTTTAACCCCGCCAACTGGAAGCTGCTTGCACTAGCGGTTGGCCTATCACTATTAGCCACGGTAGGTAAAGTGGCTGCTGGGTTTGTCACGTGGCAAAGCTCTCCCTCGGCAGCACCGTTAAGGCAGTTATTTATTGGTGTGGGCATGGTACCCCGTGGCGAAGTTGGCCTCATTTTTGCCCAAGTAGGGCTAAGCAGTGGCGTCCTTAACGAGATGTGGTTCTCCGTGCTGGTGCTTACCGTATTTATCACCACGTTTATCACACCGCCCCTACTGGTGGCCATCCAAAAAGCTTCTCTGCCCCCTGTCGTACCCCTCGACGCTCAACCCACCGAGGCCTACTAATGTCTGTTGCCAGCATCCCCTTTAGGCGTGTTCTGCTCACCGTAAAAGAAAGCACCGACCCCGATGGCAGCGTACGCCAACAAGTGGCCGAATTTTTTAATCGCCACGGTATTGCTACCGAAACCAGTTTAGTGCGCTTCACTACTGATAACGCTGAACCTTTGGTAGCCTACCAACACCCCCCTGATTTGGTGGTCGTCATTGGTGGTGACGGCACCTTTTTGCGCTCTGCCCAAGCCTTGGCCACCCTTAACGTACCCATGGTAGGCATTAACCGAGGCAACTTAGGCTTTTTAACCCGCATTGAAGTGGCCGACATGGAACCCCACCTAGAGCAATTGTTACAAGGGGGCTACTTTTTAGAAAAGCGCATGTTGCTAAAACTCTATGGCATGGCCACCGACCAACAGCACGTTGCGCTTAATGATGTGGTGATAAAAAGTGCTGCCAGCAGCCAAATGGTACGGTTGGATTTGTTTATAGACGACCTGGCCGTAGCCACTTACGATGCCGACGGTATCATCGTTTCGACCCCCACGGGGAGCACGGCCTATAACATGGCAGCGGGCGGGCCCGTTATTGTGCCTACCGTAGAGGCATTTTGCATCACCCCCATCTGTCCCCACAGCTTAGCGGCCAAGCCCATTGTGGTGCCTGCCACGCAACGCCTACGGTTGGTCTCGCCTAGGCGTAACCTACACAAGGCCGTGGTGAGCTTAGACGGGCAAGACGTGGCCACCCTCGCCCCAGGCGAATCGTTACTGTTAGCCCGTGCCGATACGCCGTTGTACATGGTCAACTTTGGCCAAGCAGACGATAACTTTTATCACCTGCTTAACAACAAACTGCATTGGGCAGATAACCCCCGCAACAAACGCTAGGCTAGCACCTTGATGACGCTCTACCTTGCTACCACCACCTGCCCCACAGCAGAGGTTGCCCAAAGCCTAGCTACCGCCGCCGTCACACAGGGCTTAGCCGCTTGCGCCCAAGTGGGGCAACCCATCACCAGCACGTACCGCTGGCAAGGCAAGCTGTGTACCGAGGTGGAGATCCCCCTGCTGTTTAAAGTGATGGAGCCTCAGCTGGCCAGCTTACAAGCTTTCGTGATAGCGCATCACCCCTACGAGGTGCCTCAATGGGTGGTGTGGCCAGCCAGTACGGCTCACTGCCTACCCGCCTACTTGGCTTGGTGCCAACAAAGTACCCCTAGCCTGTAGGCCTTATAACACCTTTGCTAGCCAAGCGGGGGCAATTGGCCTACAATAGGAAACTGCCCCCAAGCTCTACACCGTAAAGGAAGTGATGTTGATGGACTTATCTGCCCTTACCATGGCCTTTGCCCCGCCTTTACTCTTTTTGCCCACCCTTGGCATGGGCGAGCTTGCCATTGTGCTGGTGATTGTCTTGCTCCTGTTTGGCCCTGGTAAATTACCCCAAGCCGCCAAAGCCATGGGCGAAGCCCTACGCCAATTTAAACAAGCCACAGGCAATACACCCCCACCGCCGCCCTCACCCCCTACCACCCCCGATGAGCAACCACCAAGCCCCTAGTGTCGTCACTCATGCAATTTAAGTTAGCCTCACACACGTTGTCCCGTCCTTTAGTGTCACCCAAGTTGCCTTGGTTTAACCTTAAGTGGTTGTTTTACCTTGGCTTATTGTTTGGTGTGAGTACGGTAGGCATTAACACGTGGCTGCCCGTAGTATTACCGTGGGAGAGCCAAGTACAGCCCTTTTTACAACGCATTTTTAAACGAGAAGCGGGTATGGTGTTTTCTGCCACGCGGGGTACCGTACGCTGGATACCCACCAAGGGCTTGGTGATTGACGTTGAGGGTATTGCCCTTAGCCCCGTTGAAGGCATTGACTTTAGCCCCAAAACCGCCCAACAACCCAACACCCTCGGCTCGTGGCGAGACATACTGACCCGCCCCCCCAAAGCCGAACCCGAGCAAGCCCGCACGCAGCCCCTACCGTGGATGCTGATGAGCCAACACTTACAGTTCCGCCTTAACCTGTGGACGCTGCTCTACCAAGGGGGCGAGGGGATGATTCAACACCTCACCCTTACCCGCCCTACCGTATGGCTAGCAGGGCCACAAGGGGCGCAGACCCTAGCAAGGCATATTGGTTGGTTACAAGCCAAACAGCCCCGTAGCGGCACCCAACCTGATACCATGGCAGGCGTGACCTTTGAGGCAAACGACTACACCCTCGTCAGTAGTGCGCTACCCCAAGGCACCTTAGCCCTAGAAGATGCTGCCCTAGCCAGCCAACTACAACCCTTTGCTCAAGCATGGCAAGGGACGGCCTTTAAACTAGCAGGCACCACCCTTAGGGCAGGCAGGCAACACCATCAGCAAGCCAAAGCACGGGGCGACATCACCCTATGGGCGTTAGCACCCAACCAGCCCAACCCTCGCCCGCAGTGGCAACCTTGGGCAACACTACAGGCCAGCAACCTTCACCTTAACGAAGCCCCCTTACTCAAACGGGTAAAAACCGCCCCTGCCCAAGCCCAAACCCGAGCCGCCGAACCGTGGACGGCCTTGGCCAAGCCCCTACTGGCCAGCCTGCTACAAGCCGATGCGACCCTTGAAGTGTTTGCGCTAGAGCCATTGTTCACCCCCTTACAACAACAGGGCTACGAGTTACCCAAGGCCAAGCACAACAAGCCACTCACTGTGGTCATCAATAGCACCACGCCCTTAGCCCCCAGTGTGGCCAGCCTGCTCCAGCATGACAAAGCCTTGGCCGAATCGCCCCAACGTGACTTACACCTTAGCGTGTATCTACCCCAAGATGGCACCACCTTAACCAAGCTGCCTCTTGGGCAAGGCCGTACGCTGCCCTCGCCCTTAGTGGTACCGCCCTTGGTGGTTGAGGCTACTTTGGCCACCACCACAGAGCTTACCCACGCCACAAAAGCCAGCCTCAGCCTACAAGCCCCACACAACCAACACCTCACCCTTGGCGCACAACAACTCCCTTTACAAAGTAAGCCCACTCATCCCTCCACGGCAAAAACACAACTTAGCCTTACCAGCACGCCACTCGCCCTTCAACACTGGCACTGGCTCGCCCCACTCCTCCCCACTGAGGTGCGCCCTGTCCTGCTGGCCTCTAGCGTCACCTTACAAGCGCATAACCTAAGTGTGCAACGCCCCGCTGCCTTAGGCTGGCAACGCCCCACCACGCACTGGCAACCCGCTGGCGGATGGTTAGATCTCCCCCAAGCCGCGCTACGTACCACCGTTAACGGGCAAACCTTGCTCCACAACCTTAACGGTAAGCTGGTGGCCTCGGCCAAGCCCAAACTGACCGTTAACGCCCAACTGGCCAAAGCATCGCCTGCCGTATGGCAACTGCTTGCCCAAACCTCGGGGTTAGCCCCCCAAGCCAAACTCACTGGCAAGCTGTCGGTATCTCAACCACAACCGCTAACAGCCTTACAACCCTTACTCTCACTGGTAGAGGGTACCGATTCAGACTGGCTCTCGCCCCAACACAACCACCTAAGTGGCACAGTGGATGCACAGGCCTCCTTGAGCGGCACCCTACACCAGCCCCGCCTGCAAGGGCGGCTACTTGCCCAGCAAGCAGGCTTATTAGATAGGGCTACCCAACAACCCTTGGCCCTGGTATCAGGCACAACCACGGTTAAGGCCAACGGGCAGCAAACCAACGTGCAACTGGGCGCACCCTCGCCTTTACTCATCGAGATGGGGCTTGGCAACAACCCCCTACGCCTCAGCGGCAACATCGCCCTGCCTAGCGCACAAGGCAAGCTCACCCTTGAGGGACAGGCCCTACAACTGGCCAAGGTATCAACCGTATGGCCACGCTGGCGCAACAGGCTACTTGCCCCCAACACCCCCGACCCCTTAGCCGACGTCACCCTAAGCCAAGGCTTGGTAGATGTGAACGCTACGCTAGGCTTACTTGGCCAACACACCCCACCCACCGTAGCGGGGCAAGTAGCCTTAACCCAAGGGGCAGCCAGCCTACCCACCCACAACCTTGCCTTTAATGCTACAACGCTTAAGGCACAGTTTACCCCCACCCTACTAACCCTTAACACCCTCAGCACACGCCTTAATAACGAGGCCACGCTCAACGCCCAAGGCCAATGGCAACCCACTAACGGCCAATGGCAAGGGCAAGCAGCCACCCAACACCTGCCACTGTCTGCCGTGTTGGCGTGGGCAAAGTCACACCCCTCACCCGCCACCGCCGAAGGTGTGGCCACACTCAACTCGCTTTCAGGCGAACTCTCGGCCAAGCTGACCGCCCAAGGTAACAGCCAACAGGGCTGGTTTAGCCTTGGCCAAAGCGTGGCGCAATTGGCCAACGTCAAAGCTTCTACCACCCAACACCCTACCCCTGTGGTATTGCCTAAGCTGGTGCTACAACAGGCAGCCAACTCGGCAACCCTCACTTTAGTTAGCCAAGGCGGGCAGTGGGGCCCCGTGGGCTTTAGCGTTAAAGGCGTAGCCACCCTGCCCCAACGCCTATCAGCCAGCACGCAGTGGACTAAACTCCCCCACAACGTAGCGTTGACTACAGACCCCATCCCCATGGCCAGTCTACGCACGGAGGCCTCTTTTTGGCAGCCCCTTTGGCCTCAGGGTATCCCCAGTTTAAAGGCTCACCCCGTATACAACGCCGAAGGCAGCATGCAACTGACCGCCCAACATACCCACACCTCAGGTAGCACGGTAGAGGTTGCCTTTGACGACGCTGGTTTTTACCAAGCCCGAACCTTTGCCCCTTTGCACCACATCA
>JBIKUS010000088.1:0-8468 GCA_044347425.1 Vampirovibrionales bacterium | reverse complement strand
CCGCCTACCGTGCTTTGGTATTCAAAGCGATCCACCACGCCATCGGTATTGATATCGCCGACGTTGAAAAAGGCATCGGTGCTGCCAAACACGTTGCTCGAGTATTGCGCTCTGTCGGCCTCTGTGGTGACGGGGGCAAACTGCACGGGGCCGCCAACGGAGCCTTGTTGTAGCTTGGTACGCCAAAAGTTAGTTTCGGCATTGTAGCCAAAGGCACCTGGGGCGGCTGCATCACGTGAGAAGAAAGTGACCATTTGTTTTTTGCTCTCTAAATGCTATAGGGAGGTGAATTGTGTCTATAGTATATATTAAAAATATAAAAATAAGATAATTGCCTTAAGCACTCTATTTAGTTACAAAACGTCACAGTATTAAGGTAGTGGCAAGCTCCACTGTTTGGGCGAGTAGGCAACCTGAGTTGGCTGTTACACTAACAGTAAACTCAACCCACCCTCCCCACCCTACCACGGAGCCATACCTTATGTTGTTAGATGCGTTGACCCCCGAAACCATTGCTATCATACTAGGTTTTGGCTTTATTGAGCTGGCCACAGGCCTATGGGTAGGGTATCAGCTAGGGTTACGTAAAGGGCAACCTACCCCCGTACAACAAGGGCAACACCTGGGGCTTACTCCCGACGGGCAAGCCTTGCTGCTGGGTGACCAACGCCACGAAGTTCCTGCTGGGGTAAGGCAAGCCCTACGCCAAGGCGAAACGATTAACGCCATTAAGACGTTACGCACGCACTTTCCTCAACTGTCGCTGAGCGAAGCCAAACAGCTAACCGATGCTTTAAGTAGCGATAAGTAGGCCACCCCTTGGCATAACGCTAACTAACAGGTACACTGGTGCTTAACGAGGGTTGCTCGTTGTGCTTTGTGTTGACTGTTGTAAGGGCTGTTGTTGAGTATGTCACGTTCACGTTCTTCTGCGTTTAGCCCCGTGTCGGCCTTGGCTTATGCTAATCCGCCCGCCAACAACCACCTTAAACTCATACCAGGGTTATGGACACTGCACCCCGACCCCCATGAATGGCGAGCCAGCCGCACCTTACCCCTAGCCATTGGCTTGCATGTGGCTACCCTTGTGCTTATTGGCTTGGTGATGTTGCTAGCCCAATTGTTTGGCTGGAACTTACCCCTGTTCGATTTGGCAAAACTCCAAACGCAACCCCTTGAGTTTGTTTTGGTTGAAGCCCCCGAAGCCCCCCCAAGAGACCCTAACACCCGTAACCGCGCACAGCAAAATTCTCGTAGCGGTGGGCAAGTGGTACCTAACCAGCCTAAAGTGCAAACCGTTACTAAGGCAGGTAGCCCACGGCCAGCAGCTAAAGCCTCGCCCTCTAGGCCGCAACAACGGCAAGCCCCTGTGGCAAGGCCAACCCAGCCACAACCGCAAGCTCAGCCCCAACCTAAGCAATCGCCTCAGCCAGCCTCGCAACGCAAAAGCTCGCCTGCGCCTACGCAAACCCCCAAGCAAACAGCAGACCCAGCTGCACCTAAAATTAAGCGTTCGGTAGGCTCGCCTATCGTGATGCCAAGCCCTAGTGGCCAAGCTAATTTGCCCTCAGGCCCAGTATTAAGCCGCGGTGGAGGCAGTAGCCCCAACCCAAGCTCGTCATCAGCCAACAGCGGCAGCCAAGGCGCACCCTCGCCCTCGCAATTGCCAGGGGGGCCCAGTAGTCGGCCTAGCTTAGGCTCGCCAGGGGGGCAAGCTGGCCAAGGTGGCACGGGCAGCTTTAACCAATTTGGTTCGCCAGGTGGTGGCGGTGGCAGGGCTGGCGTGGATGCCCTTGCTGAACCTAACTTTGGCCCTTACATTGCCGAATTACAACGCCGTATTAAAAACAACTGGCGGCCACCCAGCGACAGCCAAACAAAACGCATTGTTGCTGTATTTAGTGTAGGCCGTGCAGGTAATTTGGTGGGTATCACCATCAAAACAAGCTCTGGTACGCCTCTGGCCGACCAAGCTGCTATTCAAGCCATACAGGTTTCGGCACCCTTTAAGCCTTTGCCCCCTAATTACAGAGGCAACACCATTGATGTGTTGTTCACCTTTGATTACAACGTCCTTTCAGGATCCATGCGTTAATGGCAATCGCCTAGCTAAGCACTTAAAAAGAAGCCTGTGAACGCTATTTGTTGACGATGTTGGTTTCTGTAATGCCGCCTGCAAGGGTGTACGTTACAATCAGGGTTTCGTAGGCATCACAGATAATTTGAGTATCGTTTAAGGTGTTACACAGGGCTTGCCCTTGTGGGTTGTGCGGTAAGGCTACCGTGTAGGTGTTGGTGTTGAGCTCATCAATTTCTTGTGTAACAAACTCGGGGTAGCTGCTTGGGGCAAACCCATTGTTAGCTGTAAACGTAGCACTGGACGAATTAAGCGTTTTGCCAAAGTTAATGGCCAAGGCATATTCAGCACCACCCACCAAGCCCGACATCCGCTGTATGGCCACGCTGGCCAAAATAGCAATAATAGCAATGACAATGGCCAGCTCAATCAGGGTAAACCCTTGCTTGTGGTGCGTCATAGGTCAGTGTTTCTCACTCTGTTTTGTCTAAAGTCTTGCTAGGGGTTGTCTCTCACACTATCATAGTAGCAGATTATCTAGCTGTTGACACCCGCCAAAAAAAGGTACCCTCCTATGACCACCGCACTTGATGTATTAGCCACCGCCGAAGATAAAATGGGCAAGGCTCTGCAAGCTACTCACAACGAGCTGGCCACCATACGCACTGGCCGAGCCAACCCTGCTTTGCTAGACAGAGTACTGGTGGATTATTACGGTACGCCTACCCTTATCCGCCAAATGGCCAACGTGTCTGTGGCCGAAGGTACCGTGCTGGTGATTCAACCTTACGAGCGCAATCAACTGGCCGAAATTGAGCGTGCCATTGCCAAAAGCGACCTTGGCCTTAACCCTAACAACGACGGTAGCGTGATTCGTATCAACGTACCCGCCCTCAACGAAGATCGTCGCCGAGAGCTGGTGAAGATGGTTAAAAAAATGGGCGAAGAAGGCAAGGTCGCCGTGCGTAACATCCGCCGAGATGCTGCCGACGAGTTGAACAAACTCAAAAAAGACAGCCTTCTAACCGAAGATGAGTTGCGCACCGAACAAGACCGTCTCCAAAAACTAACTGACAAACACACTAAAGAGCTTGATACGATGATGAAAACCAAAGAAGATGACGTGATGCACGTATAAGCTTGTGTCGGGTTTTTAGCGTTAAGACGTTTAAAGGATGTATTCATGTCAACTTCACCAGCTATAAGCGAGACGAGTAGTCAAGCCAGCGCATTGCCTGATGCTTCATCGGCCTGTTTGTGTGGCAGTGGCTTGCCCTACGGTGAGTGTTGTCACCCTTATCATGCTGGGCAGTTGCCCCCTACGCCCGAGGCTACCATGCGTTCGCGTTATGTAGCCTATGCGCTTGGCTTGGCTGATTATTTAATGGCTACCACCCACCGTGACAACTCTGGCTTTAGCAAGCAAACCAACTTGTGGCGCACTGAACTGGTTAAATACTGCAAAGGGCTTACCTGCCATGGCTTACATATTGCCCAATGTAGCCCTGCTTCGGTGGAGATTACCCCTGACACCCCCGCCAGCGGTGGTAAAGGCGTAGTGGTGTTTATGGCCAAGCTGCAACAGGGTGATGATGCTCCGCCCTATGTGATGCATGAAACCAGTACCTTTAAGCGAGCCAACAAACGCTGGCTATACTACAGTGGTGTAAATCGCCTTAGCCCACTCACCTCTGAACTTGAGGCCTTGTTTGCTCCCCCCGTGCCATTAGCACCAGTAGAAGCTCTGCCTAAAGCTAAGGCTCCTCGTAAGCCTAAGGCTGTTACGGCAAAAGTTACTGAATCAGCAGCAGCTCAACCCGATACCTTGGCTGAAGTTGCTGAAGTTGTCAAACCTAAGCGTACCAGCAAACCAAAAGCCGAAAAAGCGGTTAAGCCGTAAACGATTGTTGACCAAACCCTTGCATGGGTGCCTGTTGGGGCGATGCGCCCGTTGGGCTACCTTGTACAAACTGAGTCATGCCCAGTCCTCCCATACCAGGTAGTGGGGCATAAAAGACGGGTGGAATCACGGCTGCCTGCATTTGCTCAATACGTGGCATGGCAAACGGTGACACGCCCGCGGAATAGAGCAAGTCGTTTAAGCTGCCTTGTAACGTATAGGTGTTGGCTCCGTTAATAAGCGTGGGTGTTTGGTTAAACCCTAGCGCAATGCTGGTGGTAGGTGGCAGGCTTTGTTGCGGTGGGTTGGCCATAAATTGGTTAAATTGTTCGGGCGAAAGGGTAATATATTGCTGCATGGTGTCGCTGTCTCTATCTAAGTTATTAACCCAAGGGATGATGGGTTATCTATCCTAATCCAAGTGTATTAAACCCAGTAGTTGGTTACTTGGTGCTAGCAGCGCAGAATCAGCAAAAAAAAGCCCTCGGGGGTGACCCAAGGGCTAAACTTATTAAGAGAGAGAAACAAGAGAATTACCTTTTTAGTATAGACAACTTATATGGTAATGCGTACATCTTTGCAACAAAGTGTTACATTAAGGCAATAAACAAGCATTTATTTTTTTAAGGAGTCTTTCTTTTGCGCCACGGTGGGCATCTATCAATTGCTGGCCAGCTTCCACTTTTTGGCAAAGTTGTTCGGGTTGCGTAATCCAGCTAATCAGTGTTTGTTCCGCTTGCTCAAGGCTATCCACCTGTTTACCCGCCCCATAGCTTAGCACTAAGGCCGTCATCTCTTTAAAGTTAAACATGTAGGGGCCAAAAATGACAGGAGCCTGCAAGCCTAGCGGCTCAAGCAGGTTATGCCCGCCCACAGGTACAAAACTGCCGCCTAAAATAGTGGCTTGCGATAGGGCGTACACAGGCAATAGTTCGCCAATGGTATCTAGCACCACAATGGGGTGCGTATTGGGCAGAGCCTCGGTGAGTTCAGTGCGTAAGCTGTAGCGCAATGATCGCCCACTGAGCATTTTTCTTACGGCATCGCAACGGTGGGGGTGGCGGGGTGCCAGTACAAGTTTTAAACTTGGGAAGCTGGCCTTTAGCCTTGTGAATAAGTCAACGGCCATGGCTTCTTCGCCGTCGTGGGTGCTTGCCACTGTTAGCAACCAATCAGTGGGCGACAAACCCAAAAGGTGCTTAAACGCCTGAACTTTAGCCTCGTCTACTTTAAAGTGGGTGTCAAATTTAATGTTACCTAGCACTTGTATGCGTTTTGCGGGTAGCCCTAACTCTCGTAAACGTCGCGCATCCTCTTCGCTTTGCATACTGGCGTAGGTTAACTGGCTAAGCATGGGTTTGGTAAGCAACCATGAAAAAGCTCGGTAACGCTTAAATGATTTGTCTGATAGGCGACCATTGATGAGCCACACGGGGCAGCCGTAGGCTTTGGCCTCAAATAAGAGATTAGGCCAAAGTTCAGTTTCGGTTAAAATAAGCAGATGAGGCTGGATCTGTTTAAGGGCTTGGCACTGTACCCATGCCAAATCAAAGGGGAAGTACAACAGCACGACGGATTGGGGCAAACGCTGTTGCGCCAAGGCGTAAGCTGTAGCTGTTGTGACACTGACGAATAGGGTAATGTTCTGCCCGTGTAGATCAGTGATAAGGGGCAAAATGGCATTAAACTCGCCAACCGATACGGCATGAAACCAAATGCGTTGTACTTGAGTGGCTGGCTGCAGCTGTCGAAGTCGCTCTTTGAAATTAGAGGGCCAAAAACCTAGTTTAAACCAGAAGCCTGCTCGTGTTTTAGGTGAAAAGGCTAGCCAAGTTAACGATGCTGGTAAGGTAACAAGCAGAGCAACCCAAAGTATTGCCTCGTAGGCTAGCCTAAATAACCTAATAGTAACAGCTGGCATAAAGAGTAACCTACCCAGAAGGCTTTATGTTATAAGCCTTCTGGGGCAACAAAGGTGAGTAGCACCAACGGCTAACCAATCAGTTGGTCGTCGTCGTCGTTCAGCAGAATCATGGATGAAGCCAAACTTTCGTCGTCATCATCGTCATCGCTGTCACGGTCAGGCAAGATGTAATGGCTTGATGCGGCTAGGCCACTATCATCCAACAAGAAGTCTGCCATACTTTCAACGTCGGGCGAGCCAAACATGCTCTCAATTTCTTCAAGGATATCTGAAGGCTTGCGAGCATTGGAAGTTGACAGGCTAGCATCCGCAATATCGCTTTCTTCAATGGCCTTGGCAAAGGAGGGGAAGCCCGTACCCGCTGGAATCAAACGACCAATAATGACGTTTTCTTTCAAGCCACGTAGGATATCACGGCGACCTTCAACAGCAGCCTCAGTCAGTACCCGAGTCGTCTCTTGGAAGCTGGCCGCCGAGATAAAGCTCTCGGTGTTCAAGCTAGCTTTGGTAATACCAAGGAGGACGGGGTGAGCTTCGGCTAGTTTCAGGTTATGCTCTTCGGCTTTGGCGTTGGCTTCTTTAAGTAGCTTCATGTCGACCATTTCGCCACCTAATAGGTAGGTGTCGCCACTATCGTCAATCTGCACCTTACGGGTCATTTGCCTTACAATAATCTCAATGTGCTTGTCCGCAATATCAACGCCTTGCGAGCGGTAAACACGTTGTACTTCGTCTACCAAAAACTCACGTACGGCCTCAATACCCGAAATCTCCAGCAAGTCGTGGGGGTTCATCGAGCCATCAGTAATGGGGCGGCCAGGCTGCACCAGTTCCTTATCTTCAACAATAATGTTGGCACCAAGGGGGATGCTCACTTCAACACGGCCTACCTCTTGCGAGACTAAGAATAGTCGAGGTTGGTCTTCTTCGTAAGTGATTTCAATCACGGCTTCGTAGGGCGCAAGTACCGCAATCTCTTTGGGTTTGCGTCCTTCTAGGAGTTCTTCTACCTTAGGCAAACCTTGCACAATGTCGCCTGTTTTTTGCCGCTCAAAGATGAGGGTAGCAATATGGTCGCCCAATTGCACTAGCGCATTATGGTCTGCCTGTAGCTGTGTACCGTAGCTAATAAGGTAGGGGCGACCTTTGTGCAAGGTAACTTCGCCCTTGCCCACTTCGCTCACCATACCCGCAATGGGGCTGGGTGTGCCTTGGTTATCCAACGGTTGGCCTAGGCGCAGGAAGTCGTTGGGCTTAACGATGACATCACCTTTTACAGCACGTTTTTCAACATGTTGTTCGGTGGCCAAGAGCAAACGCCTAATCTCTTTCACTTTAGACGCATCTGGCAGGTGGACTTTACCATTGCTACGTGAGAGGACTTGCGTTTTAACCACAGGCGCACCCTTCTCAATAATATCACCATGGTTGACCAACAACTGCGTTTTGGTGCTGGTGTTGAGTCGGCCTGGTTCGCTACCCGCTTCACGCCTAATAACAAGGTTTTCTAGCACGACCACACGCAATTCGGCTTCGTCTTCGCTGAGTTGTACCAGCTCTGTTTGGCCTTTTAAGCGTGAGAGGTAACCGTGCATTTGTAGCACCATGGATGTACGCAACAGTGGCGCACCTTCCACTTGGCGTACTCTGGCACCATCTTGGTAGTTAAGCTGTGTGATAGGTACGACGTGAATGTTCTGAGTTTCGGTAGAGGCAAACGAAAGCTGCACTTCTTTAGGGCCGATGGCGTACTCATACACGGGGCGAATCAGTACTTCGGCGTACTCGTATTCAGAGGTGTCATCCAGCTCTTCATCGTCGAGGTCTTCAGAAGGTTCGTCCATTTGGAAGGTAATGGTCACCATTGAACGTACTTCGGCAAAGACGTTGGGGATGACTTCGCTTCCTGCCTCAACAATCGTGCCATCATCCACTTTAATGGTGGCAATATCGTTGACACGGTGCAAGTGGCCAGGGCGAACAATCACTTCGTGGATGATATCGTTTTCTTCAACAAAGTTGACGACACCATCAATACGAGCGTGGATGCCAGCTACTAATTCGGTACCAGCTTTAACAAACATGCCCGACTCAATACCTGGGGATTTGAGCGAAATATCTTTGCTTACCTGATGAATCTCTTCGGGGATGAAGTAAACGATACCAGGCTTAGTGAGGATTTGCTGCTCGTCCACTTCCACGTCGTGGTAACGAATTTCACCACTGGTAGGCACGTAGCATGAATCATCAACGAGTTCAGCCAAAATACTGCCGTTTTCAACGGTGGTACCTTGAGGAGCCTTAATAATGTAGGTTTCAAGGGCTTCTTCTGCATTACTAGGGTCAGGTAGTACCCAATGAAGCTCTTTCTTAGTTTGCTCTAACTCGGCGTTAGCTGGCGACACGGAAGCGATGATGACGGTTAATTCTTTACCTTGCAAAATGACTTTAGCATCGTTGCCGTTAAAGTTTTGGGTTTCGGTTTCCAAATCATCAGGCAGACGAATCTCACCACCAAACTCGGTTTGTAGCGTCGTTTCGGCCAGTACGTCTTCTTCTAGCACCAA
>JBIKUS010000087.1:0-8629 GCA_044347425.1 Vampirovibrionales bacterium | reverse complement strand
AGAGGGTGTGAACGAAACATTCCAAGGGCGTTGTCTTTTTGCTATAGTAGGGCATTAAGACTTCTCCCTCCCTCTGCATGATTGGCTCTCACCCATGACGATGACGACACCTTCTGAAACCCTTATTTCCACGGCTGGCACTGTTAACGCCACGGCCAAGGTCGCCATCCTAGACGCTGGCGCACAGTACACCAAAGTCATCGACCGTCGTATTCGCCAACTCAACCTTGATACCGTCATCCTGCCCCTAGACACGCCCGCCAGCCAGTTGACAGACATGGGAGCCATCATCCTCTCAGGTGGGCCTCATTCGGTGTACGAAGCCGATGCCCCCACCTGCGACCCCGCCCTGTTTAGCCTTGGCCTGCCCGTGTTGGGCATTTGCTACGGTATGCAGTTAATGACCCACGTGTTAGGCGGCGACGTACGCGCCTTGGGGCGTAAAGAATACGGCGAAACCCTGATCGAAGTTGACCCTACCTGCCCCCTCTTTAAAGGCCTTAAACCCCAACAGCGGGTACTCATGAGCCACGGCGACAGCTTGGTCAAGCTGGCCTCGGGCTTTAAACAAGTCGGCACCTCACCCGAAGCGGTAGAGGGTGACGGTATCCTCATTACCGCCGCCATTGCCGACGAAGCCCGTCGCTTCTACGGCGTACAGTTCCACCCCGAGGTCGACCTTACCGAAAACGGCGTGGCCATGCTGAAGCAGTTTTTACTGGGTATTGCCGCCTTACCTCCCGTGTTCGTCCTCCCCCACAGGTTGGATGCCATGATTGAAGCCATTCGGCAACAAGTGGGCAAACACCCTGTGTTCTCGTTGGTAAGCGGTGGGGTGGATTCAAGCGTGGTCACGGCCTTGTTGCTCAAAGCCCTAGGCCCCGAGCAAGTCTACGCCCTCCATATTAACACAGGCCTCATGCGCCTTAACGAAAGCGACGAGGTATGCGAAGCCCTCAAAGCCCTTGGCTTAAAGCACCTCGCCCGTATTGATGCCGAAGACGATTTTTTGTATGCCACAGGGCGCACCCCCGACGGGCGCACCCTCGGGCCCCTCGCCTACGAAACCGACCCCGAAGCCAAGCGTCAGCTTATTGGTGATACTTTTATTCACCTAGCCGAACGAGAAATGGCGGCCATGCTAGCTCAAGCCAGCCACGACCACGGCAACGACCCGCAAGTGTTTTTAGCCCAAGGCACCCTTCGGCCTGATTTAATTGAGAGCGGTAGCCCTAGCGTCAGCAGTAAAGCTCACGTGATTAAAACTCACCACAACGACGTGGCCTTGGTGCGCAAAAAACGTGAACAAGGCTTGGTGATTGAACCCAACAAAGACCTCCACAAAGACGAAGTGCGCCAAATTGGCCGCCTGCTAGGCTTGCCCGAGGTGTTGGTCAATCGGCAACCCTTCCCGGGGCCTGGCTTGGGCGTACGGGTGCTGTGCGCCAACGAGCCTTACGCACTCGCCACGTACGCCACCACACAAGCGCAACTCAACAAGGTGCTTACCCAACACAACAAGCACGAGCAGCACCAGTACGACTGGCAAGGGTGCGTCCTCCCCATTCGTAGCGTGGGCGTGCAGGGCGATGGGCGGAGTTACGCTCAAGTAGCCCTGCTGCAAACCAGCGATTTACTCAACGCTCACCCGTGGGCAGAGGTGGCACGCCTCGCCCGAGAACTGCCCAATAGCATCCCCGCATTAAGCCGTGTGGCGGTTAATCTATTGCCAGAGCAGGCTCCGCTACCCGCCAGCATCACTACCATCACCCCAACTACCCTCACACCTGATGTGGTTGCCAAGCTCCGCCATTTTGACGCTTTGGCCACCCGCTGGCTAGAACGCCACGGCCTGCTGAAAGATGTGGCGCAGTGGTTGTGCGTTCTCGCCCCCATTGACCCCGAGGGCAAAGGCCGTCACACCTTGGTGTTGCGAGCGGTGATGACGCAAGACTTTATGACGGCTCGCCCCGCATGGCCTGGTAAAGACTGGCCAGACGAAGCCCTAGTGACACTGGCCGAATCGCTTTACGACCCTGCCCAACTCTACACCATTGCTTACGATGTTACGGGCAAACCTCCCGCCACGGTGGAGTGGGAATAACCCTGAGCTTCGCCATGACACCCCTGCCCGCTACCTACCAAGCTATGCGCTTTTACCAGCCCCGAGACCTGAGGCTGGATACTTTGCCCATGCCCCAACCCGCCGCTGGTGAGTTGTTGCTCCGTGTTGGCTCTGCCCTTACCTGCGGTACAGATTTAAAATGCTACCGCCGTGGGCATCCCGTGTTGCTTTCGCAACTGCCTTCGCCGTTTGGCCATGAGTTTGCAGGTACCGTGGTGGCCGTCGGTGAGGGTGTCACCCGCTTTGCCGTGGGAGACCGTGTGGTGGCGGCCAACAGTGCGCCCTGTGGCACCTGTTTTTATTGCCAGCACCACCAGCCCAACCTGTGCGACAACCTGATGTTGCTCAACGGCGCTTATGCCGATTACCTTATTCTTCCCGCCCCCATTGTGGCCGTCAACACGCACCGCCTGCCCGAGCATCTGCCTTTTGAGCTAGCTGCCTTTACCGAACCCTTGGCCGTGGCCATGCGAGGCGTGCTGGGCGTGGGCGTACAAGCGGGCGACCATGTGGCTTTGCTAGGGCTTGGGCCTATTGGCCAACTGATGGTAGCCGTGGCCAAGCAACAGGGGGCGCACGTCACCGCCTTTGCCCGCAGCCCCATGAAGCTGGCCATGGCGCAAACTTGGGGACAGGCCGACGCTGTCGTCTCGATGGCAGAAGGCTTGCAGCCCAAGGCGTGGGCAAAGCAACATAGCCCGCAGGGCAAGGGGTTTGATGTGGTGATTGAAGCCATTGGCCTACCCGAAACGTGGGAGGCCGCCGTGGCCATGGCTCGGCGAGGGGGTAAGGTGCATTGGTTTGCAGGCTGTGCGGGGGGCAGCACCGTTACCCTCTCCACCCAACGCTTGCATTATGACGAGATTACCCTGTATAGCCTGTTTCACCATACGCCCGCGCATGTGGCCATGGCCTTTAACGCCTTGGCGTCGGGGGCGATTGACCCCACACCGCTGATTAGCCAACGCATGGGCTTAGCCCACGTACCGCAAGCCCTACAGGCCATGGAGCGGGGCGAGGCCTTTAAAGTAGCCATAACGCCCTAGAGGATGGGCTTAAATCCATATCGGTCAACAGGTCTTGGGGCGATTGCGGCGTGGGGAGCTAAGGCGTCTCAAGACCCAATGCTTTGCGGTATAAAACCCCAGAAGGTGCGCCATGTGGGCAAAGCCACCCAGTACGGTTGGGTGGCCAGTTGGGCATGGCCGTTAAGCAAGCCGTATGCCAGTAACTCGAAGCTTGGCGTGAGCTTTGGGCATTAAAAGTGGGTGAGTTTAGCCAAATGCGATCTTGGCCATCGATATTAGGGCCTTTAGGGCCGTTACCATCGACTAAATAACCATCATCCATATAAAAAAGCGACAAGGGACTTATATGTGTAACTACTGCCCCAGAAGGCAACACCAAGCTGTAGTTTTGAGAACTGCCCACATCCTCGCCGCCCATGCAGCTGGTGTCGTCAACGCAGACTTGTGTGGTGTTGAGGTTCTGTTGAAGCCACTGAAACTTCTTTTCGGCGTATTTCCCTTGCATAGAGGCTTCGTTAGCAACTTGGTCTAGGGCGATAATGGCTTCTCTAAGGTTAGATTGTATGGCTGCTTCGCCAATGCTATGCATCACCATGGGTACCACAAAGGCGGCAATCAGCCCTAAAATAGCTAGAGATATTAGCAATTCACTTAAAGTAAAAGCTTTACTCAAGCGAGAAGAGAAACGTGAGAGATGAGGCATTACAGGCTTCCTTACTAAGAGGATTGGGAACAGCCCCATTTAGTTTACCCTATCGGCCAAAAGCTGGCAAACTTTAGGTCGGGTTGCAAGGGCTAAATCCACAGGTCGGGCGTGTCGGTCAACAACCCTTGGGGCGATGGCGGTGTGGGGAGCTTAATCTCGTGGCTTAACACCATACGCTCGCCCCCGCAACATCCTTTAGCAGGCAGTAGTTTACCAGGGTTGGCCAGCCCCTTAGGGTCGGCTACCACACGTACCCAGTGCATGGGCTCAAGGTCGGTGGGGCTAAACTGTTGGTGCATAAAGCCCAATTTCTCTAGCCCAATGCCATGCTCGCCACTCAGCGTACCGCCCACACTAAGGCATAAAGCTAAAATGGCCTCGCCTGCCTTAATCACATGCTCTGTTTTGCCCTCTACTTTCGGGTCAAACAGCAGGTTAGGGTGCAAGTTGCCATCCCCCGCATGAAACACGTTAGCTATGGGGATATCGAACTGCTTGCCAATGGCCGTAATACCCGACAGTACGTGAGCCAGCTGGCTGCGTGGTATCACACAATCATGCACGTAAAAAGCGGGGTGAAGCCTGCCATAGGCAGCAACCGTCCCCTTACGAGCCTTCCACAGAGTCTGACAGTCGGCATGGGTGGTGGCCACTTTGAGGAGTGAGGGACTAAAGGCCTCCAGCACCGCTTTGGCAGCCTCAATCTCTCGGGGCACTTCAGAGGGGAGGCCGCTACATTCCACCAGCAGTAACGCCTCGCTGTTTGCGGGGAAGCCCATGCCATAGGCTTGGTTGACCGCCCAGATGGTGGTGCCATCTAAAAATTCAATGGCGGCGGGTTGTTGCCCTTGTTTGATGAGCGTACTCACGGCATTGGCGGCATCGTTAGCATCCGTATACACAGCCTGTATTAGGTGAATACACGGTGCCGTGGGCGAAAGGCGCAACAAGGCTTCCGTCACCACACCCAGCGTCCCCTCGCTGCCAGTAAGCAGGCGTTGCCAAGCCCATTGCGCCCCCACTGCCGTGCCATACGCCGAAGCTCCGCCCAAGGTAAACGTCTCGCCATTAGGCCACACGCCCTTAAGGCCTAAAATATGATCCGTCGTGACCCCGTGCTTAAAACAGTGGATACCCCCAGCATTTTCGGCCACATTGCCCCCAAGGGTGCAGGCGGCCATACTCGAAGGGTCGGGGGCGTAATATAACCCCAAAGGCGCAAGCTGTTGGTTGAGCTTGGCATTGACGACACCCGCCTCCACCCAGACACACCGCTTGGCCACGTCAATCGTACCAATGGCCGTCAACTTATTAAGAGCAATCAGCAAGCCCCCTGCCACGGCCAATGCCCCGCCCGAAAGCCCCGTGCCTGCCCCTCGGGCGACCCACGGCACATTATGCTGGTTTGCCCAACGCACCAAGGTTTGTACCTGCGCCGTGTTGGTAGGCAAGGCAATAGCTTCGGGCTGATGCGGCAATAAGACACAGGCATCACATTCGTAGGCCAACCGCTCGGCGGGGGTGGTGAGTAGCGTAATGCTCTTGGCTTTGGCAAGCTCTTTGAGCTGCTGCAACAACGCCTTAGGCAACAGGGCCGTGGTAGACGTGGCGGTGACACTGGCTTGCATAGGCTGGTTACTTGCCTAAGGCTTGGTTAAGCTTGTTGCTCAGGCTTTGTTGAGCGTTGGTTCTGTGGCCAAGCACATAGCCTTCACCATCAAACACCAAGCTGGCACGGTTGGCTTGCAATAAATACACTTGGGGAAGCTCTTTAACGGGTATGGCCAAGCCTTTGGCACTAGCTTGTTTAGGAGCGTTGGCTTCATCCACATCAATCAACAAAATGGGGAGGCCTTGGCTGCTGGCGAGGCTTTCAACCACGGGCATTACGTCTCGGCAGCTGGCACACCACGATGCGGTAAACATCACTAACTGAGCCTCGGCGGCGTGGGCAAGCGTGGGCGCAAAACCAACCAGCAAAGCTAAAAGGGTAAACAATAAGGATTGCAACGGACGAAGGGCTAGGCGCATGGGGCATCTCTCTTTGTATGGCAGGTAACTTAACTTAAGTACTGTTAGTATAGCAGTAAATAAGCCCTACCACCACTAACTAGCTTGTAAGGTAGCCTCTAGGGCATTCAGTTGAGCATCGCTCCCCACGGCAATCAGCACCCAATCGGCGTGGAGTTGTGTGTCAGGGGTGGCTTCAATCCGTTGAGCAGTCGCCTTGCAAAACAAGCCAATCACCGTGGCACCGCACAACTCCCGCAACCGAGACTGTGCCAAGGTTTGCCCCACCAGTGGGCTGTTAGGGGGCAGGGTAAACCATTCCAGTTGCGTGCCTGCCATCAGCGTCATACGGCCAAGCGGGGCATGAGGCAGAGTGTGTAGTGTAGGCAAGCCCAACAAGGCAGGTAGTGCCATGGTCGATAGCAGCCCCTCTTCTTCGCCTTGCCCCACTGCCCGAGAAGCCCCCTCATCGTTCAGCCACTCAAGGCTTAAGGCCACCTCGTCGTAAGTTAAGCCCAGGGCAAGCAAGGTGTCGTGGGCTAGGCGGAGGCCTGTTTCTCGCTCTTCATACACCACGGTGGTTAGCCCTGCCGCTTGCGCTTGGGCAAGTTCGCTGGCAAACCTTGCCCGCCCCATCAGTTGTGCTTCGGGGTTGAGGGCTTGTACCTGTTGCGCTATGGCGGTGGCGGTGGTCATATCGGGTACGGTAATCACCACGGCTTTGGCTTGCGCCACATGGGCAGCCTCTAGCACCACGGGCAGGGTCGCGTCGCCAAATACCACGGCTTGGTTCTGGGCGTGCAGGCGTTTTACCGTGTTAGGGTTGGTGTCTATCACCACATAAGGCTGTTGATGCTTGGCCAAGGCTTGCGCTACCTGTTGGCCAATGGGGCCGTAGCCTATTAATACCGTGTGGCTAGCCGCTTCGTTACAGGCATCGCTAGCGAGGGCTTGGTCGCCACAGGGAGTGGTGGCATCAAGGGTGATATTTGAGAGTTGGCCATACGGCAAGGGCGAAGCTTGCGCCTTTTCGGGCAGGTTAAACACCCACAAGGGCGTGGTTTTTAGCAGGAGTGGGGTTAGTAGCATCGACCCCACTGTGGCGTGCAGCAACAAGGGGCTAGCGTTGGCCAACCACGCCTGCCCAACAGGGGGTAGCGTCCCCACGGTTTGCAGGGCGGAGAGCATTAAAAACGAAAACTCACCCGACTGACACAAGGCCAATGCCACCCACACCGCCGTGCGGGGCGAGCGTTTAACCAGCAGCACAGCCAGCAAGGCCGCTACGGCCTTTAGCCCCATTAAGCCCCCAAGCGTTAAGGCCACTTGCGCCCAGTGTTGCACCAAATACGGCACACTTATCACCAAGCCAAGCGACATAAAAAACAGCGTGGCAAACACGTCTCGCAGCGGGCGACTATCGGCCATGACTTGCCTGCTGTACAGGCTACCGCTTAAGGCCATGCCCGCAATCAGTGCGCCCACTTCAAGCGAGAGGCCAAGGGCGTTACACACCACCGCCACGCCCATGCCCAAGCTCACTACACTTAGGGTAAACAACTCCCTATGCCGAGAGCGAGCAAGGATGTCGAGCAGCCACGGCACCAGTTTAAAGCTTAGCACCACCACAAGGGTGAGCATGACTAACGCCTTACCTGTACCTGTGGCCACGCTCATGGCCATTGCCCCAAGGCTCAGGGTGGCTTGGCTGGTTTGCGCCAAGTTGGCGGTCACATCCCTTAAAATAGGTAATAAGGCCATCAGGGGTATAACGAGTAAGTCTTGAACAATCAGCGTCCCCAAAGCGAGTTTACCGTGGGCTAGGTGCAGCTCGTTTTGGTCGGCCAGCCCCTTTAGCACCAGCGACGTGCTACTTAAGGCGAGAATCGCCCCTAGCAACACTGCTAACCACCACGGAGCCGCCAAGCCAAAATGCAAGGCCGCCGCCAGCAATACGGTAGTAATGGCCATTTGCAACAGCCCCACCCGTAGGGCTTGGCCTCGCATGGTGTTGAGTTTGGTGGGCGATAGCTCCAACCCCACCATAAACAGCAGCAACACCACACCCACTTCGGCTAGGGTGTGGATGGCTTCTTGATCGGCAATGATGCCCAACACCGTAGGCCCAAGCAGCGTACCTGTTAGCATGTAGCCCAACACGGGGGGCAGTTTAAGCCGATGCAACCCAAAACCCACCACCGTAGCGGCGGTTAAACCCATAATGGCCGAAACGAGTGGATTAGTGGCAACGTCAGCCGAAGGGAGAGCCATAGTAAAATCACTTTAATACTTGAGGTACGTAAGATAGCTAACAAAAATACTTAAAATAGGGTGTGTTTCAACTGTGGATGCTTCCTTAAGCTACCTAACAATTCCCTTTAGCTTACCTGTGTTTATTATTTAAGGTCAAGCTATGGCTTGTTACCGATGCGAGAGTTACCCCCCTTATAGTTATTTAGGATGCGACCATGACACGGCCAACGGCGTGGTTTTCGCCTGCCCCTTTGCCACCAGCTGAGGTGCAACGACACCCTGCACTTTCTTCAGCCTCTCCTACGCCTGCCGCCCAACAGGGTAGTTTATTTGCCGTCCCCACTCCCTTGCAAACCCCATTTACCGAACAAAGCAAACCACTGTTTGAACTGCTCGAACCCATGCCCCAAGGCGTACCCTCCACGGCGGCAGGTGTCCACAGTAAAGTACGTTCCGCTACGGATGGCTTGTTTAACTTAACCTACCTCTCCTATGCTCAACGCTTAA
>JBIKUS010000086.1:0-8641 GCA_044347425.1 Vampirovibrionales bacterium | reverse complement strand
GGGAGTTCCACTTGGTTGCGTCGCCAATCCACCTTGGCCTCTTCGGGGGGGAGGAGGGTTTCGACGCATTGGAGGAAGTGATCCACATAGGCCTTGGTATGAAAGCCGATAAGGTCGCTACCCAACAGCCCTTTAAGCAGCGAGTTGCGTGAGGGAAGCAGCCTGAAAATCTCAACGTGAGGGAAGGGGATATGGCAGAAAAAGCCCACGTTACGCTGTGCCGCTTTTTCTCTGATGAGCTGGGGGACGAGGAACAGGTGATAATCATGCACCCAAATCAAGTCCGTATCAGTGGTTTCATCGACCACCACTTGGGCAAACTTTTCGTTGGCATGTTGATAGGCAGGCCAGTCTTTCTCCTCAAAAAAGTTGCACTTGTCGGTAAAATAATGGAAGAGTGGCCAAATACGTGTGTTGGCGTAACCATAGTAGTAATGGTTAATTTCTTCTTCGCTTAGGGGAACTGAGGCAAAGCTGTAGGGGAGTTTGCTGGTAGGGTCGTCGCTCAATTGGCCAAGGGTCGGCTCGTTGGCGGGGGTTTGGGCGTTGGGTACTAAGCCTTCCCAGCAGACCCACAAACCATTGACGGATTGCAGCACAGGGTCAAGCGCAGACACTAAGCCGCCAGCATTTTTGACCAGTGTCACATTGTCTGCATTAACACGTACCGAATACGGCTCTCGGTTAGAAACAAGAACGAGTCGCCTGTCTTGCAAGGCGGTTAGTGTGGCGGGGTTAACCTCGTGGGTAGGTTCTGAGGTAAGGGTAGGGTCAAGCAAAGTAGACATATCGATAATAGGAACTCCAAAAAAGCCTCAAACAAGTGTCTCTATTAAAACAGCCTTGACCTTTTTTGAACCTTTTATTAAGACTTTTTTATGACTTGGTGTATGCTAATGTTACGATTGCACCCCTCTGTTGCCATAGGAGACCCCCACACGTGACGCTACCCAAAGACGGTTTATTACTAACGCTAGAAGGCATTGATGGCACAGGTAAAAGCACCCAAGCCACCCTGCTAGCCAAAGCCTTGGGTGCTGTGTATGGCGAAACACGGGTATGTCTCACCCGTAACCCTGGCGGCACCCCCTTAGGCTCCGAAATACGAGAGGTGCTACTGGCGCAACGTGCGCCTGCCGATGCCCCCACCCCCCTTGCCGAGCTACTGCTTTACATGGCCGACAGGGCGCAACACGTGCAACAGGTCATCCTCCCCGCTTTGGCGCAAGGCCACGTGGTGATTTGCGACCGTTTCATCGACTCCACCCTAGCCTACCAAGGCGGTGGGCGGCAGTTAAGCCTTAACACCATCAGCCAGCTGAACCAGTTGGCCTGCCAAGGGGTGATGCCTCACCTGACGCTGTTGCTAGATGCCGACCCCATGGCCTTGTTACAACGCCGAGAAGCCCGTGGCCACAAAGACAGGCTTGAGGCCGAAAGCCTTGCGTTTCAGCAGGCGGTGCGGCAACAGTTTTTAATGCTGGCCCACGAACACCCCCAACGCATTGATGTGATTGATGCCAGTACATCGCCCCAACAGGTGCATGAGCGGCTGCTGGCCAGTTTAACGCCCTTTTTAGGCCAAGCCATACCGCCAGTAGCAACCCAACCCTCTGCCCCCGCAGCTAAACTGGTGGGTGGCCAAGCCCCTATGGCCAAGGTAGCCAGCCATGCGACACCTTAATGTAGCCTTAGGTGATAGCCATGTTTGCTAAACCACCTGCTACCCCTTGGCAACCACGGCGATTTAGTAAGCAACGCCCTAAACCCTTGGGCAAAGCTGGCCGCCCCATGGTGGGTAAACGCCTGCCATGGTACCAGCACCCATGGGGTAAGGTGATTTTAGCTTTAGCCGTACTGATACTGGGGTATACCCTTGGGCGAGGGCTATGGTTAGGCCTACAAGCGTGGCAAAGCCGCACGCCACCAAGTAGTGTGGGCGCATTAACCAACCCCCAAGGCTGGACGCTAGACGAGCAGGCGAGGCTACTGCTGGCCTTTGAGGCCATGTTAGACCTTGAAAAACGCCAAGCCTACGCTGATATTTACGATCTCCACGGCGATCAATCGTTGAAGGAGGCGGTGGCACGCAAGACATTTTTGGCGACGGTGAACTGTGTAGAGCAACACCTAGGCCCACTAGAAGGGTATTTGCGCACCAGCGTACGCACCAAACGCCTCCCCGCCGACACGCAAGGGCGGTGGCGAGCCGAGATTACGGCGCAAGTGAATAGGCGCACCAACTTGGTATGGGAACGTTACGTGTTGGTGTTTGACGATTTAGACGTGTGGGTGGCAGGCGTATACACCAGTGCCACCGAACCCGCCTTTAAGGACTGTCTCACCTCGGCCACACCCAAGCCCACAGCCACACCTTAACCTGCTATGCCCAAGCTTCCCCCGCCCCTGTGGATGAGTATCCTTAACGTCACGCCCGACTCCTTTGCCGATGGGGGGCGACTGGCTGATGAAGCTACGCTACTTACCCACGCCCAAGCGCAACTGGCAGCAGGAGCCACCGTGCTGGATGTGGGGGGCGAATCCACCCGCCCTGGCGCACGTACCCTACCCGTAAGCGAAGAGCTTGGCCGTGTGTTGCCTGCCCTACAGGCGTTAAAGCAACACCTGCCCCACGCCGTGTTGAGCATTGATACCCGCAAGGCGGCTGTTGCACAAGCCGCCCTTGCAGCAGGTGCCACGTGGGTCAATGATGTATCGGGCTTACGTTATGACGGCGAGGCCATGGCCAAAACCGTGGCCGAGGCAGGGGCAACGCTGGTACTGATGCACAGTGTTGGCTCACCCGCTACGATGCAATTAGCCCCTAGTTATGGCGAACAGGGCGTGGTGGTTGCCGTGTATGAGGCGTTAGCTCGCCAGTGCGACCAAGCCCTTGCATGGGGTGTTGCCCCCCATAAGTTGTGGGTGGATGTGGGCTTTGGCTTTGGCAAAACCGTGGCCAATAACGTAGCCTTGTTGAAGGGTTTAAGCCGATTTAAGGCCTTGGGCTACCCCATGCTGGTAGGCGTGTCTCGTAAGTCGTTTTTGGCCAAAGTGGCGGGTGTGCCTCAGCTACCCCCTGCCCAACGAGACACGTTGACGGCCTTGGCACACCTACACGCCTTTGAGGCGACTACCCAAGGGTTAGCTATGGGCTTTAGGGTGCATGATGTGGCGACGCTGGCACCGTGTTGGCAGGCTTGGCAAAGTTTAAACTAACACCTTACTCATCTCTACAAAAACCGCCCTACTTACCATAAGCAGAGCGGTTTAAGTTTAAAAAGGGAATCACCCTAAGCCGAGGCTACCACAAGGGGCAGTTCTTCGGGGGCGATATCCACAAAAGAACCCAAACGGTTTTTGCGGAAGGAAACCCGACCTTGCGCTAAGGCAAACAGGGTATCATCTTTACCAATGCCAATGTTAAGGCCTGGTTTAAACTGGGTACCACGTTGGCGCACAATAATTTCGCCAGCCAACACAAATTGGCCACCGTAGCGTTTTACACCAAGGCGTTTTGCTTTTGAGTCGCGTCCGTTACGTGTAGAACCGACGCCTTTCTTAGATGCCATGACTTACTATCTCCGAATAGGGTAAAAAGGTACTATCAGCTGCTTGCCCACCTAAGCCAAAGCTTAAGGCAGGGTGATGCTTTCAATTTGCAAACGTGTGTAAGGTTGGCGGTGGCCGTTTTTACGACGGTAGCCTTTTTTGGGGCGCATTTTGTACACAATCACTTTTTTATCTTTAAAGTGGTTGAGTACCGTGGCTGTGGCACTGGCACCAGCCACAAGGGGTGCGCCAATCCAGTGTTTATCACCTTCAGTAGCTACTAGCACTTTGTCAATGGTTAAGGTGGCTTGTTCGGCCAAGGCCAAACGGTCTACCGTTACATAGCGGCCAGCTTCAATGGGGTATTGCTTACCGTTGAGTTCAACGATGGCTTGAGGCATGACGAGTTTCCAATCTTGAGCAGTGGCTGGTGTGGGCAAACCCCACCAGCGGAGTTAAGAACAATACAAGCGTTAGCTCTACAGTAGGGTAAACAAGGCGGTTTGCCAAGTGGGTTGTCTCATGCTTGGCGGGGTGGTTGCCCCAACCAAGCACGAGAACAGGAAAGGAGAGACTTAAGCGTTAACGGCTTCAGCCTCGGTGGCTTCGTTGCTATCAGCCTTAACGGGTGCTGGCGATACCATTTCGCCAAGGTAGTTAAGGGTGAGTCTACGGTCGTTTGCGGCAATAGACATCACCTCAAAACGGTAAACGGCATCCAGCTCAAAAATACGGCCATGCTGCCCGTACGAGCAGAAGGCTTCCACACCAGGGATGAGTTCGGCTAAAACGCCGCTAGCCAACTGTTTGGAGATGCGTCCTTCGACACGTTCGCCCACGGTAAAGCGGTTGTCCACGGTCGTCCAAGGGTCAGCTTCCATACGTTTTAGGCTCAAGCTGATGCGTTTACGGTCAAGGTCAATGCTCAACACGGTCACGGTCACACGTTGGCCAAGGGTCATCACATCGCTTGGGTGATGAATGCGTCGCCACGTGATTTCAGAGAGAGGCAGCAAGCCGTCAATGCCGTTAATATCCACAAACACGCCAAAGTCGGTCACTTTAACCACTTCGCCATCCACAATATCGCCTTCTTTAAGCAATTTAAGGGTTTCGGCGCGTTGGGCAGATTTTTGCTCAAACACGGCTTGGCGGTGGCTTAAAATGAGTTTGTTGCGGTTGCGGTCCACTTCAAGCACTTTAACGGGGAGGGTTTCGCCCAGCAAGTCATCCAAATTTTTGGTGACACGCAATTGGCTAGCAGGAATAAAGCCTTTAATACCCAGAATGGTGGCCAACATACCGCCTTTGGTGGGGCCTTGAATGGTGGCTTCTAGGGTTTCGGCGGTGTCTTTGTAGGTGGCCAAATCTTGCCAGCTTTTTACAGCCATCACTCGGCGAACGCTAAGAACGTAGTGGCTTTTTTCTTCGTGGTCTTTCAGCATGAAAAATTCACGACGTTGGCCTACTTCAAACTCGTTACGCAAGTCGTCGCTACTGTAGCAACCTGGTATTTCTTTAATAGGCACAACACCTTCGTATTTGCCAGCCACATCAACGGTTAGGCCGTCTTTGTCAATGCCAATCACTTCGCCCATGGCGAGCGTGCCTGGCACTAGGGCTTTGCTAAAGCTGGCTTCAAGCAACGAGGCAAAGCTGTCTTTCATATCGCTACTAATGGTAGCTTCCATGTGAGCGTTGAGGTTATAGGGGGTAGCGAGTAAAGAGGCCAACAGGGTTCTCCTTAGGCTTAACAATGCAACAGACACTAACAAAAACAAATAGCGCACTGCTAAACAGGTGTTTAGGGGGTGTAACCAAGCAGGCCGTAGCCTACCAACCCTTACTGTGCAAGAAACATAGGGCGGGAGCAAGCCGTTGGCTACGTTTATTTACCACGTAAGGCTTGTACACTACGGTTGCCTCCTCTATGATACGGTAGAGTTGTTTGTTGTGTGCTTAGGATTAAGGAGATTACCACCATGCTTGCTTTAGCTTCAGTTAGTCGTTACATAGGGTTGAGTGTTGTTGCGGTTGCCTTACTGGCTGGCCAAGGGACAACCCCTTGGGACACGCCTGCCCACGCCAAGCCCACCCCACAGGTGATGCAATGGTATAGCCAAGGCGTTGCCTCGTATAACCAAAACAACCTACCCAATGCCATTAGCTTGTTTGAGCAAGCCGTAAAAGCCGACCCCACCTTTACCGATGGTTGGTACAACCTAGGCAGTGTACAGTACCGTGCAGGCCAGTACGCCAAAGCCAGAGCCGCTTACCAGCAAGTGTTGGTGCTTAACCCCGCCGACCACCAAGCCCGCCTGAACATGGCACAAGCCATGGAGTTTTTAGGCGAACAGCCCCAAGCCGTAGCAGCTTACCAAGCCATACCCAACTCGCACCCCGCTTATGCCAAAGCCCAAGAGCGTTTAGCCGCCCTCAACAAAGGCCAAGCCCCCGCTCAGCCCGTGGCCACCAACCCCAAGCCTACCCCACCCGCTACCACCCCTAATACGGGTAGCAAGCAGGTAGAATCCTTTGCTACCCAGCTGTTTGGCCCCACGGGTATGGCCTTAGGCCCTGCTGGCGAGGTCTACATTGCCAACTTCTCTAAAAATAACATTATTAAGGTGATGCCAGATGGCCGTCGCTCCACCTTGGTGGAAGGGTCGGGCTTGTCGGGGCCTATTGGCTTGGTGCGTGACCCCCGCACGGGCGATTTGCTGGTGGCCAACTACCTCTCTGGCCAAGTGTTGCGGGTTAACAGCAATGGCGTGACCAACGTGGTTGCCAAAGACCTTAAAAAGCCCTACAACCTCTTACTCGACAGCTTGGGCAACACCCTCTACGTTAGCGAACAAGAAAGCAACAGCGTTTCTCGCATTAAGCTTTAATACCAGTGTAAAATGGTAGGGGCGGATTGCATCCGCCCATGATGACCCTCACCCTATCCTCTCCCAGAGGGAGAGGGTGTGAAGTTTGAAAAACATAGCCCCCAAGTGACATTGAGTTACGTGGGGGACTTTGTTTAATGAGACAACCTTATGCTTGCTTATTTAAGCAGATGCGTTTGGTTTAAAAAGTGAGCTAGCGTTTCGCCGTGTTGCCAAGTTTTGTTAAGCAAGGTAAATGCTTCTTGCAGAATCTCTTGTTTACCTTCTTCGGCACTACGTAGGGCGCTACCTGCGGGGGCAAGTTTGGCAAGCTCAATGAGAGCGTTATCTGCTAAGCCTTCGGGCATGGCGTTGGGGATCACCTTGTCGGCAACGTCAAACAGATGCTCGTCGTGATGCTGGAACAGTTTGGCCAAACGTTCAGCCACCTCGGCACCTGCCTTAGCAATAGGGTCGCTTTCGTCGGCCAGTGCTGCCTTAAAGGTGGTCTCGGCTTCAGGGTTAAGGAAGGCCATTTTTTGGCCTTTAATGGCTGCGTCCACTTCGGCATCGCTTAAGGTACGTTCGGCCAGTGTCCACTCGGGTTTTTCGCCAGCATCTAGGTGGGCTTGAAGCTTGGTTGCCAACTCATCAGGGTTAAACGTGCTTTTGGGGTGAGCAAACACGGGGATGCCGTCAATGATGGTAGAGGCAGGCAGGTTGTTGTCCTTGCTGGTTTTAAGCAGGTTAATCAAAGTGGGTTGTAGGGTAGAGGTTTCGGGGTTATGCACCACCTCTAACCGAGTAGGCTTAGTGTGGCCAATGGGGCTAACCAACACGGTTTCGCCGTTATCAGGTGTAGCAATGGTCACCCGTTGTGCGGTCTCTGGTACGTAGTTAATGTTGAGTGCTGGCAACGTCTCGGCACCCGCCCCACCTTTTTTGCTAAACAAGCCCAAGGGGTTGGGTAAAAACGACCCTGCCACTACACCACCAGCAGCCGTTAAAGGCAAAGCATAAGGGTTGGCTTTACTGGGCGATGGCGTTTCGGGGGCTTCGGGCAAGGTGCTGGGCGTAAAGGTGGTAACACCCTGTTGTGGCAAACCCACGTTAGGTTGCGACACATAGGGCTGCACTTGTGGCAAAGCCGAAGGCCAAGCCATGGGGGTTAAGGTGTTAGCAGCAGAGGGAGGAATGGCCATAGGGTAAGCGTCCTTTAAGGGGCAGGGGGAGGGCTGATACGAGGTGCTAACCCACTTAACGCCCCTCAAGCTGGGTTGTTGCCCTCCTCATTGCGTAGGAGCAGTGTGGCTTTTGCTTGAAGGGGTAAGCTATACTGTTAGCATATAGCCGAATAAAGAGTTTTTGATACAGTCTGCAGCTACTAGGAGCCTAGACTCGCAGCGTTGATTGCTCGCAATCACTCAGCTTGCTGCCAGGAGTTTAGACAAAACTAAATGACTGAGCGAGAATCGTAGCGACAACGTAGATGCCCTGTAGCAGAAATTATTTATTTGGCTATAGATGCTATGCTCTCTATTCCCCTAGCAATCATTAAAAAGACCCCCCACCATGCACAACCTGTTTGTTACCACCTTGGCCTTGCTGGCCGTAGTCTGCTTGAGTACTCCCGCATCAGCCCGAAGCCTTGCCTCTGCCCAAGTGGCACCTACCCCTTTAGCGCAAAGTACCTTGGCAGAGCTGTTACAAGGCAACCAACGCTTTGTGACTGACCACGCCCAACACCCCCACCAAAGCCATGCCCATTTGCTGCAATTAGTACAAGGGCAGCACCCCAAAGTGGCCATCCTCACCTGCTCAGATGCGAGAGTGGCCCCCGAACTGATTTTTGACCAAGGGCTTGGTGATGTGTTTGACGTGCGTGTGGCGGGCAACATTGTAGATGACGGCGTGCTAGGCAGCCTTGAGTACGCCGTAGAACACCTCCACGTTGATCTCATTCTTGTGCTAGGGCATCAGCATTGCGGGGCGGTGCAAGCCGCCATGGCACACCAACACCCCCATAACGAGGTCAACCACATCCTACGGTTTTTAAACCACAGCGTTAAGCATAACCCCCACGCCTCTGAGGATGAGGTGATTACCACCAACATTAACCACGTACTGCACACCTTGCAGGCCACACCCACCCTCAATCATGCCTTGCAACAAGGGCATCTCACGTTGGTGGGGGGCTTTTATCACCTAGATTCGGGCAA
>JBIKUS010000085.1:0-8681 GCA_044347425.1 Vampirovibrionales bacterium | reverse complement strand
GTGGCTATGCTACACTAGGGCATTGCCCATCGCTAGAGCCACGCCATGCAACTCTCCCACTACCTTAAACACGAAATACACTTGGCCGACCACCCGCAACTGGCCTTAGACCAACGCTATAGCTTTGTGGGGATTGACCTTGCCCCCAACAACCAGCTTGAAAGTGGCATTACCGTTATTGACCGTGACCGCACCTTGTTACGCATGGATAAGTTATATGCCGACGATGATATTTTGGCCTACCTAAAAGCCCTTGGCCCCGCCAACAGCCTGATTATTGCCATTGACATGCCCAAAAACCTCAACATTAAAGGTAAGTTTCTGCAAGAAGAAATTAAACTGCACCCGCTTAGGTTGAGCCTACCCCACCACCAGCAACACGCCGAACAACGCTTTGGCGCACGAGGCTTTAGGCTGTGGCAACACCTATGGGATATGCAAGCCCTCCCCTTCTTGTTTTTTAGCTACGGCGCCAAGCTCCAGTTTGACCTTACCACCCCCTACCGAGGCCGTTCGCCCCAAGGGTGTCGGGCGTTGCAAGCCGCTATTAAACATCACCTTGAATTGCGTAACATGCCCAGTAACCTTGCCCCTAGTAGCGTGTTAGATGCGATGGTGGGTGCGTATTGCGCTTGGTTGTTGTGGATTGGCCAAGAGTCGCAACATTACCGCCTGTTTTTAGATACTGATGGTCGCCTACTGTTTAGAGCTAAACAACGCTTTGATTGGGTCAGCCTAAGCCAACGCCCCGATTGGATTCCTCACTAAACAGGGCTTACACAAACGGCACTATCTTGGCCATTAACTTTGCGCTAGCGAGTGATTGTTTTACAATCAACAAAATGATAACGATGTTCGTCATTTATTACTTATAAAATCCCTACGGAGTGATTGTACTCAATCAACACATCTTATATCATTTTTCCTCGTTACTGTCTCAATCTAGCACCCTTTGCGTAAGCCCTAAAAATTACCCACATTTAACTTATAGTCTATACCGTATTTATGCCTAGCCTCTACCAAATACCCGTATCCACAACACCCCTATCGCAACAGCCAGCCAAGCCCGTGTCGCATCCGCCACCTTCGGCGCTGGCGCAACGCCTGTATGCCCTACAACAGCGCAAACAAGCAGGCGACCCTACGGCTGATTGGTTTTACGTACCTGCCAGCCAGTTGCAGTACCAGCTACAAGGCAGCGACGCCATTGCCCTAGCTCATTTTTACAGTGCGCTGGATACCACCTGCCACTTTGGCCCCAGCGTACGCAATTTAGTGCAAGCCAGCCTGCAACCCCCAGCCACCGACCCTTGGCAAGACACCACCGAAGCTTGGGGACACGCCGTGTTAGAGACCTTGGCAAAAAACACCGCCAAACAGGTGGTGGGCATGTTACTCCCTGTGTTTAAGGCCAACGGCATGGTCATCCCCCCGCAAGTAGAGGCAGGGCTAAACGCCAGCTTTGAGCATCGCCCTAAGCCCACCGAACCCCTTACTCTCGTGGCGTAAGCCTGAGGCTTAGTGTTTTATCGTTTTTTGGCGTATACTAAAAACCACTGTTTGAGAGCTTTATGTCGTAAGGTAGTCGCCGTTATGTACAATACAGGCATCGAGGTTTTGGTTGCTGCCACCACGGGTACCATCATTGCACAATTACTTAAGTTTGTTGGGTTGTTACTGTTTAAAAAACGGCTTAACTACCGCCTATTAGTAGAAACGGGCGGTATGCCCAGCAGCCACAGTGCCACCGTGTCGGCCATGTCTACCAGTGTGGGCTTAATTACGGGGTTTGATAGTGTCCTGTTTGCCATTGCCCTCTCGTTAGCGTTAATCGTGATGTATGACGCTGCTGGCGTTCGCCGAGCCGCTGGCCGTATGGCGGGCATCCTTAACCAACTGACCGAAGACCTCTACACCCACCACCCCGACAAATTGCCCGAACGCCTGAAGGAATTACTTGGCCACACCCCCTACGAGGTGTTTGCAGGTGCCACGTTGGGCATTGTGCTGTCGTTGGTGTTGCACCAAGTGCTGGCGCACAGGTTAGCCCTTGGCTAGGGGTTTGTGTTAGGCTTATCTCACACACTTTAGGAGACACCCCCCATGCAAGAAGCCATGACCCCCTTCCCCTCGCTTAACGTACTTGGCCAACCCCTGCAAACGTGCGGTAACGATCCCGTCACGGGGTTCTATCGCAACGGCCAGTGCGACACCTGCCAAGGCGACAGCGGCTCGCATACCGTGTGCGCCATTGTGACGGATTCCTTCCTCACTTACAGCAAGGCGCAAGGCAACGACCTTTCCACCCCGCACCCCGAATGGCAATTCCCTGGCCTTAAGGCAGGCGACCGCTGGTGTGTGTGTGCCGCCCGTTGGAAGCAAGCCTACGATGATGGTATGGCTCCGCCTGTTGATTTGGCCGCCACGCACCAAGCCGCCCTTGAGATTGTGCCACTCCCCTTGCTGCAAGAGCTGGCGTGGCAACCCACTGTTTAAAGTCGTGTAACAAGGAGCCAAAGCCCATGGACGTTACCCCCCAATTGGTAAAACATATTGCTACCCTTAGCAGGCTGCAAGTCAGCGATACTGAGATTACTACTTATCAAGACGAATTGACCCGCATTTTGGGCTTTGTTGAAACCCTTAACCAGCTAGACGAAAGCGACAGCACCCCCGCTTCGCAAGACGATGCTACCCTTGAGCTTAACCCCGTGACGGCCACACTCACCATTACCAGCATTGAGCAATTGCGTGCCGATGTTGCCAACCAACCCATCGACCCCCTCACCCTGCTGACCAACGCCCCACAACTTGAGGCGAATCAGTTTGTTGTCCCCAATATTTTGTAAGTTTTGTTGGAGCTAGTGTTGTTATGATGGCCAAAGACCCCACTTTTGACGTGGTAAGCGAGTTTGATCGCCAAGAGCTGGTTAACGCCCTTGACCAAACCCGCCGAGACATTGCCGCCCGCTTTGATTTAAAAGATGCTAACACCGAAATTGAATTGACCGAAAAAACCTTGGTCATCACCACCAGCGACGACTTGCGCCTGCGTAACGTGATACAGGTGCTTGAAGAAAAACTGGCGAAACGAGGCATGTCTCCCTTTTTGTTGGATGCTGAAACCAACGCCCCCGAAGCGGCTCTCTCTGGCCGAGTGAGGCAAGAATTGCCCCTGCGTAGCGGGTTAGACAGTGCAAGGGCTAAGCAGATTGTGGCTAAAATTAAAGCTACTAAGCTTAAAGTGCAGGCCAGCATCCAAGGCGACAGTGTGCGGGTGAGTGGCAAAAGCCGCGACGACTTACAACAAGTGATCGCCCTATTAAAAGACGCTATGGCCGAATGGTCATACCCCCTACAATTCAACAATTTTAGGTAGACTTCCCACCCTCTCCCTCTGGGAGAGGGAAGGGTGAGGGTCATAAAGCGTAACCTTTAAGGCGACACCACTAAGCTGTTCGTGTTACGAGGGTGCTTAGCCCACGGTAGCGAGGGTAAACTCAAGGTATCGGCTATGGGTTGCATGGTAATACACTGGCTTACGGGGCAAACGTGGGCGCATAAGTTACACCCCACACAGTTGTCTAAAATAACAGGCACGCTACTGTTAGGCTGGTGGCCAATGGCTTGGTAAGCCCCCTCGTCACAGGCGACGAAACACTTATCGCACCCTATACAAGTGTCGGCGTTAATGGTGGCCACGGCTCGGTAATTCAGGTTAAGTTCTTCCCATTTTTTAACCTTGGGCAGAGCTTGCCCCTGTAATTGGCCAAGGTGGGTCAGTCCCTTGTCGGCCATATAGCCCCGCAAGCCAGCCTCCATACCCTGCACCATACCAAACCCGTGATGCATCACCGCAGTAGCCACTTGCACGTTGTTCGCCCCTAGTAGGATAAACTCGGCAGCGTCTCGCCAACCACTAATGCCCCCCATGCCGCTAATGGGCAGGGTAAATTCGGGACTGTTGAGCAGATGCGTCAACCAATGCAGGGCAATGGGCTTAACGGCAGGGCCACAATAGCCCCCGTGGGTACTGGCACCATCCACGGTGGGTTGCGGTGTCCAGGTCGCCAAATCCACCCCCATCACCGAGTTAATGGTGTTGATGAGTGAGATGCCACTGGCTCCCGCACGTTGCGCCGCCAAGGCCATGGGTAGCATATCCGTCACGTTAGGGGTGAGCTTGACCAGCACGGGCTTGGTGGCCACGGCCGTTACCCAGCCTGTAATGGTTTCGCACAGGTCGGCGTGTTGGCCAATAGTGCTGCCCATGCCCCGCTCGCTCATGCCGTGGGGGCAACCAAAGTTCAGTTCAAACCCATCCACGCCAGCGGCTTCGGCTTGCAATACGGCGGCCTGCCACTGTGCCTTGCCCTCAAACATCAACGAGGCAATCACGGCTCTGTCGGGATACAAGCGTTTCACTTCGGCCATTTCGGCACAGTTTTGCGCCACGGTTTTTTCGCTGATAAGTTCAATATTGTTAAAACCCACCATCCGCTTATGTCCCACGTGCCACGCCCCGTAGCGGCCAGAGACGTTAACAATGGGGCTGTCAGTCAGGGTTTTCCACACGGCTCCGCCCCAGCCTGCCTCAAAGGCTTTGGCCACTTGGTAGGCACTGTTGGTGGGGGGCGCACTGGCCAACCAAAAGGGGTTGGGGCTGGTAATGCCAGCGATTTGGCAGGTTAAATCAACAAAAGCAGGCATGGTAGGCTAGCCTATAAAGTAGCGTAAGTAAAGTGACAAGCTATCTGCCTTATCAAACCATAAACGCAACCAAAAGTTGACCCCTGCCCCTTTGCCAAGCCCCACCTTTGTGTTACAAACATGGATAGCTTGGTTCCCCATCCTCTCTCACAGTGTCCTAAGCTACCCCTGTTAACCCTTTGGAGTCCTTCTACCCCATGATTAAAATTAGACTTACTCGCCTTGGCCGTAAAAAACGCCCCTACTACCGTATGGTGGTGCTTGATGTGCGTTCGCGCCGCAACGGTGCCGCCCTTGACCTGTTAGGCTTTTACGACCCCGTTCGCAAACAACTCAAGTTGGATGTTAATAAAGCCAACGCTTGGGTCGCCAAAGGTGCGCAAGTCTCTGATACAGCCAAACGCTTGCTAGGCTTATGCGAAGGTAAGAGCAATGAAATTATTGCCCTGCCTAAGCCCGAACCCAAAGGCCAACACGCCCCAGCCCCCGCCAAAGCCGCCGACCCTGTAGCCGAAGTGGTTGCCGAAGCTGAAGCCCCCGCAGCCGAGGTTGTTGCCGAAGCCGAAGAAGCCCCAGTGGTTGAAGAAGCTACCGCATAACTGATTTTTTAACGCTTAATAGCTTGGGTGTTGTGTTATTAGGCACAGCACCCAAGGTTTTAATAAGTGACTTGCCAGAGAATCGATCGCCTTGTTTGTACAAACCCTCCTGTCTGATAGTTGCACGCCCCTAGCCCTGTACCATGCCCTGCAAGCCCAAAGCCCTTATGCCTTTTTGCTTGAAAGTACGGATGGTGACAGCCGCTTGGCTCGGTTTTCGTTTTTGGGCGTTAACCCCCAGCAAGTGGTGAGCTTTTACCCCACGGCCACGCACTGGCACCACAGGCAAACCGACGCAACCTATACCACGATCGAGGAGCCTCCTGCTTCGGCGCAGGCGCACCCGTTGGCGGTGTTACAGGCACATCAGCCCACCCACTGGCGAGATGAGTTAGCAGCTTACAACCCAGATTTGCTGGCCGCTTGGCCACTGTTGGGTGGATGGGTAGGTGTGTTGGGCTACCAAGCCACCGCCTGCTTTGATGCCATCCCCCAAGCCACAGAAGCTCCCTTTAACGTGCCGTATGGCCTGTTTGGCCTATATGACAGTGTTGTGGCGTTTGATCACCTTAAAAAGACGTTGGCCTTTATCAGCTTTAACCCCGATGCTGCAACACTGTGGGCCAACCTGCAATCCACCTTGGCCAGCCTGCAAGCCCCGCCTCCGCTGAGCCTGCCTGCCCACAGCTTGTCTCAAGACGACCTCTTTGCCATCGCCGATTTGGACACCGCTTTTACCCAAGCCCAGTTTGAAGCCAAGGTCAAAGACACCCTCAAACTCATCACCCAAGGCGAGGTGTTTCAGTTGGTGTTGGCCAACCGCTACAGCCAACCCTTTACCCTGCCAGCCCTTACGGCCTACCGCCTGCTAACGGCACTCAACCCCTCGCCTTATTCGTTTTTACTCAAAACCCCCACATTTTGCTATGTGGGCAGCTCGCCCGAAACCTTTGTGAGCGTCAGCGGAGCTACTACCGATACACCCGCTATCGTTAAGCTTCACGCCTTGGCAGGCACTCGCCCCCGTGGCGACACCCCCCAAGCCGACGCTGCCCTACAAGCCGACCTACTGGCTGATGCTAAAGAACTTGCCGAACATAAAATGCTGGTAGACCTTGCCCGTAACGACCTTGGCCGTGTCTGCCGTGTGGGTACCGTTACCACAGGCCCACTGGCCGAAGTGGTACGTTACACCCACGTGATGCACCTAGCTACCGAAGTTCGGGGTGAACTCAGCCCCCAACACAACGCTTATGATGTGGCACGGGGCTGCTTCCCTCGGGGGACGCTCTCGGGTGCGCCTAAAATACGAGCCATGCAACACATTGCCACTTTAGAGCATGAACAACGGGGCTATTATAGCGGTTTTGTGGGCTACCTTGACCCTTTTGGCCGTTTAGATGCCTGTATTGCCATCCGCTCGGTGTTGTTATGCGATAGCTGGGCGCACGTCCACGCTGGGGCGGGTATTGTGGCCGATAGCCAACCCGCGGCCGAATACCAAGAAACCCGTAACAAGGCCACCAGCGTCATGTTGGCCTTGGCCTTGGCTAAAGCCTTACCAAAAGCCTAACGTCAGGGCAAAGCGTTGCCCCTGTGGTCGTTCATGCTACACTAAGAGTACTTATTTCTGCTTGGGGCCACACCATGAGCGACAAAACACAGCTTTACCTCACCCTTAGAACCAAAGGCTTCAGGCTAACCCCTCAGCGTGAGCGTATTATTGACTGCTTTTTTGACCTACCCATGGGCGAACACTTGGGGGCTGAAGAGTTGTACCAGTTGTTTAAAGACGACCCCTCGGCCGATGTCTCCCTTGCCACCTCGTACCGTACCCTCAAGCTGTTAGCACAGGTGGGTGTGTTACGAGAGGTGGACATTGACGACCGCAAACAGTACGAGCTGATTCGGGGCGAAGAAACCCCCCACCACCACTTAGTATGCGCCACCTGCGGTGCCACTGAAGAGTTTGAAAGCGACCATCTGCACGAACATTTTGCCGAAATTGCCCAAGGCCTTGGTTTTGCCCTTGCCGAAGCCGAAGTGAAACTTCTGGCCACGTGCCTGCCCACCTACCCCACGTGTCCGCTACGGCAGGCACAGCCCTCGCCCCATGGTGCCTTGCCCAAGGTGAGCCATGCCCACTAGCCAGCCGTGGCCAGTCGTGCTGTTTTCGGGCAACAGGGCAGATTATAGCCTACTTGTCCCCCTTGCCCAACATCTGCATACCGACGACCGCTTTACCCCCACATGGTGGTTAGGCACCGACCACACCAGCTTAGGCTCCATCGCTCACGTACTGGCAGACGCTTGGCCAAGGGTGCAAGTGTTGCCTCCACCCGCCCAACTGCCTTTGTCGGGATCGACACCGCTCACCTTGCAGGCGACACAAACCCATTTGCATGGCGTAGCGACGTTACTCCGCAACCACCCACCTAAACCCGCTGCTTGTATCCTATTAGGTGATAGGTTTGAAGCCTTTGCCGTGGCCTTGGCCTGTTTTTACTACGGTATTCCCATCATTCATCTAGCTGCTGGCGACACCACCCAAGGCGGCTGCCCCGATGACCAACTCCGCTTTGCCCTGAGTGCCTTGGCCAGCTTGCATGTGTGTTTTTCGGCACACAGCAGGCAACGCCTGCAAGATTGTTTAGGCCATACTCCCACTTTAGCGGGGCGCGTGTTACAGGTCAGCTCGCCCGTGGTAGAGTCGATCGCCCAACTGACCCTAACCCCTAAAGCAGATTTATGCCACGAGCTTGACCTTAACCCCGACCTCCCTGTGGCTCTCGTTACCCAGCACCCCATCCCTCCCCCCGCCGAGACGGAGGCCACCTCGGTGGCGGGGTTTGAGGTGATACTGGCCACGTTGGCCAAGTACACCCACTTGCAAGTGATACTCACCAGCCCCAACCTCGATAGCCCTGCGGGCGTGGCCATGCAAGCCTTAGCGCAAGCCCAAGCCACCCAGCACCACGCCCAAGGCTGGCGATGGCAACCTACTTTAGGCCGACAAGCCTATTTAAGCTGGCTAGCCGCCGCTAGCGTGGTGGTGGGCAATACCAGCAGTGGCCTGTACGAAACCCCTTGTTTTGGCACGCCCAGTATTAGCGTAGGGCTCCGGCAAGCTGGCCGAGAGCGAGCGGGCAATGTGTTAAGCGTGGCCTTGGGCGATGAGGCGGCGTTGAGCGAGGCCTTAACCCGTACATTAACGGATGAGGCCTTTATCGCTCAGTGCCAGCAGGTACACTCGCCGTTTGTGCTGCCCCAAGGGCAGGGCGGTACGGGTAGCCAACGCATTGCCGACGCTTTGGCCAGCTTGTTAGCATGTTAAGCGTTTAGTTGAAAAACTCTGCCTAAAAAGCTAGCTAA
>JBIKUS010000084.1:0-8759 GCA_044347425.1 Vampirovibrionales bacterium | reverse complement strand
GGTGTGTAAAGCTAACCTTGCCCATGGCTGGTTATGGGCGTGGGGCGACACTGGGGTGGGTGGGGATGGCTGTGGCATAGCCGTGCTAAACCCTGACATAGGCTTGTGGTAACTCCCTAATTCTGCTAATCCTGATCGTAATGCGCCCCTCTCTCGGGTGGGTGGCGCAGTGATGCTTGGCAATTGGCTACTGTATTGTCAGTATGCTTAGGTTACGTTTCGGCGAAAGGTGGATAAGCCTAAGGGCTTGTTACAAAGTGCAACAAGCCCAGGGTAGGTTATGAAACCCAACACCCCTTAAGTAACAACTTAAGGGGTGTGGTGGTGGCTTTATTCTTTAGGGGTGGCGGTCTCTTCGGTAAATACCGAAGACGACTCGGTTTCAGGCTCTTTAGCGGCGGCGGTGCTACGGCGTTCAAATTCGGCTTTGTCTTCAGCGTCACCTACGGTGCCGTCGCCGTTGTAATCCCATGTTGCATCCCATGCTTGAAGGGCTGCTTGGTCTTTTTCATACCATTCTTTATCTTTGGCATCTACAGTACCGTCGCGATTGTAGTCGCGGCCTTCAACGTATTCATCGCCATTAAGTGGCCTACCCGAAGTGTTTTCTGTATTGACACCATGTTTTTCGGCGGCTGCGCCAGCTTCAACTTGTTGCATATCAATCATGGTGGCAAGGTCAATGGGGCCTCTGCCTGTTAATACGTTAATCACTTTAGCTTGGTCAAGGCTACCGTAATCGGTTGCTGCAATTTCGGTGGCAATGTCCATCACTTCTTGGTTCATTTGTTTTACCAAGGGGTTTACGGCATTGTACTGGTTGGCCAGTATGTCTAACTGAGTATTAGGGTCGGTGTTTTTCATGGTGCCGTCGGGATTGACACCCCAGCCAGCAGTCACAACTTCGCCTGTTGTTAGTGTTTGAACTTGTCCACCAGCGTCAGCAAGGTATTTGGTATTGGCTGTAGCGTTGGGGTCAGCGGTAACAATGGGCTGGCCATCAATTAACGGTGTAACGGCAGCACCAGGGGCTGGCGTTGCCGAGCCGTCTACCACGGGAGCGGTAGCATCGGTAGGGGGGGGCGTTGTGGCAGCGGTGGTAACAAACTGAGGCTGCCAGTTTGCAAGCTGATCTGCTGTTAATGGCTGGGCTGTTTTAAAAATATCAGCGTTACTACTACCCAAAGTAGCGTAATTGGTAGGGACGCTACCCGTAACACCAGGGGGTAACACCCAAGGGGTAGAGGTTGTGGGTGTGCCTACCGCTGGCACTTGCCCAGCAGGTACTTGCCCTTGGGGGAGTGTTTTGTAGGCTGCATAAAGTGAGGGGGGTGCGTAAGCTGGTAAGGGATAGCCCATGATGTGGTGTTCCTTATTCTCTCTTTAATAAATGAGTGGCTTAACCACAGCAAAGCTTAACGCCGCTAGGTTGCCCGTGTGATGGTGATGGATGGTTGACTCTCAATAAGTTCAATTACATAATAATTAAAACAATTAAAATGAGGCTATTGACCTCACCCTCTAAAACGTAACAAAGCGTAACAATGCAACTGTTGCCGTGTTGGCCATAGGTTGGTTTGTTAGGGGCAATAGCTTGCATAAAACCGCTTGGCATGGCTTAATAGGGTGATACGGCAAGTGCCTCGTAGCCCCTTGTGTGCAAAGTGAGTTGTTGTGACCCCTCCGCCCGTCTTTTCGCCCTATCAGCCCGTTAAAAAAAGGCCTGTGGTACAACTTGCGCTCATGATTATGGTGGGCTTGGCTGGCTTTTTGTCGGCCTTGGTGATTGTGCTGTGGGGCATTAAGGTATTTAACCTGCTACCCCAACTTCAACAAGGCCAAAAGGCCGTACAAGAGTTTTTAAACCTGCCCAGCCTGCAAGGCCCCGATACCGTTATTTTGTTAATGGGTGTTGACCATAACCGAGCTGGCGGCATGTCCCACCGTGGCACCCCCGCCACCGACGATGAACGACAAAAAGCCCTTTTTGCTGGCGCACGTACCGATACCATGCTGCTGGCACGCTTTAGCCCTGCCAACCGTAGCATCAGCATGGTATCGCTCCCCCGCGATAGTAAGGTGTTTTATGACAATGGTATGCAGGTGGGTAAGCTCAACGGAGCCTTTGCTCTTGGCGGGCTAGACAAAGCTAAAGAAGTGGTGGAAGCCTCGTTTGGGGTGCCTGTTGACCACGTGGCCGTGGTTCACCTTGAGGCGGTACGCACCTTGGTAGATACCCTTGGCGGTATTGAAATGACGCTGCCCAAAGCCCTACGCTACACCGACAATGCCGATGGCCTACGTATTCGCTTGCCTCAAGGTACGCATAAACTCAACGGCGAGGAGGCCGTGGGCTACTTGCGTTTTAGGCACGATGCCCTTGCTGATATTGGCCGCATTAGGCGACAACACTACTTTTTAACCGCCGTTAAAGCACGCTTGGCGCAGCCTGCCACGTTACTTAAAGTCCCCGAACTCCTTATGAGGCTACGCCCATATCTGCTAACGGATATGAACGACGGGCAACTGGTGGCCTTGGCCAATATGGCACGCTCTGTGCAGCCTTCGGGGTTGCGGGTGGCCACGCTGCCAGGTCATGCTTCTTCAAGCGAGACGACGAGCTACTGGATTGTAGAACCTTATGCCGCCAAACAGGTACTCAATCGCCTTATCTTTAATACCGCCTCTACCGAGGCGACCTTGCGGGGGCAGGAGCCGTTGCAGTTAGGCATCCTCTACGCTCCCCAAGCCGAAGCATGGGTGGAATCACTGGCTGAAGCCATGGCCAGTTCGGCTCACTTTAACCTGAACTGTCGTAAGCCTTTGTTGCGCCCTTCGCACTCTATGTTGATAGAACAATCCCTTAAAGTGCGAGACGAAGATACCCCCGCCTTGGCCAAGCTTGCCCCTGTGGTTACACAACTGCCCGTGGTGGTAGCCCCGCACAACACCACCTACGAGCAACTCGGTTGTAAACCCTCTGACGATATCACCTTGGTGATAAGCGACGACAGCCTGAATCAATTGTCGGCCGTGCCACCCCAGGGTAACACAGTTGCCGAAGCGACCAACGCTGACGACCAGCGCACCGTGCAGGTGAGTTTTAAACCTAGGTAGCCGTGTGTCTGTAGAGCTTTCACAACCCTATCATCTTGGTATTGTGGGCGAGCATTTGGGTCACACATGGTCGCCTGCCATCCATACGGCGTTGTTGCAGCACTTGGGCTTGCAGGGCAGTTACCAAGCCTATCCCACGCCCCCCCCCAACCTTGCCAATCACTTAGCCAACTTGGCACAACAGGGCGTGGTGGGGCTTAACATCACCGTGCCTTATAAGCAGGCCGTACTCCCCTTAGTGGTAGCCCTCACCCCCCAAGCCCAAGCCATTGGTGCCATCAACACGCTAAGCTACAGCCCCACCCAACAGGGCTGGCTAGGCCACAATACCGATGCTGACGGCTGGTGGGCAAGCCTCCCCGCTGCTTTACAAACACGGCTACAACACCCCGCCTCTGCCGTGCTGATGCTAGGGGCAGGTGGGGCAGCTAAGGCCATGCTGTGGGTGCTGGCTCAGCAGGGGGTGGGGCAAGTGACTCTTGCCGTACGTAACCCTGCCAAAGCCCAAGCGCAACTGGCCGACTGGTGGCAAACGGCGTTGGGGCAAACACAACCCCTCTGCTTTTGTGAGTTACCCGCCCAAGAGGATGCTGCCCCTGCGACACTTTCTCCTGCTTTTGCTGAAGCGTGCGCCACGGCGGATGCCCTGATTAACACCACACCTTTGGGGATGCTCCCGCATACGGAGGGCTTGCCCATGCCCGCCCACGCCTTAACCCTGTGCCAAAGCGATACGTGGCTGGTGGATGCTGTCTATAACCCTAGGCCTACTCGCTGGCTAAGGCTGGGAGAAGCGCAAGGCTTGGCCACGGTAGACGGCTTGGGTATGTTACTTCACCAAGCCCAACGAGCGATGGCATGGTGGACAAAGCTCCCCCCCGAAGCGTTTGGTAGCACGTGGTTGGCTACAGTAGAGCAAGCTTGTGCCAGTGTCTCGCCCCCCTAGCCCATAGCAGTAGCTTTGGTGTACACTGTTGTTAAACTGTATGCTGATTGAAAGACACGCCTGCCTTGACTCCCACGCACGACGACTCCGCCCTTGACCCCGCTTATGCCCATGCCTACCAGCTATTAGCCGAACAAACCTTGGTGATTGTTGACACCGAAACCACAGGGCTTGACCCTCGAGTGGAACAGCTCCTTGAGCTGGGCGCCGTCAAACTGGTTAAAGGCCAAGTCACCGAGACGTTTTCGGCGTTGATCAAGCCCACGGCCACCATTCGCCCCTCTAGCCAAAAAATACACAACATTAGCCCCGCCATGGTGGAGGATGCCCCCCCCATTGAGGACGTGCTGCCTCGCTTTTTGGCCTTTTTGGGCGATTTGCCCTACGCCGCTCATAACGTAGCCTTTGATTACGGCTTTATTAAAGAGGCCTGCAAGCGTCACCTAGGGGTTAAGTTTAACAACCTTAGGGTGTGTACGCTAGAGATGTACAAGTGCGTTTTCCCCGAAGACCCCAGCTATGGGTTATCGTCCTTGGCGAGCCGTTTTGGCGAAGAAGCCCACGTGAACCACCGCGCGCTGGATGATGCCTTGCAACTGGCTGCGGTGTACCCCAAGCTTCGTAACCTGTATGAAAATAAGCTTAAGTGGCAACTGTCGCAACTGCCCAACACGCCTTACTTGTTAGAGCGGTACGTGCGTCTGCAAAAAGCCAACCAAGTGATTCAATCTGAATTGGCCGATTTGAAAGACCTCTTCAAGCTCTACTTTGCCGAAGGGGGCGTACCCCTTACGGCCAGCTCAGGCGAACAACTGACTTGCCAATGGCGCAGGCATTTTGAGTTTGACGACGATGCCCTACTGGCTGCCGTCATTGATGCTGGCCTTGAGCGCAAGGTGTGCAAGGTGAACGTCCGCACGCTGGACCGTTTGGTGACGGACAGACGCGTAGAACTGACGGATGAGCAGTGGCAAGCCCTGAATACCGCCCGTAAACAGGTAGGGCAAACCCTCCATGTCAACGTGAGCAAACAAGTGGAGACGGCTCCGCCTGCTGTGCCTGCCCAACTGGCCGATGTGGAAGCCCCCATACTCGTTGCTGATGATGAGTAACCCTATCGGCTGGCTTTTATGCGTTTAGATAAATTTTTAAAAATGACTCGGCTGGTGAAACGGCGTACCTTGGCGAATGCTTTGTGTGACAAAGGCCACGCTAGCCTTAACGGTAAAGTGGCCAAGGCCAGTACCACCGTTAAAGTGGGCGATGCCCTTACCGTGCGCTACGGCCATAAAGTGGTGGCCGTTAAGGTTTTGGGGTTGCCCACCAAAGCCCTAGGTACACAAGCCCAAGCCGAGGCTTTTTTAGAGCCACTGGGCGAAGCTACCCCCGCCTTGGCCGACGTGGTAGCCACGCTGGACGCTATGAAAGCCGACAGCGACGAGCCAACCCCATGACCACCTGCCAAGCCCCCATGCGCCCCTATACCTTTTTAGAGCTGACCCGTGGGCTGTGTAGCACCTGCCTTAAAGTGGTGGATGCTAAACTCATTTTGCAACATGGTAACGTGTATATGGTAAAGCACTGCCTTGAGCATGGTGCCGAAAAAGTCCTCATTGCTACCGATTACGCCTATTGGCAGCAAACCCGCCAATTTGTAAAGCCTGGGCAAATGCCCCGCCACTGGAACACCCCCATAGCGCATGGTTGCCCTTACGATTGCGGCCTCTGCCCCGACCATGAGCAACATTCGTGCGTGACCCTGCTGGAGATTACCGACCGTTGCAACCTGACTTGCCCCACCTGCTTTGCTGGCTCGTCGCCCACGGCGGGTAGCCACCGAAGCCTTGCCCAAGTGGAGGCTATGCTGGATGCTATCGTGCGAAACGAGGGCGAACCCGACGTGGTGCAGATTTCGGGCGGAGAACCCACCATTCACCCCCAATTTTTTGAGATTCTGGACGCTGCCAAAGCTCGCCCCATTAAACACTTGATGATTAACACCAACGGCGTACGCATCGCCAACGACAAAGCTTTTGCCCAACGCCTTGCCACGTATGCCCCCAATTTTGAGATTTATTTGCAGTTTGACAGCCTCACGCCTCACCCGCAGCAGGTGCTTAGGGGCGAGGATTTGACGCATATCCGCCAAAAAGCCTTGGCCCACCTTAACGAGCTGAACCTGTCAACCACGCTGGTGTGTGTAGTACGCAAGGGGCTTAATGATGGCGAGATTGGCGACATCCTTCGCTTTGCCCAAGCCCAACCCTGTGTACGTGGTGTGACGTTTCAGCCCGTGCAGGCCGCTGGCCGTTTAGATAATTATACGGCTGCTACAGATAGGCTCACCCTGACTGAGGTGCGCCAAGCCATTTTAGACCAATACGCTAACTTTACGCCTGACGATATTATCCCCGTGCCGTGCCACCCCGACTGTTTGGCCATGGGCTACGCCCTTAAGCACAATGGCGAGGTACTGCCCCTCAGCTCGTTTGTAGACCCTAAAGCCCTGCTTGTGGAAGCGGGCAACCCCAACACCATACGCCACACCCTTAAAGACAAGCTGTTTGAAGCCTTCGCCCTGAACCACTCGCCCGAATCGGGCGGGGAGAGTGTGGGGTCTCTGTTGTGTTGCCTACCCGAGTTGGAGCTTCCGCCTGAGGTGAGTTATGAGTCGTTGTTTAGGGTGCTGATTATTGACTTTATGGACGTGCAAACCCTCGATATTCGGAGTGTCAAACGCTCGTGTATCCACATTGTTCACCCCGAGACATTGCACGTGATACCCTTTGACACGTACAATCTGTTTTATCGCCCTGGCTTGTCTCGGCCTGCGTTTATACCCTCTCACTCACCTCTGTAAGGTCAACCCATGCTCACTCACCGTTTGTTGTCTCTGTTGGTTACGGTAGGGCTGCTGTTGCCTTTCGCTCCCTTGGCCGTCCCTTTGGTACAAGCGAGTGAGACCCTGCCCCCGCAAACCTTTGCCGATGGTTGGCAACTGCTCAACGCCCCTGCCCCTGTCAACCGTACCGATACCGTGCCAGGGTTGTTTAGCATCACTCTAAAAACCCTGCCCATTGACCCCGAGATGGCGAGCCGAGACGTGCATCCGCTGGCGTTGGTGCTTAACCAGTACACCCAAGTGACGTTTACGCCCAACCCTAACGCCGTGACAGGGCTGACGCAAGTCACCCTCAACGGCCAAGCCAATACGGCCAACATCGTGGCGCAACTCGCCCCCGAAGTACACGCCCAATACCGCAAAGAGGTGGGCTTTTGGCAACGCATTAAAAACGGTGTGACGACCGTGCTGCACAGTGTGGCCATTATCCCCCTAAGCCTGTTATGCCTGCCCTTAACGCCCATGTTTATTGGCAACGTGATAGACGGTAGTAAAGAGCGTAAGCAAACCATCGCTACTAAAAAGCAAGACATGGCACTGGCCACAATATGGCAAAACTCGCAAGCGTTTGTGGAACGGGTGGAAGCCCTGCAACAACAATTTGACCCAGAAAAACCCGTAGAAACCCCTATCAACATCCTGCCTTACATTAAACAGTTTGCCTTTGACTTTAAACGTAAGCAAGTGGCCTACCTGCCCGAAGCCCCTGCCTTAACCATGCTGCTTACCTTTAAACAGCCCGTGGCGCAGGCCACTTTGCAACAAGCTTTAAAACAAAGTAGCCTGCCCCTAGCCACTTCGCCTGATGAGCTGGTGGTAAACACACACACGACCTATTTGCTTGAACCCAATTCGCCCAAGCCTGAGGGCGTGTTTATTAAAACCTGCCAGCTAACCTATTTAGGCCATTTTAACGACGCTCACCTGTGGTGCCAAGGCTACAAGCAGACAAAAACGCCGTAGGAGGCTGGGGTATGTTACTTAAACTGCTAAAAACCGTGGGTACCGATGCCCTTTACATGTTGGTGTGGCCTTACAAAGTGCTGGCCAAGGTGGGCGTTACAGGGTGGGTAAAGTGGGTGCTGGCCGTACCGTTGTTACTAGCTTGGTGGGGCGCATTGGGCTTGGCTAGCCTAGGGTATGCTTGTGGTGTCATGTTAGTGATGTTTGCTGGCGAATGACAAGCCTGCTGAACCCCTTTGTGTTGGTGAGTTGGCAATGGGGGTATTGGCACCCTAGCCTGCACTTTGGCTTTGAGGTGTTGGGCTACCTCACCAGTTTCGCCATTTATAAGCACCAAGCCGTGGCCGATACCCTCACCCCGCCCCAACGCAAACGCCTTAAACTGTGGACACTCGGCGGTGCCATCCTCGGGGCGAAAGCCGTTCCCTTGCTTGAGGTGGCGGGCAGCCCCTTGTGGGGCATGGCCTTGTGGTCGGGTAAGTCGCTGGCGGGGGGCTTACTGGGCGGTATCGTCGGTACAGAGCTGGGCAAATGGCGAGCCAAACTGGGTACGGCCAGCACGGGCGATGTGTTGGTGTGGCCGCTGGTGTGGGGGAGCCTCGTCGGCCGTTTGGGCTGTGCCTCTACTGCCGTGTTTGATGGGATGCTAGGGCAGCCCGTGCCGTCGTGGTGGGGTGGGTTCTCTGGTGTGGTGGGGGTCAACACGCACACCGCCGTGGTAGTATCGCCTCAAGTGCAGGGTTTGCTTAAGCTGAATTCGGGGTGGTTGTATAACCTTGGCCAACTGGAGTTGTTTGGGCTGGCGGGGTTGGCTGTGGTGCTGTGGCGACT
>JBIKUS010000083.1:0-8796 GCA_044347425.1 Vampirovibrionales bacterium | reverse complement strand
CTCCCCTCGCGCTCCCCCACAGAGGGGGCTTTCGCCCCCTACTGCTTACCCCCAATAGCGAAGCTCGCTCCTGCCGCTCGGCACTCAGACTCGCCTGCGGCGAGCTTCGTTTTTGCCGAGCTGTTTTGTTTTGGAGCAACAGGTTTATTCTTTCATTGAACGTTTCCGAGAACTCACCAAGGTCACGCCAAACTGGCGGAGACTGTGTGGTGGGGTTGTTAGGGGGCTTCCACAAGCCCCCTAACTCGGCTGTCGGGCCGAGACCCGACACCAGCCATGCAACACCAACACAACCCCTCGCATCAGCCAACAACCACCAAAAGCTGAGTTTTATTTTGGCCTGTGCTTGTACTACCTAGCCAACGGATACATACGCAACGGTGTTTTAACAAACAGCCAAAAGAACTTAAACTCGCTCAGGGTTTGCTCTTCCCACTCGGTGGCTAAGCGGTTAAACACGGCACCTAAAAACACGTTGTACACAGGCTGAGGCAACGTGCCAAACACCGCTCCCACCTCAACATGGCTAAAGCCTTGTTTGCGTGGGTTAACTTTAACAGGCATGGCCTCAATCCCTAAATCAGGCAGGTTTAACAAGGCTGGTTGCCCTTGCTGTTGCCAGCTTTGCCATTGTTCTTTGGTGAGCTTAAGGGTCACGCCCTCTTCGGTAATATCTAGGGTGCTTCCCGTAAGCGTTACCCCTGCCGCACTAAGGGTAAATGGCCACGCTTGAATAATACGTAACCCTTGCCGACGTTGAGGCACATCAATACAGGCCATGGCCGTCATCCATAACAGGGCAATGGCGTAAAGGCTCCACACTAAGTTAAGGGTAGCTGCCGAGCTGTTAACACCCCAAGTAAGGTTAACCAACAACTTGGCAAAGCCAAAGGTGTACAGGGCAATAATAAAGAGACACGGGCCCACAACCTCCCAGTTAATGGCAACTTTGTCACTGGTGACACCCTTGGGGGTCACTTTAAAGTCAAGGCCAAAGGGGTCAATAAAGGTTACAATCATGTTAGGTATCAGGTGGAACGTAGGAATCAACTCATACACATCAGACCAAAAGGGCGAGCGACGGCCACCGTTATGCCAGCTAAACAAGGCGATAGTAGCAATATAATAGGGGATAAAATACGTAAACACCGAATCAATATGCGCTTTAATCACCACCAAATCAAACAGCAAAAAGGCCAAAGGCATCAGCAAAATAATCAGGCGAGGCAGGCTCATCATCCAGTAGGCGGCACCAATAAAGTGATAAAAGCGTTGCCACAGGTTAAGGCTAGGGCAGGTAATGGGGTTTACATCGGTAAACAGGGTTTGCATAATGCCCCTTGCCCAACGCACCCGCTGTTTTAAGTGATCCACACTACGGTTGGGAGCTTCGCCAAAGCAGAGAGCCTCGTTCAGGTAAATCACTTCGTACCCCTGAGACTGAAAGTAGACGCTGGTCATCAAATCTTCGGTAATGGTCGCTGTGGGCATCCCGCCAAGGGCTTGCAAGCGGTCACGACGCAACACAAAGCCTGTACCACAACAAATTACGGCGTTAAAGGCATCACGCCCGGGTTGCAGGTTTCTAAAAAACAAGTCTTGCTCGTTGGTAAAGCTGTTAAGGCCAAGGTTGGTTTCTACCAAGTCGGGGTTATAAAAGTTTTGAGGGGTTTGGATTAACGCCACCTTAGGCTTCTGAAAAAAGCCCACGGTTCGGGTTAAAAAGTGCTTACTGGGTACAAAGTCAGCATCAAAAAAGGCGATAAGGTCGCTTTTGGTTTGCCACAAGGCATTGTTAACATTACCCGCCTTAAAATGCTCGTTGCTGTTACGCTTAAAGTAGCCCACACCCATTTCGGCGGCAAGGGCTTCAATCTCGGGGCGACGGCCATCATCTAGCAGATAAATCTGCTTGTTGGGGTAATCCATCATTTGGCAACCCGTAACGGTACGCCGCAAAATAGAAGGCGGCTCGTTAACCGTGGGTATAAACACCGCCACACTGGGGACAAACGTACGGTTGATAACGGCCTGCTGTAATTCGTCAGCTTCGGGGGTGCGGTTGGTTTTCATGGTAAACAACAACCACGAACTCACAGAGTTGATAAAAAAGATGAGAAGCTCACATACCAGCATCAACACGCTTAAGGCACTGCTGAGTAAGCCGTCGTCAAAGTTGAGTGTGGCGAAGGTACGCCAACCCATATACCTAAAGCCCAAAAATAATATGGGCAGCAAGGCCACAAACCGCACAGCTCGGGTTTTGCCCCTAAACACGTTGGTCACAATCAGTATAACAGCCAAGGCCACCATGCTGGGTAGCAGTAAAAAGTCGGCGGTCCAAAGGGTGGGAGTATCGGCAAACATGGTGGGATGGGGTTCCGTTAAGGCGTGGGTACTGGGTGTACCTGTCGGCCAAAGAGCAATTAACTAAAGGGCTTGTAACAATTCTCCCTAAGCCTGCCACTGTGCGGCTACGGCCACCTTGCGTCCTGTCGGCTCCAGCGGGGGCAAATCGGGGTGACGGGGGTTAGCGGTAGGGGGCAAGGGCAAACGGTTGGCTTGCCACCAGTCGCCCTCAGGCAAGGTAGCGGTACTGTTGGCTGGCGCATCAGGGGGTAGCTGCAGCGTTTCAGGGGTGAGTAACGCCACTTCGGGATAGTATTCTTGTATCACCTTGGCGGGGCCACTAATACCCACCACATGGTTAATGTTGCTGGGGCTTAAAAAGCGTTGTGCCACTCGCTGCACGTCTTGCGGGGTAATGCGGGCAAGGTGTTGCTGCACAGCTTCAACGGGTTCAAGCTGTTGGCCTAGCCCTAGACGGCTGGCGTGGTTGCTCATTAAGGTAAAACTGTGGCTTTGGGCAAGCCGTTCTTCCATCAGGGCTTCACGTTTAATGCGCTCTAAATCGGCAGGGTCGGGGGGCTGCTCAATCAGGGTGTTAATGGCTTTTTCAAGCCCCTTCAGGGCAGGGGTCAACTTGTCATAATCCACCTGCGCCCCAATGCTAAACACGGATGCCTTAGGCTTAGGCGAAAATTCTTCGGTGGTGCTGTACACCAAGCCTTCTTCGGTACGCAAAATACGGAAGAGCGGCCCCGTCATACCCGCCAGCATGGCCGCCATAAGCTTAAAGGTAAAAAAGTCGGGGTCGTTAGGCGTAGGGCCTAGCCACACTTGCGATACATGCAGGCGGTCGAGATTATCTTCAGCCACCAGCACTGGCTTAGCTGTGCCAGCTTTACCCAAGTTTTTGTTGGGCTTCACCTCGGGTATCTCCGCCACGGGGAAGGGGAGCTGAGGCTGCGCTTGCCACACGTTGGGGTGTTGGCCAAGCCATTGGTTGCACAGGGCTTGCTGCTCGGTAGGTGAGGCCTCGCTCACCATCACCAGTTGCGCTTTTTCGGTATGGCCTACCACTTGTTGGTAAAACTCGGCCAGTTGAGCGGGTGTCGTGCCAGAAAGCTGTTGCACCAATTGCTTCAGCGTCACGCTATAGGGGTGTTTTTCGCCCACCAACTGCTGAGTAAGCGTCTCGTTCATGGTGCGGCCTGGCGTGTTATTGGCCGATACCAACGCTTCTTTCATGCGCTTCAGGTCGCTGGCAAACTGAGTGGGGTCAACATCTAACGGGCCTAGTAACATCCCCAAAGCGTCTAAAAGGTTAGCTTCTTGCCCTGTTTTACCATGAGCAATCAAATACACCTTGTCATAGGCGGGGGCAATGTTGAGGTGGATGCCTTGAGCGTCGAGGGTTTCTATCTGTTGTTTACGTTGCCAACTACCGTTTTGCAACACGTTGGTAATGAGGGTTTGTAAGGAGGGGTTGCTACTGTTGATGGGTAGCACCACGGCCACCGTGGCATAATGGTCGCCTTGGGTCAGTTGCTGAAACGTCCCCATGGCACCATTGGCTAGGGGGAGAGGGGTCGGGTCGCTCATGCCTACGGGGCGTTGGGCTTGCAGAGGGGTGGTTAGCAGCACGGGCGGCGCATTGGCAGAGCGTTGCGCCAAGGCGTTGCCCAACGCCACGTTACGTTGCGTCGTAGCATTAGGCGGAGGAGGCAAGGGTGCTAGGGGTTGTGGTAAAAGCGGGGATGTGTTCATGGTGGGGTTAGGCTCCCTCCTTTTTTGAGAGGGGTTGAACCAAGGTGCCAGCAGGCTCATAGTTGGGCAGTTCACCTTGGGTGCTACTCCACTTGGGGCTGGTGGCTTTAAGGGTGCCAGGTTGCATAAATACCGTTACGTTACGTTGGGGGGTCAACGTCTCGGCGGCAATCGTCTGAATGTCTTGGGGGGTGATACTTGCGAGAATGTTAGGCCAGTTAAGCACGTTATTCAAGGTGCCATGCAACAACGCCCCCCCTAAAATAGACGATGAACTGGCGACACTCGTCCCCATTTTATCGTAGGTGGCTAGCAGTTGTTGCTTGGCAGCTTCTAGCTTATCAGCATCGGGTGGTAGCTGGCTGGCTTGTTGCAACTGTTGTTTTAAAGCGGCTAGGGCAGGTTGCTCTTGGCCAGGGTTGGTACTTAGGCTAAACAGCACTAAGCCCGTGTGTTTGTAGGCTTCAAAATCCATGCCCACGGCGTTGGCCAAGTGGGTTTCATCCACCAGTTGCTTGCGTATGGGCGAGGTGGGATTATCTACTAATAACTTACCCAGCAATTGCAGGGCTATCATGCGTTTAGGGTCGTGGTAGCTAGGGCCTGCAAAGCCTAAAAACACTTGCGACAACGTGAGTTGAGGGTCTTGCAAGGTGACGCTACGCTGTTCGTTTTGGCCTAAAGCCAACTTTAGCCCGCTCTCGTTGGGCTTATCGCCCACGGGGGGCAGCACGCTACCAAATTGCTGGTTAAGCAAGGGCAACACCTCAGCGGGGGTGACGTTACCACTAATGACGGTTACCATGTTGGTAGGGGTGTAATAGCGTTGGTAGTAGGTCGCAATATCGTCGGCGGTGGTGCCAACAATATCGCTACGGTTACCTAATGATTGAAAATGCGGACGGTCAAACATCAGCTCAAGCAGCTTACTGTAGGCCACGGCATCAGGGGCGGCCATGCGCTCGCTACATTCGTTAATCACGTTGCGTTTTTCTTGCACTATCGCTTGGGCTTGATAACTAGGGTGCAGTACCGCCTCGGCGTGGAGTTGTAGCAGGTTGGGTAAATCCTCGTGGTTAAACAGGAGTTCGTGCTGTATCTCCTCATACCCTGTGGAGGCGTTGAGGTCGGCGCCAAGGTGTTCAACCGTATCTACCCACTGGTTGGGCTGGTTAAAGTGTTGCGTCGTCAAAAAGTGGCAATGCTCGTCCAAGTGAGCAATACCGCTGGGGAGGCCGTCTTTGGGGTAGAGGGGGCTAGGGTATACGGGGGCTTCGTCCACACTACCCGCCCGTATAAAGGTGCGTAGGCTCACCACTTCGCTGGGGCGTTGTTCAATCAGCACTTGGTGGCCGTTGCCCAACTGGTAATGCAATAGGGGGAAACCCCCGATAGAGCTATACTGCCCCACCAGTTGCGGCGGTGTGTGCAAGGTGCCTAGCCCCGCTTGTGCCAGTGCCACCTGTGCTGAGGGCAAGCCCGAGGTAGCAGGAGTGGCGCAGGCACAGGGGTTAGCTCCTTGGCAGGCACAACTGGCTGGCTGAGGGGCAAGGGTCTGGGGTTGCGTTTGCGAGGGGACGGCCAAGGCGTTAGCTTGGCCAGCACCCGCCGAAGGAAACATGGCCAAAGGTTGTGCAAAAGAAGTGTGAGACAAAGCCATACGTCGCCAGTATCCGCTGAAAGAAGGACCATAAAAGAGTTGTTATAAGCAATAAAGCCCCTAAAGGCCAAAAGATGCCTTTGGGAGGGCTTCGGTTTGTTACACTTATTTAACAAAATAAAACAATCTTAATGGCAATGGGTTTAATGCCTCTAAGCCCTTGCTCTCTCAACGCTCTAATGGAGTGACCTATGACGATGTTGAACCAACCCCCACCCTCCAGTTTTTTAAGTAGCCAACCTTCGCCTTATGGCCAGCAAAGTTCGCCGTGGGCTTTTTCGCCTGCTCAACCAACGCCCGCACAAGCTCCCGCGTCGCCCACCTTAGTACAGGACCCCACCACAGGGCTGATACTGGACACCGCCACAGGCATCGCCTACGACCCCTCCACAGGTCAGCCCATTGACCCCGAAAACCCCATAACGCAAAGAGCCGAGTTGGGGGTTACGCAACAGGCAATAGCCACCAAACAAGCCATGCTCTCGCAACAAGCGGCCATGCAACACCAAGAGGCGGGTAATGTCTTAAACGACAATGCCGCCCATGCCACAGCCTTGCTCACCCAACCTGGCTTACCCCAAGCCCTTGCCCAACAACTCACCCTTGAGCTTGAAAGCCTACGAGGCACCCAAACCCAAAACGAGGCGAAAGCTGGCCTCTTTGGCGGCATCTGGGATGGTCTCATTAGTGCCGTAGGTGCCGACGGCGACGACCCACGCTGGTACGATCCTCGTCACTTGCTTGGCTTACAAAAAGACAAGAGCAGCGGTGCCGTGCAAGACAACTTGCTCAAACATCAGCAACTGTTGCTTACCATGCAAAACATTAGCCCCATGGTGGGTACCGACCCGCAAGCCACAGCGCATTTTGCCGCCCTGTACCAAGAAGTCACAGGCCGCCCCCTTAACGCAACTGAATTAGAGACCAACCTACCCACAGGCCTACTCTCACAAAGCCAAGCGGCGCAAAAGGTAGAGGGCTACCAAGGCAACCAAAAACTCGGGCAAGACCTGATTAAAGACAGTGCCGTGGGCATCATCGCCCTAGGTGTGCTGGCCGCCCCATTTACAGGCGGATCCAGTTTGGCAGGCTCGTTGGCCATTGCTGCTGGCGTAGGTGCCGTGGCCAAACCCACCCTCTCTGCCCTTAACGAGTTGACCGCCAGCGATGGCCAATTTGAAGTCAACCTCGCCAAAGATGTGCTGACAGGCGGCGTTGCGGGTGGTACGGCCATACTGGGCGAAGGCGTGGGTAACTTTGTCGGCCAAAAACTGGCAAGCTCATTTAAATTAGGATTTAATGTTGCTGGCCAAGGTACAGCAATGGGTACAGCTAGTATCGCCAAAAACGCCACCCGAGGCATTAACCCCTTACTTAAGGGCTATACCCTTAGTGGTGCAGGTGGTACGACACTACAAAACCTTGCCGTACGTGGTAGTACCATCGCCGTAGCAGGTAGTTTAGACGGCGGTGTCAGTGGTGCAACCTCCACCCTAGCCGAAGGCGGCAGCCTAAGTGATGCCTTGCGGAACGCTGCCCTTGGCGCAACCATAGGTATTGGCTTTAGGGGTGCAGGCGATTTAGCCAGCCGTGGCCTTAACGCCACCGTATTGGCCAACAAACCCACCGTAGAGGCCAACACAAGCTCGGCGGCTATGGCTGACCTGCCGAGCAAAACTACCGCTGGAGCCATAGTCCTTAACCAAGCTGCCGACCCCGCCACGGCAACGCAAGCCCTTAAAACCGAATTCCAGCAATTGCTTGAAGCAACAACCACCCCATCAACACGCCAACGCATACAAAACGTCCTTACGTTGTTAGACCAGCAAGACACCCTCAAAGCCCAAATGGCTAAAACAGCCGACAAAAGCCAAGTGTCGCTACTCAATAACGACCCTTCACAACCCATCGTTACAAGGCAAACTGCCTCATCAGGAGCAACCTCTGAAGAGCTTGGCCTGCTCACCAACAGCTTTAACGAAGTTCGCACCCACAGGGCAAAAAACGGTGTCGTAGAAGCCCTACCCCCTGCCATGCAACCTCTCGAAACTCGCCACGGCCACCAAGCCTCGCAAAGCCTACAAGCCGACGAAATCTTGACTTTTTTACGGGAAGAGATAAAAGACTTACTGCCCGAAAAGCCCGAACATGTGCAAGCCTTAGCACAACACCACAAAGGCCTTGGCTATAACCTATCTGAGGTGGAAGCCCGTATCATGCTTCGCCAACGCATGGCCGAGTTTAAAAAAACCAACCCCAACACCCCCCTTAGCCCGTGGGATGTGATGGGCATGATGGCCGATATTGACAAACAGGGGGTTATTTTTGCTAAAGAACTACAAGAACTTGGCCAACGCTTTGCTGGTGCAACCCCAAATGCTACGGGCAGAGACATCCTTCGCTCCATTGGCGAAAACCCAGCAAGCGGTATTACCGCCCTGACACGCACGGCAGACAGCCCACACCTACACCCACCCGACAACAACGGCTGGCTAGCTTTTAACCCCTTTGATGGTGATAAGCACCTAGGCCAACAGACCGATTTTATACCCTATGGCCGTGCCACCCAACAAGCCGAAGGCTTACTAAGCCAAGCTGAAAAAGGTAAGACGCAGGCTTCTGACAACGTGATGGGCATTTTAAAAGACATGACTGCCCTTAACAAAGGTGAAACCTTACCCGTACTACAGCCAAGCTCGGCTATGGCTACTTTAACCCCAAGCCAACAGGGGCTCATGGCCACCCTAGCCGATACTGACCCTATGCACCCCGTGGCCTTAGCTTTAAAAAACAACCCAGATCTTGATGTCCTTAAGCTACGGGATGAAATAGACAGAAAGGTATGGTCGGCCTTAGATTACAAAGTGACTGACTCTCTTGATGATGAAGCCAGAGAACAGCTGCTTGACCAAGTCACCACTGCCCTGCTGGCCTTTAGGCAAGTTGAAGACAGAGCCAACGTGGCCTTGGGCTCACCCTACAAGATAAACGCTAACACCACCCGCCAACTGCAGGGTGGTGGGTTG
>JBIKUS010000011.1:0-28477 GCA_044347425.1 Vampirovibrionales bacterium | reverse complement strand
CTCACCTCAACCCTCTCCCAGAGGGAGAGGGAGTTTTGGTCAAAATTGACCCCAAAAACCCCAAAAACCCCAAAATCGTAAATTTCCTTCGCTATGCTTTTAAAAGTAGTGGGGTTATAATGAGTTTATAGAGCTTTTCTGTAGGGGCGGATTGCATCCGCCCGATGACCCTCACCCCTACCCTCTCCCAAAGGGAGAGGGGGTAAAAAGTTAGAGTTTCACCATGTCATCCATCAGCATCGACACCTACCACCACGTCAGCGAGTTTCACCTCCCCGAACCTCCGCTAAGCGATTATGAACAACTGCAAGGCCAAGAGAAGTTTGCAGCCACTATGTTTGACGCACTCTGCCAACTCGACCAAGCCATGGTCAGCCTATGCCACCAACAAGTAGAAAATATGCGTATGGCACAACGTGTCTTAGCCGACGATTTAAAAAGCCACGACGACAGCATCAAACGTAAAGCTGCTGCTACTGTTATGCGAACCTGCAACCTCAAAAGCACCAACAGCGTCGTCAGTACGTTAAAGGCCGACTACCGCACCCTCTATGAGACCTTTAAAGCCACCCGCCTCACCCTCGAAGTTCAACAACCCGAACTCCTTCAACCACTCAAACCAAAAACCTACACCAAACCTAGTGAATTGCCTCCCAACACCCTGCTACCCCATGACAACTTGCCTTACCAAATGCGCCTGCACGCTTACCAAGGCCGCTTCCCCATGCCTCAAACCGTGGGCGACATACTGGCGGGGTGGAAATCGACCTTCTATCGCTATTACCGTAAAGACTATGAAGTATGGTCGCCGATTAAGCTACCTAAAAGGTTGCAACGCCCCGCCCCTAAGGGCAAACGGTTGTTGTACTGTACACCACCCACCCCCAGCCACCGCTTTGTCATTAAAACCTCCCACCCTCTCCCCTTGGGAGAGGGAAGGGTGAGGGACAACCAAAAAGGGAGCAACCCTCACCAAGCTTTCGCCGAGACTGGCCGTCCCTCACCCGCTGCTCCCGCAGCGGCCTCTCCCGAGGGGAGAGGCAATGATGCGCCTCTGGTTAAAACCACCTCCCACCCTCTCCCCTCGGGAGAGGGAAGGGTGAGGGACAGCCAAAAAGGGAGCAACCCTCACCAAGCTTTCGCCGATACTGGTCGTCCCTCACCCGCTGCTCCCGCAGCGGCCTCTCCCGAGGGGAGAGGCGATGATGCGCCTCTGGTTAAACACACCCCCACCCCCGTAGGGGCGATTCACGAATCGCCCCTACCACCCAAAACCACCCCCGACGAAGTCCTCATCCACGATGACGACGTTCCGCCAGAGGTACTGGCTCGCTTTCAAGCACAACTCATCCACGTGCTTGAACAAATCGACCCCACCGAACTCCAAGCCCGCCTCAGCCCCGAACACTGGCAACTCGCCAGCGCACTCCTCTCCGCCAAACAAGAGCGAGCGGGTTAACCTCGGTGGTTAATAAAGGCCTCTTTGTATAAAATCGCTTTCGGCACGGTCAATTCCAACACATCCCACGGCAACACCTCCGCCTCGGGGCGTTCCCGCAAGCCATACCAAGCCAAACTGGGGAGCCTCTCCTCCCACGTTTTATAGGCTCGGTTAATGGCACCCGTGTTACCGCCTGCCTGCATAAATGCAAGCAACCACGGTGCCAACCTACGATCACCCCGTGACAGCATGGCCTGCAAAGCATCCCACTTGGGGCTGCTGGGGCGAAAACTGGCCACGCCCACCAAGCCTTTACGTAACACCTCTTGCCTGCGTTTCAACTCCTGCCATGGTAGCCTCGGCATCCACTGAAAGGGTGTCCACGCCTTGGGTACAAACGTGCTGCACCCCAACGACAAATCAAGGGCGGGGTGCGCCTTTTTAATGCGCCGTAACAAATCATTGGTAGCTTGCAGGTCGTCGTCCGTCTCGGTAGGTAGGCCGACCATGCCGTAGAGCTTGAGGCTTTTAAGCCCGCTGGCCACAACCGTGGCGGCGGCTTGTTCAATTGCTTCTTGCGAGAGGTGCTTGTTGATGCGCTGGCGAAGGGCGGGGCTGCCACTCTCAATAGCTAGGGTGAGGCTTTTGCCTCCGCTGCGTTGCAGGGTGTGGCACATGGCGGGGGTCAGGGTATCCGCTCGCAATGCGCCAAAGCTCACTTGCGTGTCGGGTAGGGTGTCTAGGTAGGCACACAGCTCCGCAAATTGAGGATGGTCGGCAATCAATGCGCCCAACAAGCCCACCTTGGGGGTGTGCGCCAAGCCTTCGTTCAACTTGGCAATCAACGCCTCAAGCGAGGCTCCTCGGGCAGGCAAGGTGGCGTAGCTGGCCAAGCAAAAACGGCAACGGTGCGAACAGCCCCGCATCACCTCAAGCAGGTAACTATGGCCAAACACACTCCCCTCGGTCAGTATGGGCGAGGCTGCCACGTAAGGATCCAAATCGCTCAACCATCGTTTTTTGACAGGATAATGAATGCACTCGTGCAGAGGGGTCAATGCGTTCACCTCGCCGTGGGTGGGGTCGGTATAGCTTACGCCCACCAAGGCAGGCACGTACACGCCCACCACCTCGGTGGCTAAGGCCAGCAGGCGTTGCTGGCGAGGCAGGTGTTGGGTGCGGTGCAACACGGCCACCGTCTCGTTCAGCAGTTCTTCCCCCTCACCAATGAGAAAGAAGTCAAAGAAAGGAGCATACGGTTCGGGGTTGGTAGAAGGCACAGGCCCTCCCGCAAACACCAACAGGTCAGCGTCTCGGCGTTCTTCGGCCAGTAGGGGCAGCCCCATGCCCTGCAAGGCGGTGAGTACACCCAAGATGTCCAACTCAAACGAGAACGAAAACCCAGCCACTTGTACGTCGGTCAGGCGAGCGGTGGGGTAGTCCTCGGCGGTCAGGCGAGTGACGTTGACGAGGGGGTGGGTATCCAGTTGGGCAAACAGCAGCAGCCAGCCTAAGGAGGCCATGGCCACGCCGTAACTGGCGGGGTAGCACCACGCCACATGCAACGGGTCACTTACCGTAGGGGCAAGGGGCGTGTACAGGTAGGTTTCGGGCGGACGGGCGAGCGGGGCAGAGGCTTTGGGCTTCTTGGGCGTTTCGCTTCTGAAGCCCGATTTTAGGCGAGGGGCAGGGGGTTTAGGCATGTTGGGGAGATGAAACCATTTGTTTGTCGCCTTTTACTATCTTAATAAACCCCAAAAGTATGAAGTACACCGAGGCGTTACTAGCAAGATATGAGGCTCTATCCCCCCAATCAAGCTTATCATCTTCAATAATAAGTATGTTGATCAGGTGATTCAGAACATCGTTTATTGACCAAGTTAGCATCATCAAATCTTTGGTTAGGCTACTCACAATGTTACAAAAAGTAGGTACTGTAAGGAGTAAAGCTGGTAAAAGTATGTAAACAAAGGCAAACAACACCCATACATACCTTAAAGCAATCATGGCGAGTTGACCTAATCCCTTAGCCACAAGCGTCAGCGAAAGAAGGAGGCGAGACAACACACGATATAAGAACAGGAGCAAAGGCTTAGTTAAAAACATTGAATCGCTTACAAAACACCAAAAGTAACCATGCTTAGCATCTTTTGGCTAAGTTTATCAATGTTATCAAGCCATTGTTCAACTAGCAAAGGGCGACGGTGCTTCCGTCTTTCGTTCAGGGCTTTACATTCAGCACGATAAACGTCCATAAAGCTGATTGGTTCAGTATCAAACTCAGGTGCTGTTGGCTTTGAGCGAGAGGCTTTAGGTCGTTTACTCATAGTTCGGCTACGCTTACCTGTAGAGCGATGAAAGTGATGTGCTACCATTATGACCGATTCCTTAATAAAGTGCCTTATTTGTCACAAAACATCACCACAATACAGGGCTAGTATACGCTTGGTTGGCTTTATTGTAAAGCAACCGCTACCCTGTCACCTGCGACGGTGCCAGCAGGGTCAGCTCCAAAGCGTGGATGCGTTGCTGCATCTCGTCAGCCAGTAGCCCCCGCACATGGCGGTGCCGAGCCATGGCCCCCATCCCCTCAAACACAGGAGACACAATACGCACCGCCAAGTGCGACCCACCATGAATGTTACCCACATGCCCAGCATGTTGCCAACTGTTATCAATCAGCTCCACTTGCTCGGTCTGCAACTCGGTTTTAAGGCGTTGTACCAAGGTATCCGTAAACGAAGGGCTGGTTTGGCTCATGGTAGTGGCATCCTAAAGAGAGGGGGTATCACCCTTTTAGTGTACCTAAAGGGCAGCCGTTAAGCCAGCCACATCTACGCCAACAACGCCTTGAGTGTGGCCTCAAGCTCAACGTGAGTAAAGCTAAAGCCCGCCTCCTGCAAACGCTGAGGGATGACCTTGGCACTGGTCAGCAGCAGGGCATCGGCCATTTCGCCCAGTACCAACTTGGCGGCAAAGGCAGGCAAGGGGATGAGCGTTGGCCTAAACAGCACCTGCCCCAACGCCTTGGTAAACGCCTTATTGGTAGCAGGGTAAGGGGCAGTGACGTTATACGCCCCTTGGCAGGTGGGCGTGGTGGCCAAAAAGACAAACGCCTTAGCCACATCGGGCAGGGCAACCCAACTCCAGACTTGGTTGCCGTTGCCGACTATACCGCCCCCGCCAAGCTGAAACACGGGCAGCATGGCCTTAAGCGCACCACCCTCTTTACTCAGCACAATACCCAGCCGCGCGAAGCAGACCCGCACCCCAGCATTGGCCAGCAAGTCGGTAGAAGCCTCCCACCCTTGGGCGACATTGGCCAAGAACGTGTCACCAGGCGAGGAGACTTCGCTCAGTAGTGCGTCACCTCTGTCGCCATACAGCCCAATCGCCGAGGCTGAAACGACAGCCTTAGGCGGATGCGCCAAGCTCACCAGCCCTTCGGCCAGCAGCCGAGTACCCACCACCCGAGAGTCACGGATGCGTTGCTTCTTCTCAGCCGTCCAACGGCCTACGATAGGTTCGCCTGCTAGGTGAATGAGGGCATCAAGGTTGTTGAGTTCAGTGGGAGTCGTTTGGCCAGGTTTGTCCCAAGGCCAAACCACGTGGCTTACCGAAGCGGGCCACGTGGCTGAAGACTGTGTGTGGGTGGTGGGTTGGCTACGGTGAATAAGGGTGACCGTATGGCCTTGGTTCAGTAAGGTGGTGATGACGGCACGGCCAACCATGCCTGTGCCACCAGTAAGGGCTATGTGCAAGGGGCAACTCCTTAACAAGGCAACTACTACGTAAGCCTGTTAAGTATAGCATAGCTTGCCAGCTACCAGAGGCCTAGTTGGCCAAGCTGGTGTTTAAAATCTCGGTGCGTTTGCGTTGTACCATGGCCTCGTAGTGGGCTAGGCAGTAGTTCTCGTAGCACTCCAGCAGGTGAGCGTCTAGCTCGGGGTTGAGTACGTCGGCTACGGTTAAGTCGGCGGCGGGGGTAGCAGCTAGTTTGTCTGCCCAGTCACCTAGTAATTCGTTGAGTTTGGCAATGTCGTCCATCATCATGAGGGGTCTCTTTCTTAACTCTCTGCTTAATAAACTTAGGGGTAACGGTGTCTTGTCTCTCTCTACACGGCACAGGCAACGGCCCATGGTTGCGGCTACGTTCAGGGTGCTTTTAACTTGTCTCTCTTAATAAGTTAGGTGCCACTCACCCGTTGGTGTTGCCTTGCTGGTAAGCAACGGCCACGCCACGCAAAGGGCTGTTAGCGATTCTCTTGTCTCTGTCTCTTGTGGTGTCTCTTGTTTTCGGTCAGTCGTTGGTAGTGTTGGCGGCGACTGTTTGTGTGTCTCTCATGCTATAATAAACAACCAATATATCTCAAAATTGCCCTAATGTTATAACGTGTTTACATTGAGTTATAGAATATATCCTCATGGGTAAAAAAGCCCCCTCTCACATTGAGCTGCTTTGCCACGACCACCGTGAGGGTGTATACTTGCTCTAAGCTCTGAAGCCTCCTGTCTCCCCTCTCTCGCAAAAGGAACCTGCCCATGACCTCGCTCAACCACCTGAACGTACTGCTGTGCAACGGCCCAGACTTTGAAGACCGTGAACTCCTCTACCCCTACTATCGCTTTTTAGAGGCGGGTGCAAACGTCACCGTGGCGGGCTTGGGCGAGCCTGTGTATAAGGGCAAGTACGGCGTACCCATGCCCTGCACCGCTAAGTATGAAGACGTGGTCAACCAACGCTTTGACGTGGTGATTATACCCGGTGGGTGGGCACCTGATAAGATACGCATGAACCAAGCCGCTTTGACGTTGGTAAGGCAAGCCATGGCCAACAACGCCGTGGTGGGCGCCATTTGTCATGCGGGTTGGGTACTGGTGAGTGCCGACGTGTTGCGAGGCCGCACCGTCACCAGCTACTGCGCTATAAAGGATGATATGGTGAACGCTGGTGCCACATGGGTAGATGAAGCCGTGGTGGTGGATGGTAACTTGGTGACCAGCCGTACGCCCGATGATTTACCCGCCTTTACCCGCACGCTGATAGAACAAGCCGTGCTTAGAAAGCAACAGCTCGCCTTGGCGTAAGCCGCCTTTAGACTACTTGATCTGCTAGCCAACCGCCTGGTTGGTGTAGGTGTTGCGCCCATAGCTCTACCTCTCGTGGGGTGAGGGTGAGCAGTACCCGCTCTTCGTTCAGCCACACGTCGACCATGGCGGTGTCGTCGTTCCAGACCAGTTGTAGGCTGTCTGTGGTGGTAAGGGGGGCAAACTTGTGGCCAAGCTTTTGCCATAGGCGTTGCAGGCTGGCACGTTCGTGCGGGGCTAGGCGATGCTGCCGTTTGTGCCGCTGTTGTTGGTGCCACAAGGCATCGTACTGTTTGCCGTGTTGGCCACCGTCATCGTCGGGGGCTTCGCCTACTTTGGCCGAGGCAACAGCCTCGTTTGTGGCCTGTGAGGCGGTGACGGATAAGTTACGCCGACGTGCCGCTGGTTGTGCTTTACGATACACCCGCTCGGCTTGGTTAGCTTGCGCCAACCCGCCCGTTTGCGTTGCTATAGCTTGGTGAACGGCATTAAAACTCATACGTCAACCTCCAGCTTCAAGCCCTACCTATGCCATGTATCGGCATAAAGCTTAAAACCTGAAGGCTAAGGGTTACGAGACTTTAAAAGCTGCCCGTCGTCGTCTATCAGCCAAGGCTTTTAGCGTATGGATGATATGGTTGGGCATAATCAGCCTGTTGTGAGCATTGGGGTACATCTCGGGCAAACCGTGAAAGTCAGTACCGCCCGTGACGATGAGGTCGTACTTTTCGGCGAGGTTACACACGTATTCAATCACCGCTGGCGAGTGGCTTTTATGGTAGGCCTCTAGCCCGTGTAGGCCGTAGGGTAGTAGCTCTGGCACCAAGTCGGCAATCCCATCAGACAGGCCAGGGTGCGCCACCACGGGGATGCCACCACTGTTGTAAATAGCCTCAACAGCCTCGTGCGGCGACACCGTGGGGCGGTTAACGTACGTCCCCGATGAGGAGCCTAAAAATTTGGCAAACGCTTCAGACAGGGTTTTGACGGTTTTACTCTCCACCAGTGCTTTGGCAATGTGTGGCCTACCTGGTGAGCCTTGCGGGTGGGTGCGTCCCATCACGTCATCTACGGTCAGTTCGGTGTTGGTCATCTTTTGGATGCGTTCAACCATGGCTCTAATTTGCACTCGGCGGTTGGCTTGGTGCAGCTTCATCACCTCTTGCAGGCCGTCATCCTCGCTATCAATATAGTAGCCAAGGATGTGAACTTCGGTAGACTTCCAGTGGGTGTTAATCTCAATACCTGGTATCAGGTCAAGCCCCAGTTTATCGGCTTCGGCTTGTAGGCGAGCAAAGCCTGCCGTGGTGTCATGGTCTGTTACGGCGGCGGTTTTAATGCCTTTAGCCACAAGGGCTTGTAAGAGGGCTTCAGGTTCGGCAGAGCCGTCGCTAAACACGGTATGCATGTGCAAGTCAGTTTCGGCACGTCCTGCCATGGGTGGCTTCCTTTCGATTAGGGTGGTTTAAACTACTGTTATCCTCCAGTGTAGCACCCTTTAAGGAGGCTTTAAAGGGTTAGTGGTCAACGTCAACTCATGCCTCGGCTAAGGAGAGTAGGCTTAGTGTGGAGGTTTTAGAGCCTATACCAAGCTTGCCATTAGGCTTTGCGCTGCTTGCTGGCCACTGGCCAACGCCCCATCAATGGAGGCTGTCGTGAGGTAATCGCCTGCCAGCACCACGGGCGAGGCAACGGGTAACCCTGCTATCACGTTGGCTTGCGTGCCATACAAAGCCGTACTGGCAGGCAGAGCATTTTGCACCCTATACGTGGCCAACCAATGCCAACGGCGCATAACGGTACTACCAAACCACGCCTCCAGTTGCAGTTGGATGTCGGCGGCGTGTTGGGCTTGAGCTTCGGGCGAGTTGGCGGGGGCGTATTGCGGCCACAAACAGGTGACCGATGCCAAGCTATGCCCTTGTGGCGCATACCCCCTAGCCACCGCCGAGGGGAAGGCCACGTGGTTAATCACCCCTTGCCCCGTGGCGTTAAGGTGAAGGCTGGCAGGCGTGGGCGTGGGCGGTTGCCCATCCAACGCAAAGTAGAGGGTGGTGGCCTCTTGTGTGGTGGTGGCCAGTTGGGGCAAGCCCAGCCATTGGGCGGTGGTGGCAATATCGGTGGCCAACACCACTTTGTCGGCGGGGTGGGTGCTGCCATCGGCCAAGCTGAGGCCATGCACGTGCAAGCCCGCCACGGGCGTAGCCAAGCGTAGCCACCCTTTTGGCAGTTGCTTGGCCAAGGCCTCGGGCAGGGTTTGCATCCCGTTGGCGGGGAGGCCGACTTGGCCTTGGGCAAAGGCTTGGTAGGTAAACGCCCATTTTTTAGCCGATAGCTGCAAGGTAGGGTCGAGGAGTACCCCCGCAAAAAATGGTTTTAAAAACCGCTGCATTAACCCAGAACTAAAGCCCAAGGTTTGGGTGAGATAGGCCAAGGTCGGCTCGTCGGGTGTTTCGTCCATCAGTTGGGGTAAGGGGGTTGAGCGAGCGTGTTGGCGAAGCTCCCACAAGCGGATAAAATCGGCCATCAGGGCTTCGGCGTGACCGTGGCGTAACCCTTGTAGCAGCATGGGCAGTGCGCCCTGCACCGCTTTTAGCGGATGCGTTTGGGGATCGTACACTTGTTGCCACTCGGTGGGTTGGCCGTCCCACAGGCGTGCGCCTTGGTCAAACCAGCCCATGCTTAACGTGCGCTGCAACTCGTGTTTACCACCCCACAGGGTTTTACCGTGAGGGTAGGCCGAAAGATACACCTGAAAGCCTCTGTCTAGCCTGAAGCCTTCAACCGCATCCGTACGCACTCGCCCGCCAACGGCGTTGCCGGCTTCAAGCAAGGTAACGTGCTGAAAGCCCTGTTGGTGAAGAGCCAAGGCGCAAGACAAGCCAGCTAAGCCAGCCCCAACAATGGCTATTTTGCACGAGGCTTTGGCCTTTTCGAGGGTGGTTTTTTGCCCCAGTAGCATCATCAGCCCAAAGCCCTACAAGTAGCTCATGGGGTTAACGGGCGAGCCGTTGCTACGCACTTCAAAGTGGAGGTGGGGCCCTGTGGAGTAACCCGTACTGCCGACCCTGCCAATGGTTTGCCCTTTGCCTACTGATTGCCCACTGCTGACGCTGATGCTGCTTAAGTGGCCGTAGAGTGTGGCCAAACCACCACCATGGTTAATAATAATGGCTTTACCATAACCGCCACGCCAACCAGCAAACACCACGGAGCCACCATCGGCGGCTTGGATGGGTGTGCCTGTGGGGCGAGCAATGTCCAACCCTGTGTGCATCAGCTTGGTGCCGTGTATGGGGTGGGTACGGTAACCAAAACGCGAGGTGAGTGTCCCCTGAAGGGGCCACATAAACCGCCCTGTGCTTTTGGCCACAGCCCCTCGCCCTAACGAGCGCAACTGCCGTGTGACGTTAGACGATTCGGCCAGTAGTTGCCGCTCCATACGTTCGTACTGTTTGGCATCGTTCCAGTATTTGGCACGTAGGCGGTCTTCTTCTTGCATTTTGCCACTAATGCTACGTTGCAACACCTGTATGTTGCTAATGCTGCCCGCAATTTTAGTGCGCTGGCTATCTAAAGCGAGCTTCTGCCGTTTGAGTAGGTCGGTTTTGGTTTGCACTTGCTTTAAGAGTAATTTATCTTGCCCTACCATCTTTTGGTGGTAATAAATACGGTCAAGCAGGCTGGCCATGTCGTTAGCCTGTAGCACCATCTGCAAAATGTTGAGGCGTTCGCCCATGTAGATGCGCCGAACACGTTTGCTGGCCGTTGCTTTAAGGAGGGTGACTTCGCCTACGGTGCGGTCAAGGTCGGCCTCGAGCTGTTGTAGTTGGGTGCGGGTGGCACTTAGGGCGAGTTCTTGTTGGGCAAGGTTGCGCTTAGCCGTCACCAACTCACGTTGTTTTTCAAGCAGACGAGAACTGTGCAGGCGGGCTTTTTGGTAGCTTTCGCTCTTTTTTTGGCGAACGTAGCTCCGCTTGGAATCGATCTGCCGTTTTTGTTGCTGCAACTGGTAAGACGAGGTGGCATGGGCTGGCATCACGCCAAGCGTAGCTAGCGGTAAGCCCGTGGCACCTTGCAACATGGCTAAACTGCATACACTTGCCAATAAGGATGGAGCGACCCACCGCCAACAGGTTGCCTTTAGATCACCCCACCCTTGGGGGAGCCTAACAGGTTGACTTGGCTTGTTAAAGCAAAACACGTGTGGACTCAAGTCTCCGAACAACCGCAAGCACTTATTGCAACAAGCACCATAGCATAAACATACCCACTACCATACCAGCCCAACGCACTTTAGCCAAGGGCAAACTTGTGATGCTTAAGTTGCCCCGTAATGGCAACAGCTTGTAACAAAGGCTTGAGCATCACCCCACCCTTGCCGATACCACCCGTACGACCATCACACCTTTACCTACTACAGCGGAGGCCGCCACCCCATGGGTGTACTACTTAACAGCCCTTACGCAAGCGCACAGCCTGCCGCCAAAACCCATGGCACCGAGGCCACTGGCCCAACTAAGCAAGCACCACAGCCGTGGTGGCAGAGTAAGGCTCCGCCTGCTAACCAAAGCGTGTGCGTTAGCCGAGTAAAACAAGTGGCACACCAGCGCAGGCTGCTGGCATGGCAATGCGCCCTTACCCTTCAAAGTGATATGGGGCTACGCTAATTAAAGAACAGGCTATTCTTGCTTGAGACAACAGGCAAAGCTATGTTGAGCTTGAAGGCACAAATTGTCCCAATCTTGTTGAGACAAACAGCCTTTTTCGGAGAGAATCAATCCGCCCTCTAAGGTAAACACCTTTTGCCTAATAACGCATTGGGTAGGCAAACCTACTGCTTGATAATCTGCAATAGGGCTATCATTAAACCATGCGCTTTGTTTTGCACTGGTAATCATCAACAAAACGACGTGACCAGTGCTTTTTTCATAATCTGGCGAATTGACGACAAGAGCAGGGCGGCGTTTTTGGGAGTTTCGATCTGTAAAAGGGAAGGGTACAATAACAACCGTACCTGTTTTATAGGTCATTAAACGCCTCATCATCTAAAGGGCTAGCCCACTCGGTGAGGGTTTCAGCCAAAGCAGTTAAATAAAGGTTGTCTCGTGGTGTCGCCTTACGTAAAAATACTTTATCGCCTTCAATTTCAAAAGCAACCTCGTCCCCTTGGTCTAGGCAAAGATGTTTTCGAACATCAGCGGGAATGGTGGCTTGAAACGTATGTGTTAAGCGACTGGATGCGTTCATGGAAACCTCTGTGTCATGATTGTAGTAACAGTATGACAAATTTTTGAGCGTGTTTCAAGTTTGTCTAATTGGCGAACTCGCCCAAGCTTTAACGAGCGGCGGCTGGCACGGGTGCGCCTGTATTAGCGGGTGGTGTCGCCTCTTGGGGCGTTTCGGCACCTTCGTCAGTGGGGGCTTCGGGTGGTGGTACGGGAGCGGTCACCGTCACCTTGGTCGTCGTCATGGGGCGATATTCTAGCGCACCTATCACGGGTTTGGCAGGCAAAGGGTTGGCCTTGTAGTAGCCTTCGGCGTAGGCCTTCCATACTTTGGCGGCGTGGCTACTAAAAATGCCACGCAACGGCAAGTTACGAGAGTTGCCCAACCATGCCACGGCAGCCATATCGTGTGTAAAGCCAGCAAACCACACATCAACGGTGTTATCGGTTGTGCCAGTTTTGCCCGCTACCATACGGCCTTCTAACTTGGCGGGAGTGCCTGTGCCTTTTTCTACCACATCCACCAAAATCGAGTTCAACATCCCCACATGCTCAAAGTCAAACACCCGCTGCCGAGCAGGCTCGTTGAGGGGGACGACTTGGCCACGGCTATCTTCAACCCGCATCAGCACACGGGGCTTAATCATCTCGCCACCACGGGCAAAGGTAGAATACACCGTCGCCATCTCAAGCGGTGACACACCCGAGGAGCCTAACAAGCTAGAGAAGTTGGGCATAATATGCGAGGTAACCCCCGCGGCTTTGGCGGTGTTGATGACTTCTTCAATCCCCACCTTCATGCCAATTTGCACGGTGGGCGTGTTACGAGACAGAGCCAAGGCACGGCGAATGGTCATGGCTCCCATAAAGCGGCCGTCCCAGTTTTTGGGTCGCCAAACGCTGTAGCCCGTGTTAAAACTCACGGGGCGGTCAGAGGTCATGGTTTCGGGCGTAATCACCCCAAGCCTAAAGCCTGTTAAATACACCACGGGCTTAAAGGTAGAGCCAGCCGCTCGGCGGGCTTGCGTGGCGTTGTTAAACTGGTTGTTCATAAAGTCAACACCGCCCACCAAGGCCAAAATATCGCCTGTGGGCAGGTCAATGGCGACTAATGCCCCCTGGTTGACGTTGCTGGATTTGGGCGAGTCCTTCACCGCTTTTTCAAGGGCTTCTTCGGCGGCTTTTTGGGCGGGTTGATTGAGCGTGGTATACACTTTAAGGCCGCCACGGCGTACGACATCTTCGCCAAATTCTCGCATCAGCTCGTTAATAACGTGGGCAATAAAGTAGGGGTGCGCCGACGCTTTGGCTCCGCCACGGTTAAAGGAGAGTTGGGTTTCCATGGCCTCGGTAAACTGTTGCTTGCTGATATAGCCGTGGTCAAACATGGCTTTTAGCACTTCGTGCTGCCTGCGCCGTGCCGCATTGGGGAAGGCATAGGGCGAGAGGCCCTCGGGGGCTTTGAGCAGGCCTGCCAGTTGTGCGCTTTCGGCAATGGTCAGCTCAGCGGCGGGTTTTTTAAAATAGCGACGGGCGGCTTTTTCAATACCGTAGGCTTGGTTACCAAAATACACTTGGTTCAGGTACATCTCTAAGATGCGGTCTTTTTCGTAGTACTGCTCTACCCGTAGGGCGAGGATGGCTTCGGCCAATTTGCGGGTGATGGTACGTTCGGGGGTGAGAAACAGGTTTTTAACCAGTTGTTGCGTGAGCGTACTGCCCCCCTGCACGTCGCCACCTTTGGCGTTCTGCACCATGGCACGTAGGGTGCCTCGCACGTCAACGCCTGTGTGTTGGTAAAAGCGGTTATCTTCAATGGCCATGACTGCCCGAGGCACATAGGGCGAAATCTCCCGCAGAGGCACCACCACCCTGTCCTCGTCTCCGTGGATGTTGGCCACAAGGTTGCCGAAACGGTCAAAAATGCGGGTGCTTTCGCTGGGTCGCCAGTCTTCAAGCACTCTAATATCTGGCAAGGCGGCCGCACTTTTGGAGAGTAAAAACCCTATGTTGACCGAGACTAAAAACAGCACAAAAAACACAAGGGCAAGGGTCACGCCCCACACCACTAGCAGAGGTTTGACACGGGTTGCCCTGCTCAAGTTGGGTAAATCAATGGGGAGGACGAAGGAGCGCAACAACCGCATCGTTGGGTTAACCCACAGCCACAGGGGAGGAAGGTTTAAGTTCGAGGCGTGTGCGGGCGGCCAAGTTAAAGCACGACAGGCGACCAAACCGCACGGCTAGGGCCACATGGCAAGCCAATAATAGTTTTCGCCGTTGCGCCAACACTTCGGGCGGGAGGGCAGGGTCGTTAATCATTACGTTGTCAAACAGGGCATCGCTGGCTTGGCATAGGGCGAGAAAGGGGGCAGGCTTGTGAGTGAGTTGCGCCGTGGTGGTCTCGGCGGTGGTGGGTAGCTCAAGGGAGACAACCGCTTGCAGGGCTTGGGCAAAGGTAGCCTCATATTGAGTAGGCCATTGGGCAGGTTGGCTAGAAAGTAAGTCGTTAAGGAGGTTAGGGCAGTGCAGCGCATTGGTCGCCTCGGCTCCCAGTAGCCGCTCGACACGTAAAGCTACCGCACCCAAGCCACCCACTATCTCGGGCGAATCTTCGGCCAGCAAACCCTTGAGGCGTTGCAAGCGTTGTAGGAGTGCGGGCAATTCGGCTAAAAGCGGTTGGCCTTCAAGCAGTGCGTCGCCTGTTTCGTGGGGGAGGCCTTGCTCTTTAACTAAGGTGATGAGGCGTTGTTTGAGGAAGGGAGCCAAGAGGGCTTCCGTCTCCTCCCAGCTTTGTTTGGGGTCGGGTTGCAGTGCATGGGCGGCTTGCGCCACAGCCAACAAGTCAACGCTCACACCCGCTTCGGCGTACAACGAGAGCAATCCCGTCATCACTCGGCGCAAGCCCATGGGGTCGCTAGAACCTGTGGGGAGCTTGGCCTTAGGGCGAGAGCAGACACCCACCAAGGTATCCACCTTATCGGCGAGAGAGAGCAGTTGGCTCACCACGGCAGAGGGGGCAGGGTCGCCAGCATAACGGGGGATGTATTGGTCGGCAAGGGCGTTGGCCACCTCGGGGTGTTCGCCTTGGCGCAGGGCGTAGTTGGCACCCACCAAGCCTTGCAATTCGGTAAACTCAAACACCATGGCCGTCACCAAATCGGTTTTGCTTAACTGGGCAGCCCGTTCTAGGTGAATGGCTTGTTGTTCAGACAACGAACATAAGGAGGCCAAGGTGAGGCACAGGGCTTGCAGGCGTAAGGTTTTATCCCATAACGAGCCTAACCCACGTTGAAAGGTGACCCCTTGCAGCTTGGGTAGCCGCTCAGCTAGCGAGAGTCTCATGTCTTCGGTATCAAAAAAGGCAGCGTCGTGCAGGCGAGCTTTAAGCACACGCTGGTTGCCTGCAATAATGTTGGCCTCTGCCTCGGGGCGAGGGTTGTTGCTGACGCACAAAAAGGCGGGCAGCAACTGGGGCGCATCGGCGTTGGGGGCGGTGCCAGCCACAGCCACGGGGACGTATTTTTGGTGGGCTTTCATTACCGTCATCAGCACGGCGGGGGGCATGGCCAAATAGGCTTCATCAAAGCGGCCAACCACCACCTGAGAGGCTTCAACCAAGTAGGCCAGCATGGCGTTAAACTCGGGCGAGGTGAGGGCGACACCGTGTAAGTGTGTCGCTGTTTCTTCCAATTGGGCTTCAATGGTGGTCATGCGTTGCAAATGACAGGGTTCCACGTGGCCGTGTTGGCGCAGTTCATCAGCATAAGCTTCTGCACGGGAGATAGCAATAGGTTGACCCGCAAACTCACCTAGTACCCTATGGCCATAGGTAATGCGATCGCTTTTAAGTGAAGTTGTCTCATCCAAGGCGATGCTGACAGGGGCGATCTCGTCGTTCCATAAGGCTAGTACCCACTGTAGCGGGCGGCTGGTTTGCAGGCTGTGGCTACCCCAGCGCATAAAACGAGGGCCTTTTTGGGCGAGTAACGCATCAGCAAGAGCTTGGGGTAGCACCGTGGCCACGTTGGCACCTGCAACGGTGCGGGTCACCTCAACGTAAGCATTGGGGTCGGCAGGGGCGGGGTTGTCGGCTAGCCAAGCTTGGGCATCGGCAATGCCTTGTTTTGCTAAAAAGCCCTTAAGGGCAGGCGAAACTTGGCCTTCAGCGGTTAAGGCAACACGCCAAGCGGGGCCTTTAAGGTGTTCAGTGGTGGAGGGTAAGCTGGCAGGCAACTGGCTGAGGCCACAGGCCAACCGCCGAGGTGTTGCCCAAAACCAAGGGTCGCATTGCGAAACATCCAACCCAAAGCCTAACAAAACAGCCTTAACGGCCTCTTGCCATTGGCTAAGTAACCACGGCAGCAGGTCGGCGGGCAGTTCTTCAAAGCCGAGTTCTACCGTAACGGCGTTGTTGGAGGGGACATCACTCATAAAACACCCATTAAACCTAGCCCTTTAAATAGGCAAACAACCACGTTAGCCTATCAGGCCATCGCCTAAATCGTCAATTTTACTGGCTTCCATAATCAACGCTTGGTAAATAACTTTATCATCAGCGTCGTAGGTTTCTAGGGCAAAAGGGTCGTCTTTTTTCTTTTGGCGAAGGGTTTCCATCAGGCGTTTACCAGTGACGGAAACATCAAGGGTGAGTTGGTATTTGTTGGGGGTGGCATCCAGCAAGTCGCTGGCCAGTTGAGTGTGCGGGTTATTCATGGGTGGTGATGACAGCCTTTGCAACAGTGTACGCTAGGAATGCGACGGGTAATGAGGGATTCCTCACACTAGTGTAGCATAAGGTAAAGGTGTGCAAAATGCAAAACTTGCCTGTACTTGTGCCTAAAGCCCTTAGCGAACATGCCTTTTGTAACAAACCATAACAACAAGGTTGCCATCTATCAATTATATAAAAATTGTTTTTTAATATATACAAGAGACCACACTGCTGACACAAAAGCAGAGAGACTGATAATTTATACCGTAGACTGTGTAGTAATTTTATACAACCGTAGAGATAACAATAAGGATATTGAGACAATGATGGGCATGATTCCTCCTTCCAAAACTGGTTTCCCCGTACCCGCTACCGTAACTGGCACCCCTGAGTTTGGTGTTTACAAACCTGACGCTAACCGTATTCTACTTTATGACCTAACAGGTCGCCCCTTTGCCCCCGAAAATAAAAACCTAAGTGGGCAGTTTTACGACATGAATAAGCCTGTTTTGTTTAGATCGTTTGAGTTGATACAGAAGCCTAATGGGCAATTGGTTAGGCAAGAAGTACCTTTAATTGATGCCGATGGTGCTCAGCGCAGTATTGGCTACATCCCCCAAGGAGCTTCGTTTAATATGACGGGTAACGGTAATGGTACCACCAATGCCACGTTTCAAAACGGTACCTTTGGTGGTACACAAGTTTTAACAGCTGGGGCTGGGGCGGTGTATATGGATGTTGATGGCAACGTGATTAACCAAGACACGTTTGACACCCCTATCAAAACTCATGATGGGTCGCAAACCTATGCCTCAACTCAAACGGGCAAATTCTCAATACCCTTAACAGCAGAAAGTAAAGCTGTCTTGAACAACGTCAACCAAGCCACAGCGGCGGCGGGTAGTTTTTACCAAGAAGGTAGCCTAGGGCCTAAATTGGCCATAAGAGATTTGCAAGACGTTGCGGGTGTACCTAACAGCCAAATTGAATTGGTCTTAAATTCAGGTGCGGGTGCTTCGCAGGTGATTACCTACCGCCCTAACCAAGACGCTGAATCAACGTCGGCGGCGGTGGCTAATATTGACCCTGCCATGGCCAACCTTAACACCAACCCCTTTACAACGGCGGCTACCTATGGTGCCAATGCCACAGCTGTGGATGCTGAAATTACCCTGCTTAAAGGCAAAGTTTCGGCTGATGGTGTGGTAGACACGTCCGAAGAACTCTCGTTTTATAGCAACTTTATCCTCAATGTGGCCGTTCCTCAATTTCACCCAGGGTTGGCCACGCCACCTGCGGTTGCGGCATAACGCTTTATCATTCAAAACGCCCTGCTGGTATTTAACCAGCGGGGCGTTTTGTTGTGCGAGGAGGTACGCTCCCCCTTAAGGTCTTGCCTTGTAACAGCAATAACTAAGTGCTAGTGTAGGTAGGCTTACACCTCACCCTTTTAAGCGGTCTTTACACCATGAGCCTTACCCTTGCGCCTCCCACCTTACGGGCAGACATCACCCTAAAACAGCACGCCCTACTGGCCGAAATTACCGAGCTGAAACAACGCCACAACGCCATTATTCTCGCCCACCTTTACGAACGGCTTGAAGTGCAAGACGTGGCCGACGTTACGGGCGATTCGTTGGGGTTGAGCCAACAAGCGGCCAGTACGCAAGCCGAAACCATTGTGTTTTGCGGTGTCCATTTTATGGCCGAAACCGCCAAGTTGCTCTCGCCTGATAAGCGGGTGGTGCTGGCCAACCCCAATGCAGGTTGCCCTATGGCTGATATGATTACGGCGCAACAGCTACGAGACTTTAAAGCCCAGTACCCTGGTGTCCCCGTGGTGGCCTACGTTAATACCAGTGCCGCCGTTAAAGCCGAAAGCACCCTTTGTTGCACCAGTGCCAACGCCATTGACGTGGTGGCCAGCCTGAAGTGTGACCGTGTACTGTTTGTGCCAGACAAGCATCTCGCCGCCCACGTGCAGCAGCAGTTACCCCATGTTGAGGTGATTGCATGGGAGGGCTTCTGCCCTGTACATTTGCGTATTGACGTGGGGCAACTGGATGCTTTGCGCCTTGCTCATCCGCAAGCGTGCCTGTTGGTTCACCCCGAATGTGACGAACCCGTTAAAGAACGAGCCGATTTTATTGGCAGCACCACCGCCATACTGGCCGAAGCAACCCGTTGCGCTAACCAGTGCGACACCTTTATTATTTGTACTGAAGATGGTGTGACGCAACGCCTGCAAGCCCTGTTGCCGCATAAAACCTTTATTACCCCAAGCCGCCAGCAAGCCATATGCCCCAACATGAAGATGACACGACTTGAGCATATTGCCCAAGCCTTGCGGGGCGACGTGCCAGAGATTACCTTGCCTGAGACTGTCGCCATCCCCGCCCGAGCCACGTTGGATGCCATGCTGGCCGTACCTGTCTCTACGGCCGCCTCGCAAGCAGGGGGTAGTTCGGCAGCGTGTAGGTGTAAACGCTAGTTATTGGGGGCGTTTAACTTTACAATGGATTGCCTAAGCAACTGTAGGCTTTGTAAAGGATGTTTGCACATAGAGTGTTACAAATTAAAGTTAGTGGGCTAAACTGCCGATAGAAGGTTATGTGAAGCAAGTCGCACACGGCCAGCCCCTGCATGGTAACCCATGCTAACAGCCTGAGCCGCTTGCCTATCTAATCTAATTGTATCTGCTTATGATGATGGACAGGAGTGACTTACCCATGTTTGAAAAAATGCTTCGCAAAGCGAAAAAAGGCCAAGGCGTTGTTGAATACGCTGGTGCTTTGGTTATTGCTGTTGCCGTTGTGGCTGCCGTTATTGGTATTGGCCCAGATGCCATTGAAGCCGCCTTCCAAACGGTTATTGACAGCGTGGCCACAGGCTTGACACCTCCAGCCTAGCTGACGTTTTTGGCCAACGGCATCAGGGTACTTTCGGGACCTTGGTGCCGTATTGGCGTATAAAGGCTTTGAAACTGATTACTGGCTAACTCGCTAGGTAAAGGATACCGCTACCATGGCTCACCCAAGCACTTTACCCACCAGCCTAGGCCAACACCGTTGCTTTGCCCAAAAGGGGCAAAGCGTGTTTGAAGTGATTGCGGGCATGATATTTATGGCGTTATTACTCACCGCCATGGGTAGCACCAGCATCTACCTTTACTTGCAAAATACAGCCTCTACCGCCGTGCGTGAAGGCGCGCGTATGGCCGCCCTATCCGCTGATGTTGACGGCGAAACGGGAGCTATTGTGGCCAGGGTGCAAGCCATTATGGCCTCAGCCTCGGGGCAAACCGTGCCAGCCGCCGCTATTACCGTCGTCCCCCCTGATGAAGCCGATGCTGTGGGCGAACGCCAGGTGTCGGTGAGTATGAATTACGACATGCCCACCCCACTCAACCCTGCGGCGGTGTTTAGCAAGTTTACGGGCGGAGCTACCATAGGTAATCCCGACGGCGAAGGCATCCCCGTGGCCGTACCCTTGGCGGCTTCGGCCACCATGCGCTACGAAGAATAATGAGCTAGCCCATACGCTAACTGACAACCTGTGGTAAGCTAACCTAGTGTTACACGTGCTGCCCTTTGTTGTTGTGTTGTTATGGATGCTCAAACCCTGTCTCACCCCCCTGCTCGGGTGGTTCATCACCCCAATGCCAAAGTAGGTGTGCTGTTGTTTAACCTTGGTGGGCCTGATAGCTTAGCCAACGTTAAACCCTTTTTGTATAACCTGTTTAACGATGGCGACATGGTGCAGTTGGGCATCCCGCCCCTGTTGCAACGCTTGTTTGCATGGCGCATTAGCAACAAGCGTGAGCATGAAGCCCAAGAGAATTACGAACGCATCGGCGGACGCTCCCCCCTAGAGCCGCTGAGCCGAGAGCAAGGCGAACACTTAGGCGACTGGCTAGCTCAACAAGGCAAACGTGTCAATATCTACATGGCCATGCGCTGCTGGCACCCCATGACGGCCGAAGCCGTTAAAGCCATGAAGGCTGATGGTATTGAGCGGTTGATACTATTACCCCTCTACCCGCATTACAGTTTGGCCACCACAGGCTCAAGCTGGCGAGAACTTAAACGCCACTGGCCAACCCTTGAGCAAGACGTTGAGCTGGCCACCGTGTGCGCCTACTACGACGACCCTACCTACCTTGCTGCCTTGGCCGACACTGTGGCCACTACCCTACAACGCTTTGCCCCCGACGTGCGAGACCAGGTACACGTGGTGTTTAGCGCGCATGGCCTGCCCCAAAATTACGTTAAAAAAAACAAAGACCCCTACCCTCAACACTGTATGGCCACGGCGACGGCCTTAATGCAAACGTATTTTCCTCAACTCAGTTGGCAAATGGCGTACCAAAGTAAGGTGGGGCCTTTGCAATGGCTCACCCCTTATACGGAGGATTTACTGCCCGAATTAGGTAAGACGGGGACTCGCTACCTGATGCTGGTGCCACTTAGCTTTGTGAGCGAGCATATCGAAACCCTCTACGAGATGGACATGCTCTATCAACCCCTCGCCCTTGAGCATGGCGTGGTGCAGTGCGAGCGTGTACCTGCCCTTAACAGTCACCCCACCTTTATACAAGCCTTAGGGCAGTTGGTGCTTAGGGCAATGCACCAAGAAAGCACCTGCCGCATCCAGTGGCCGCACTTGGCACATCCTTCGGCGGCTGTGCCTGGCTTTGTGTGTGGCAGCGCAACCCCCGAGGCGGTAACTCATGCCGTTGGCTAACCCGTCACCCCTCCCCCCAAAAGCCCATTGCGTGGTGATAGGTGCTGGCTTAAGTGGCTTAAGCGCAGCCTATACCTTGGCCGTGCAGCAAGGTCAACAAGATATCCTGCTGCTAGAGGCCTCTGGCAAAGTGGGTGGGTGTATACAAAGCGAGCAAGTAACGCTGCCCAACGGCCATAACTATCTGCTTGAAGCGGGGCCTAACAGTTTCCCCTCAAAAGGGAGCGATGCCTTGTTGGCCTTGCTGTCAGCCGTAGGCCTCACGCCGCAAGCCACCACGGCGCAACAAAAATTGCGTTATATTGCGCTGGGGCAACGCATGGTGTGTGTCCCCACCTCGCCGTGGCAGGCCATCACCACGCCTTTGCTCAGCTGGCCAGCCAAGTTTAGGCTTGCCACCGAAGTGTTTCGCCCGCCCCTTGCCCCAAGGCAAGCTGGCGAACCCGACCATAGCGTTAAGGCGTGGGCTACCTACCGTTTAGGAGTCGAGGCGCACGACCATTTACTTGAACCCTTCCTGTCGGGCGTGTACGCAGGCGACACGGCACAGTTGAGCATGGCGGCTATTTTTCCCAAGCTGGTGGCCGCCGAACAACGTGCGGGCAGTGTGCTTAAGGGGATGTTGACGGCTCCTAAAAAGCCAGCACCCGCCACTCACCCCAATGATAAAGCTGCTAAAAAAGCACCGCTTACCCTGTATAACTTGCCACAGGGCTTGCATCAACTGCCACAAGCCCTAGCCAAAGCGTTACCTGCTGGTGTATTACACCTGTCTACCCAAGTCACCGCACTTCAACCCTTGGGCGACGAGCAGGGCTACCACCTGAGCGTTACCCTACCTAATGGCGAGGTGCAGAGCGTACAGGCCAAGCACGTTGTGATTGCCACACCTGCCCCTGTTGCAGCTAAATTGCTTGTTGATGTCTCTGTAACGCTGGCGGACACCTTGGCCAGTGTGGCCTATGCACCCATAGCTGTTGTGTATACAGCTTACCCAAAAACCGAGTTTTCGGCGTTAAAGCAGGGTTTTGGTGTACTTAATGCTCGGCACACTTCGCCCCAAACGCCGTGGTTAGGCAGTATTTACAGCAGCCAGCTCTTCCCCGAGCGTGCGCCTACTAGTCATATCTTAACCGCTCATTTTATTGGCGGAGCGCATCACCCCACCGCTGCCACCCTGCCCGACGAGGCCTTAGAGGCGTTGGCACAGGAGACACTGGGCTGGCAAATGGGTTTGGCTGCCTCTGCTGAGGCTGAGCTGGTAAAAATCTACCGTTGGCCAGAGGCGACACCCCAATATGATTTGCAGCACACGGCCAAGTTGGCCACGTTGGCGCAAACCTTGCCTCAGCACCCTGGGTTAACGTTGGCGGGCAATTATTTGCAGGGCATTAACCTTAACCATTGCGTGTTGGCTGGCCAGCAGGCCGTGGCAGGGGTGTAGACGTTGCTCCCCCGCTTATGAGCGGTGTGGTGGGGTCTAAAAACACCTAAAAAGAGAAAAAGAAAAAATCGCCAACAAACGGAAGCTCTCAAAAGCTAAAAGCTATAATGGGTTTACCCTTGGCAAGAGATGGCTAGCTTTTTAAAAACAGAAGGGACACCGAGGGCATTTTTAGGTGTTATGGGATGTTCGCTTCGGCTGGTTTTGGCGATTTTTTCTTTTTCTCTTTTTAGGTGTTTGGGATGCTCATTTCGGCGACTTGGGAGATGGGCTAAAGTGTGCCACATCTTTACAAATGCAACACTTACCCCCCTCGCTTTTAGCACGCCCTAGGCCTTAAGGTTAGTTAGTTGGCGGGTGTGTAAAACCTCTGTTACCGCTTAGTCTGTAGTAGTGCTTGGCTGTGCTAAGTTAATACAGTCAGCCTGTCAGCCACCCAAGCCTTGTGATACTGCCTTGCCACGCGCCTTTGATGAGGCTACTTGTGTTGCCCTGTTGACCCTGTTAAGCCTATTGTGGCTTGCTGTTTAGCAACGCCCACCCTGTGTTTTGTTGTTTGAGTGTTTGCCCCCTAAAGTGATGATGTTTTCGCCTCACAACCCCTCACTTTCATCTGCCACACCCGCAGGGTTGGCTGGCCTAACTTCGGCTGCACCCGTGGCGCAAACCGCCGATGCTACCACCACGTGGCAAGCCAGTACCTTGTGGCCAACCTGCCAAGCCCTGCTTGCCCAAAGTATGAAACCCGCCAGCTATAACACGTGGGTTGCCAGCATCAGCATGGAAAGCTACAGTGCCGAAGCGGGACAAGTGGTGCTAAGCCTAGACAGCGACTTTAAGCGCAACTATGTGCGCCAACACTACCGCCCCTTACTTCAACAAGCCTTACACACCCTCACAGGGCGAGCCATTGAGGTAGACTTGTGCGTCTGTCGCACAACGGGTGCTGCCGCCTCTGCCGAAGCCGCTTGTGTTGCACCGCCTGAAGCGTCACCCCTACCCGTGGCACAACAGGCCGCGCCCTCGCCCCCTAGCCCCGAGGCTTGGCAACCGCCGACTTCTGCCCTAGCTGGCCTGCCCAAACAACACCCCCCCGACCACGACACCCTCCCCCTCAACCTTCGCTACACCTTTGATGCCTACGTGGTGGGGCCTTACAACCGCTTGGCGCACGCAGCGGCGCAAGCTATAGCGCAACGCCCTGGCCAGCATTACAACCCGTTACTCCTTTATGGCCCTTCTGGCACGGGTAAAACCCACTTAATGCAGGCGATTGGCCACTATTGCAACACCTATCACCCTAGCTTGCGGGTGGGCTACATTACCGCCGAACAGTTTACCAACCAACTTGTCTACGCCATACAAACCAAACGTATGGATAAGTTCAGAGACAAGTATCGCCGTATAGACGTACTTTTACTGGACGACATCGCCTTTTTAGCCAAAAAAGAACGTACGCAAGAGGAAGTGTTCCACACATTTAATGCCCTGCACCAAGCGGGCAAGCAAATTGTCCTCACCAGCGACCGCTCCCCTCGGGAGATTGCGGGGCTGGACGAACGCCTGTGTAGCCGCTTTGAAGGTGGCCTACCTGTAGACGTGCAACCCCCCGACACCGAAACCCGAGAGGCGATTCTGCACGTAAAGCTTGAGCGTGATGGCTTTAGCCAATTGTGTCACCTGGGCGAAGGTGTCCTTCGCACGCTGGCCGAAATCATCCCCAATAACGTGCGAGAGCTTGAAGGTGCGCTCAACCGTGTGATGGTGGTGGCCATGCTTGAGCAACGTACAATTCACGCTAACGAGCTACCCGACCTGTTAGGGCTGGCACCCAGTTTGACGTTGCAACAGCAAACGGCACTGTCGCCCCAGCGTATTTTGCAGGTGGTGGCTCGCTACTTTAGGTTGGCTCCGTGCGATTTAACGGGGGCAAGCAGGCAGAAGCAGCACGTGCAGGCACGGCAATGGGCATGTTACCTGTTGCGCCAACAGTTGCAGGCCAGTTACCCCCAAGTGGGTGCATGGATGGGACACCGAAGCCATAGCAGCGTGATGCACGCTTGCCAACAGGTGAGCAAGACGCTGGCCTCCACCCCTAAGGCGCAACAGTGTTTGGCAGAGCTAACGGCATTGTTGGCGCACAGCCATTAGAGGTTTAGCGGATGTTGACATGGCAAGTACAACTGTTTGATACCGATGCCTACGGCATTATGTGGCATGGTGCTTACGCCAAATGGCTTGAATATGCCCGCCACCACTGGCTACAACAGCGAGGTTATACCCTGCAACCCCCCCAAGCGGCTACCGTGGTGTTTCCCGTGTTGGAGCAACAGGTGCGCTATAAGCAGGCGGCTCGGCAAAACGACACCTTGGCGATTGTTACCACATTGACTGTCAAATTACCTAGGCTGGTGTTTGAGCAACAGGTGCTTCAAGTGGATGACACACAAGCCAAAGTCCTTGGGGTAGGTGTGCAAAGTATCTCCTTACCCGCTGAACTACCTACCGTGCTGATAGCCGAGGCCACTACGACGTGCTTGCTGACCACGCCTACCTTTAAACCCTTACGTAAGCTACCGCCAGAGTTAGCCTTTTTGGCGGGCTAACCCGACACCAAACCCTGACGCATGGCCAAGACGGCGGCTTGCGTACGGTCATCCACACACAGCTTTTGCAAAATGCTATGCACGTGTGCCTTGGCCGTGGCTTTGGTGATAATCAGTTGCCCAGCAATATCGGCGTTGCTATACCCTTCAACAATCAGGTGCAGCACCTCAAGCTCTCGGGGGGTGAGGGGCGATTCTAACGTGAGGCTGGGCTGCTGTTGCGCCGCCCCAACCGATGCGCCCATTTGCCCAAGCGTGACGGAGGTTTTAGCTTGCCCACTCGCCCCAACAGGCTGAAATTTGCCCAACACCAACCGAGCAATGGCAGGGTCTAGGTAGGCAGCACCTTCGGCCACGCTACGTATTGCCGCCGCTAACGATTCGGCCCCGATGCCCTTCATGCAATAGCCATCGGCACCAGCAGCAAGGGCGGCCATCACGTCTTGCTCGTTGTCTTTACTGGTAAGCATTAAAATACGGGTGCTGGGCTGGCTGGCCTTCAGGCGTTGCGTGGCCTCAATACCATCCATCTCGGGTAAGCCAATATCCATCAGTACCACGTCAGGGTGAAGGGTTTCGGCTTGTTTAAGGGCTTCTACGCCAGTGGTGGCCTTGCCCACCACGTTAAAATCAGTCTCTTTTTGTAGGAGCAGCTCAAGCCCCATGAGCGTCATTTGGTGGTCTTCAACCAGTAGCAGGCGGGTGGGTAGGGTGGCAACGCTCATGGGGGTGTCTCCAAAGGTAGGCTAAGCCGTGGGCAAACTAAACTGCTACCATTATGCCACGTTTATTACGTTGTGGTAGCCCTCACTGGGGGACTCTTCACCTACCCTTTGCCCAAAGTTCGTAAAGCAGGTAAACTAGGCGAGTGTTGGGTGACGTGTTCGCCCCCTTGCCCTTCAGGATGCCACTTCCCATGCTACTTACCCTAAAACGCCTGCTGGTAGGCACGCCCCTTGCCTCCACCCGAGAACGCCACGAGCGCCTCTCCATCCCCGTGGCCTTGGCCGTGTTTGCCTCTGATGCGCTATCGTCCACCGCTTACGCCACCGAGGAGATTCTGTTGGCGCTGTCGGCCACGGCCTACGCCGCATTAAGCAACCTTATTTCGCTCCCCATTGCCTTAGCCATTGTTACGCTGATGCTGATTGTTGTGCTGTCGTATCGCCAAGTGATACAAACCTACCCCCAAGGGGGTGGATCGTACGAGGTATCGCGTGAAAACTTGGGCGATGCCGCTTGTCAATTGGCAGGCTCCGCCTTGCTGATTGATTACGTGTTGACCGTGGCCGTGAGTATTTCGGCGGGTGTGGCGGCGTTAACCTCAACGGGCTTGGTGCCACAGGCCAGTAAAGTGCCGTTAGCTATCCTCTTTATTTTATTCATCACCCTCATTAACCTACGGGGTGTCAAAGAGACGGGGCGTGTGCTGGTGTTCCCCGCCTACTTGTTTATGGGGACGATGTTTGCCCTGATTGGCTGGGGTAGCTGGCAGTTGTTCCAATCAGGGGTGTTGGTGTCTTTGGCGCAACCGTTGCAGCTGGTACAACAAGCCCAAGCGGCTGGCCAGCTCTCACCTACCGAGACGGTGGTGGGCATGGCCTTATTGTTGGCCATGCTCAATGCCTTTTCTCACGGGTGTGCAGCGTTAACGGGCATTGAAGTGATTGCCAACGGCGTTAAAGCCTTTAAAGAACCCGCCACCGACAATGCCAACAAAACCCTAGTACTGATGGCTGCCGTGTTGGCCGCCATTTTTATTGGTATGACGGTGCTGGCCTTTGGTTTTGGTGTAGGGTATGACCACGCCGAAACCGTGGTATCGCAAGTGGGTAAGGCCGTGTTTGGTGGGGGGAGCTTTGGCTACTACCTGCTGCAATTTATTACCATGGTGATTTTAGTCTTTGCGGCTAACACTTGTTTTTCGGGCTTCCCCCGCTTGGCCAGTATTTTGGCTGATGACGGCTACCTGCCCCGCCAACTGATGAGCTTAGGTGACAGGTTGGTGTTTTCAAACGGGATACTCATTCTAGGCATCCTTTCGGCCGTATTGGTGGCCTTGTTTGGTGCTGATACTCACGCACTGATTCCGCTGTATGCCGTGGGCGTATTTCTCTCGTTTAGTTTGGCGCAGTTTGGCATGGTGGCGCACCACCGCACGCACCAACAACCAGGCTGGAGGCGAGGCTACGCTATTAACCTGTTTGGCGCATTGACGACCAGCGTGGTGACCCTTATCTTATTGGTCGAAAAGTTTACCACGGGTGCATGGATGATACTGGTCGCCATCCCCTTGCTCATGTGGCTGTTTCGCTCCGTTAAGGGGCATTACAAGGCCATTGGCAAGCAAATGTGCCTGCCCGATTTAAAAGACTACAACCCCCAGCCCATCGAGCATACTGTGCTGGTGCTGGTCTCCTCGCTTAACCGAGGGACTTTGCCCGCCCTGCAATACGCCCGCACCATTAGCGACAGGGTAGAGGCCGTACACGTAGAAATTAACCCAGCCGCCACCCGCAACTTGACCAAAGCGTGGGACGATTGGGGTGGCGGCGTGCCGCTCACCATCCTTAAATCGCCGTATCGCTCTATTACGCAACCCTTGCTTGACTATATCACCGAGGTGGAGACCCGCTACGAGCATGACTTGGTGACCATCATCGTGCCAGAGTTTGTGACCAAGCAGTTTTGGCATAACCTATTGCACAACCAAACCTCGTTGTTGCTAAAAACTCTGTTACGCTTTCAAAAGGGCAAAGTGGTCACCTCTGTGCGGTATTATTTGGATGAGTAGGCCCACCACGCTAAGCGCACCCTCGCTTGCTGAAGCCACACAACCCAGCTTGGCCTGTAGCCAGGGGCTAACCCACGTGGTGCCTCCCCTGCTTAAAACACCGCCCACCCGCCTGCCTAACGGGCAACGCCCCGTGGTGTTTTGCGACTTTGACGGCACCCTCACCCAAAGAGACGTGGTGGTGATGGTGATGGAGCGGTTTGCTCCCCCGCAATGGCAGGGCATAGCCCACGCCATGCTGGAGGCTAAAACGCTCAGCTTACGTGAGGGTATCGGCCAACTGTTTGCCCTGCTCCCCAGCCACCTTGCCCCCGAAATTGAGGCCTTTGTTCGGGCAGAAGTTACTTTGCGAGAAGGCTTTACCGAGTTACTGGCCACCTGTCAAGCGCAGGGTATCCCCTTTTACGTGGTGAGCGGTG